>DASPNH010000205.1:0-24700 GCA_035626675.1 Binatia bacterium
AAAGACCTCGACGAACAGATCGGCCTTGGAGGGGAAGTGACGGTACATGGCGCCGGCCGCCACGCCGGTGCGCGCCGCGATGGCCTGCACCGAGGCCGCCGCGTAGCCGCCTTCCTCGAGAAGCTGGCGCGCGGCTTCGACCAGACGCTCGCGCGTGGTCTGGCGCGGCGCGCCGCTTCCGCGCTTCTTCGATCGTGCGCGAGTGCTCATGCGCCGTGTGCCTGGCGCGCCTCGCCGAGCGCGGCGCCGAGAGTGCGGTGGAAATGGACGATGGCGCTCTCGAACAGGCCGTACTCGAAGAACTGGTTGGCGCCCGTGGCCATTCCGCGCTGGATCGCCTCGGTCATGGCGCGGTCCTCGGCGCCGCCGGCATCGACGAGCTGGGAGGCGCTCGTCATGCGCTCTTCGGCCTCGTCGTCGCCGGCTGCGTGCGCGGTGGTGAGATAGGTCAGGATGCACGAACGCTCGAGCGAGATCGGCTCGATCACGACCATGAAGATGCGGCCGGGGAACGTCGCGACCATGGCGTTGGGGAACAGGTGATAGACGTAGGTCAGCGTTCCGTCGGACGAATGCTCGTGCGGCGGCGCGTTGCGATACTTGTTGATGGAGCGGTAGGGGAAGGCCACGCGCGAGTTGTTGCCGAAGCTCTCGATGACGTTGAGGTTGTCGTACTGTAGCGGGTAGAAAGTCTCGCGGTGGGTGGAGCGGATGTGGTAGCCCTCCAGGAAGCTTTCCACCACCACTTTCCAGTTGGCCTCGACCGGATTTTCCACCGCTTCGACGCGCATGGCGCGGTAGCTCGAGTCGATCAGCGGCGGCAGCGCCTCCAGCGGCGGTGACGGCGCCAGCGCAGGCTCATCCTGCGTGACGAAGACGATGCCGCGACGCTCCACGCACGTGACGGCAACCAGGCCGCGCTCGCTCTTGTCGAGGCCGGGAAAGCCATGCTCGTGCGGGACGTGCAGGAGAGCGCCGTCGGTGCCGTAGGTCCAGCCGTGGTAGCGGCACTGGAAGGCCTTGTCGCAGCCGGCGCCGGCAGCGACCTGCGCGCCGCGGTGGCGGCAGGCGTTGCGGAATGCGCGCACGCGGCCATCGCTTCCGCGAACCACCAGCAGCGGGATGCCGGCGGCGCTGCGGGCGACATAGGAGCCGAGGTCGGGCAGGGCAGCGGACGGACAGAACGGAGTGGGATGGCGTCGCATGAGCGCGAGCTCGGCGGCGAGCCGCTCGGGCGACGTGTAGTTGGCGACCGGCTCGCGCCAGGTGACGGTGCCGGTGTCGGTGGTGCGATTGTCGATGTGATCGAAGAAGCGCCGGATGACCGTGAAGTCGTCGGCAAGGGCGGTCGAGCTGGACATGTCCTTCCTCCTGCGCGGCCGCGCCGCGGCAAGGTGACGTGAATCCTGATTCACAAACTAGTGAATCGGGATTCACGCGTCAAGTGCCGCGATGGATGAAGCTGGACCTAGGGACCGGTGCCCCGAAGACCGGAACGCCGAGCGGGCGGCGATGTCTAGCGCGCCAGCTCGACGCTTGCCGCCGGCATCCACGCATCCCGGCCGTCGGCCAGGGTGACGCGAACCCAGTCGTCGCGGCGCTCGTCGATGCGGACTTCCGTTCCTGCCGGCAGTGGCTCGGCGAAGCGCGCCGGCGCGTTACGCGAGTCCGATGCGCGGGCGATGACGTCGTCGGCGACGACCACGGCCGCATCGCCTTCGGCGCCCGCGGTCACTGCCGAGGCGAGCAGCACCGCCCACAACAGCAGCGGCAGCGTCGCGAACGCACGCAGCATCGCACTCTGCAGTGCGGTTCCCGAACCCAGAAGCACGGCTCCGAGCAGAAATGCCAGGGCGGCACCGCCGGCGCGCTCGGCATCCGACATCGTGCGGGTCCATGCGAAGAAGCTGTCCAGAATGCCGCCCGTCTCCGGGCGCGGCACCCACGACGGCAACAGCGTGCGCGCGTGCTGCAGGTTCTGTGAGGCGCGGCGATGGTCCGGATCCAACCTCAACGCGCGGCGATAGGCGAGGATCGCCGAGCCTAGGTTTTCCGCCTGCAGCGCAGCGGTGCCGATGTTGGCGTACAGGTCGGCACTGGCCGCACCCGCCTGCGCGGCGGCGGTGAAGAGGCGCTCGGCGCGCGTGAAGGCTGCGCGGCGCTCGTCACGACCGGTGATCTCCTGCGCGGCGTCGTAGGCAGCGATGGCCTGCTCGAGCGTCGTGGAGGCCGACGCCGCGGCTTCGGGCGCGGTACGCGCAGGCTGTTCGGCCGGCGGGGGCTGCGCTGGCGCGCCTTGGGCCAGCAGCATCATGCCCAGCGTGGCGGCGAGAACTGTCGTGTGCGCGCGCAGAGCGGTGCTGGCGATCCCCGACCGTCGTAGCCGCTGCCGTAGCACTGCACGCGATCGTCGCTTCATGCCGCGGCCCTCGCCATCTCGTCTGCCGCTGCCAGCGCGCGTCTGCGCAGCTCGGCAGGCACCGGAGCGGCGGCGCCGCCCGGCGCGAACACGATCTCGTCGCAGCTTCGAAGGATCGCATCGAGCTCGGCAGGCCGCGTCTCGGGGCGAGCCGCTGCCATGCGGCGCAGGGCGTCGGCCATCTCGCGCGCGGTGGGTGCGGCGGCGACGTGGCCGCGCTCGGTCTTCATCGAGCGCGCAAGACGGGCCTGCGCGGGATCGATCTGCCGGCGGCGCTGCACGAGCAGTCCGGCCGCCAGCGCCAGAACGCCGGCGACATAGGCGAACCAGCGCAGCGCCGCCGACGCCAGCGGCGATGCGGATGCGGAGGCGAGGCGAGCCGTGTCGGTTTCGATCGAGAGGTCGGCGCCGGTCAGGGTAAAGCTGCGCCGCTCCTTGGAAGCCTCAGCCGGCCTGGCCTCCCTGGTCTCGTCCTGCGAGGGCGGTTGCGCCTGCGGCGTCGCGCTGACGACGTCGCCGGCCCCGACCACCTCGGCGGCGCGCACCGACAGCGCGATCGGCTGCGAGCGCGTGGTCTGATAGCTGGCGGTCTTGGGGTCGAACCACGAATACTCGATGGGCGGGATCTCGCGCACGCTCGGGTCGAGAACGCGCACAGTGGCTTCGAACCTCTTGGCACCGCCGTCGACGACGCCGCTCGGCGCGCTGTCGGGAACGCGAAACTTTCCGGGCGGAAGTCCGGCCGAGGACAGCGGCGGCAGCGAGGCCGATTCCAGCGAGCCTGCGCCGCGCAGGGTCAGCGTCAGCTTCACCGGATCTCCGGCCTGCAGGACGGTGCGGTCTGCGGTGACGTCCAGGCTGAAACCCTCGCCGATGGCGCCGGCAAAGCTGGGCGGTCTGCCGGCTGCGGGAACCGGCTCGATGACCAGGGGCCGCGCCTCCGAAGTCACGCGCAGCTTGCGCGTCTGCGTCGGGACGCGCGAGCCGAAGAAGTCGCGGCGCCAGCCGGTAGCCTCGTCCACCAGCAGCGTTGCCGGCGGCAGATCGAACGTGCCCGAGGCCACCGGGATCATGGTGCGCGTGACGCTGCGCACGACCCACTGCTTGCCGCCCTCGGTCACCTGCCGCACGTCGGCGGGGAAATCGACGGGGCCGCTGGCGGTGTTGATGTTGATCACGATGCGCGATGGCTGGCGCTCGGCATCCAGGAACTGGAACTCGTTGGTGCGCTCGAAGAGCGGAACGATCAGGCTCTGATTGAAGAGGCGCTCGGCAAGGCCGCTCTCGGTCCACCATTCGACGGTGACGGGAACGCGCTCGCCGATGAAGATGCGCTCCTGCGGCAGCACCACTCGCAGGCGCTGGCCGGGCGCTTCGGGAACCTCGCCGACGGTTACCGCCAGCGTCTTGGTCTCGGCGCTCTTGGCACCCTGGGTCAGGCGCACCGGACCGATCTCGTAGCGGCCGGGCTTGTCGGCGGTGAAGCGGAAGACGAAGGCGTAGCGCACGTCCTTTCGCTGCGTGACCTGGCCGTTGATGATCTGCATGAAGCTCGAGATCTGCGGACGCGCCTGCACGAACTCGAGCTTGCCGGCACGCGGCGGATCGACGCTGACTTCGGGCTGCGGCTCCTCATCGAAGCCGTCGGCAACCACCTGCAGATCGATCGGCGCCTGCACGTAGTACGGTCCCTGTGCGACCTGGATGACAGCCTGCTGCGCCAGCGCGCCGGTCGCAGATGCGAGCAGCAAGACCAGAGCTGCCGTGATGCGACGAAGCCGCACTACCAGTCCTTCTCGACCGGGTCGTACTTCTGCCCGCCCTTGTCCTTCTCCGCGCGGCGCTTGGCATCGCGGTCGCGGATGCCTTGCAGGAGCTGAGCCGGATCGGCGGCTTCCTGGCCGGCCTGCTGCTGCTGCTGGCCGCCTTGCTGCTGTTGCGGGTCCTGCTGCTCTTGCTGCTGCTGCTCCTCTTGCTGCTCCTGTTGTTCCTGCTGCTGCTCCTGCTCTTGCGGCGGCTGCAGCAGGCGCAGCGCTTCGGCCAGCGATTGCACGGCGGCGTTCTGCTGCTCGCGAACCTGCGGAAAGGTCGGAGGATTGACCGAGAGGCCCTGCATCGCGCCTTCCATCTGCGTGGCTGCAGCATCGACGTGATCGGCGGCCTGCGCCAGTCGCTGCGGGAAATCCTCGGGCACCTGGCCCTGCGCCTCGGGCGGCAGCGGCTGCTGTGATTGCGTCCGCAGCGCCTGGGCGATGGGGCCGGCGGTCTGTGCCAGGGTCTGCTGGCGCGCGCCCAGAGGGCCGGCGCGGTCGGCGTAGTCCTTGTCGGGAGCGCTCGCGGCAAGCGCCGAGACTTCCTCGGTGGAATCGCCGAGCTCGACCTGGCGGCGCGCCAGCTCCTGCAGATGCTCGATGACGGAGAAGAACAGGCGGCGCACATCCTCGATGCGCTCGACCGCATTGCGTACCGCGGCGCGCGGCGGCGTCCAGTCGACGATGCCCGAGGACGCGGCCGCTGCCGCCTCGGACAGACGCGCAGCGGCCTCGTCCATGGCGGTACGCGCGGCTGCCAGCAGCGGCCTGGCGAGCTCCAGACGCTGCTTCTCCATCGCGGCCTTCTGATCGGGCGGAGCGGCGGGCGCGTTGGGGTCGGCGCCCTGCTGCTGCTGCTGCGCTGCCGCTTCGGCGGCCTGCATGGCAGTGGTTGCGGCCGCCAGCTGCTCTTCGAGCGTCTGCTCGGCGCGCCTGCCGCGTTCGACGTTGGACTGCTGCACTTCCAGCGCCATTGGCGCGTACTCTGCCAGCGCTTCGTCGGTTGCGCCTTCCTTGGGCGTGATCACGCCTTCGATGCGCTGCTCGTCCTGCGCGAGCAGCTCGACCAGACGCCGGAAGTCCAGGAACCGCTCGCGCGCCGCCGCCAGCGACTCGAGCGCCGCATACTGGTGCTGGAGCGACTCCTGCACGCGTCCGCTTTCGAGCGGCGGCTTGGCGTTGGCCAGACCTTCGACGGCCTTGCCCAGATGCGGCTCGGCTTCGCGCACGCGCTGCAGGAACGGCTCGTGCTCGGGCGGCAGCTGCTCGCCCGAGTTCTTTTGCGCGTCGGCCTGCGCGACGCCGGCGACGAACTGATGATGGAGCTGCTCGACGCGCTCGCGCATGCCGGCGGCGCTATCAGCCAGGAAATCGTTGGTCAGCCACTTTTGCGGCTCGATCTCGGTGCTGCCGGCATCCAACGCAGCCTTGGCACCGGACAGGCGCGCCATCTCGAGCGTGTCCTGGATCAGAACGTCGAGCACCTGGACCGGATCGAGCAGCTGATCGCGCGCACGCTTGAGCTCGGTCAGCACCGACGAGCCCGCGCGGTAGGCGCCTTCGCCTTCGATGCGGCGCAGGCGGCCGCGAGCCTGGCCGATGCGTTCGCGGGCGCGATGCAGGTACTCGAGAACGCCCGTGAGTCGAGCGGCATGCATCGCGTCTTCGGGCGTCTGCTGATCGGCGGGCTTCGCGGCGATGGTGTCGCGCTCGGCCCCGGCGCGGTCGCTCAGGTCCTCGGCGGTGGAGCCGAGCTCGAGCTGGCGCGAGGCCAGGGTGCGATAGGCGCGCCGCAGCTTCTCGTCGGCGTGAGCGTCGGCGGGGTCGCTCTGCTGCATGGTCTCGCGCAAACCGGCCAGGAACGTGCGCTGCTCTTCCATGAGCGCCATCAGGTCGTCCAGGAGCGACTTCTCCTTCTTCTTGGCGATGGCGTCGGCCAGGACGAGGGCGCGGCGCAGGACGAGCTCGAGGTTGTAGCGGGCGTCCTGGTCCTTCTCGTCCAGGGAGACCGCGTCGCGGAACCAGGCTGCCGCGCGCTCGAGCGAGGCCAGAGCCTCTTCGGGCTGGGACTCGAGCTTGGAGTCGGCCACGCGCGTCTCGACGATGCCCAGGTTGTAGGTGGCCTTGACGCGAAGCTCGTTGTCCAGGCGCGCCTTGCTGCGCGCCGACTCGAGCGCCTCGGCGGCAGCCGCAAGGTCGCCGGCTTCGAGCTTGGCCAGCCCTTCGTTGTAGATCTCGCGCGGCGGCCGCGTGTCCTGCGGCGGCTTGGCAGGCTCGGCGTAATCGGTTTCGCCCGTGCCGGCGGGCGGCGATTCTTCGCCCGGCTCGCCGTGTGCAGTGCCGTCGTCGACGGCAAGACCTGGCTCGGGCGCGGGCGCGTGCTGCTGCGCCGCCGCCTGCCGCGGGGCTGCCAAGAGCGTCGACGCGAGCAGGATCATCCCGGCCGCCGTCGCCGCCGATGTCGCGGCCGCGTGCATGCGTCGCGCGCGTCCGCTTCCTGAGGCCGCCACCGAGGCGACGAGGAACATGACGGCAAGCAGCACCGCCCACTGGTAGGCCTCGTTGCGGATGGTCCGGTTCTGGCCGTCCAGCTCGCCTCGGGTCAGGCCTGCGATGTGCCGATCGTAGATGGACTGAAGGTCGAGGACGCCGGTGCCGGCCGGGATGTAGGCGCCGCCGGTGGCAAGGGCGATCTCGCGCAGCAGGTCGCCGTCCAGGCGGCTGATGACGGGCTTGCCGTTGCCGTCGCGAAGAGGCTTGCGCGCGCCGGTTTGCGGATCGGTGATGCGGATCTCGCTGCCGTTCTCGTCGCCGAAGCCGATGGCCAGGATCTTGACGCCGCGCTCGGCGGCTTCCTTGGCGGCTTCGACAGGGAAGGAGTCGTGATCCTCGCCGTCGGTGATGAGGATGATCGAGCGCGAGACTGCGCCTGCTCCGGCAAAGCCGGCCACGGCCTTGCGGATGGGCTCTTCCAGACGCGTGCCGCCGCGCGAGACGCTGCGCGGACCGGCCGAGTCCAGCACCAGCCGCAGGAAAGAGAAGTCCGGCGTCAGCGGTGCCAGCACGGTTGCGCGGCCCGCAAAGGCGATCAGGCCCACGCTGTCGCCGTGCAGATAGGTCAGAAGGTCGCGAAGCTCGGCCTTGGCGCGCTCCAGGCGGTTGGGTGCGACGTCCTCGGCGAGCATCGAGTTGCTGACGTCGAGCGCGACCATGATCTCGGCGCCGACGCGCGGCGTGGCCACGAACTGCACGCCCCACTGCGGTCGCATCAGTGCCAGGACCATGAACAGGAAGGACAGGCCGAGCAGGACGATGCTGGTGCGCCGCCGCGCAGCGCCCGGGGCGCGCACCAGGCGTGCCTGCATGACGGGCGAGAGGAAGCGGGTGAGGGCGCCGGCACCGCGAGCGTCGAGCCACAGCAGCAACGCGGTCAGGCCGAGCACGAGCCAGAGCAGAACGGACCAGGACGGCTCTGCGAAGCGAAAGTCCATGGCTAGGGCAGTCTCCGCAGGACGGTGCCGGAGGCGAGGGCGGCGGTGGCGGCAAGCATCAGCGCGAGCAGGACGAGCACCGGATAGTGCTCGCGGTACTGCAGGTAGCGGACCTCGCTGACCTCGGTTCGTTCGAGCCGGTCGATCTCCTTGTAGACCTCCTTCAGGCCTTCGACGTCGCGCGCGTGGAAGTAGCGACCGCCGGTGATCTTGGCGATCTCCTCCATCGTTTCCTTGTCCATCTCGACGTAGACGCGGCGCAGGTACTCGCGTCCGTCGGCGCCGGTGATGGGGATGGGCGCGAAGCCGTTGGTGCCGGCGGCGATGGTGTAGACCTTGATGTTGTTGTCGGCGGCGAGCTTGGCCGCCTGCAGCGGATCGATGACGCCGGCGTTGTTGACGCCGTCGGTCAGCAGGATGACGACCTTGGATTTGGCCGGATGCTCGCGCAGGCGCTCGATGGCCAGGCCGAGGCCTTCGCCCACGGCGGTGGCGGCCTCGGTCGCCTCGGTCGCGATCTTCACTTCGTCCAGGATGTTGAGGAGGTTGGCGTGGTCGAGCGTCAGCGGGCACAGGCCGTCGGCGAACGTACCGAAGACGACCAGGCCCATGAGATCGCCTTCGCGTCCCTGTCCCGCTTCGCCGCCTTCGACGAACTCGTGGATGACATTGCGGACGGCGTCGAAGCGGCTGACCGAGGCGTCGCCGGCCACGAAGTCCCGTGCGTTCATGGAGCCGGAGCGGTCCACGGACAGAACGAGCGCGATGCCTTCCTTGCTGACGTGCGTGGTGGCGTCGCCCGTGCGCGGCCCGGCAAGAGCTATCGACAGCACCAGGGTCGCCAGTGCCAGCAGCAGTGCCGGCACACTGGCCAGACGTGCGCGCAGCGAGCGCGGCGCCGAGTCGGCGTGGGTCAGGTCGGAGTAGACCAGGACCGAGGGCAGGCGCGCGGCGAGCAGATAGACCAGCGGCGCAAGCAGACCGGCCAGCAGGAACAGGGGGTCGCGCAGCTCGATGTCAGGCATGCGCTGCTCCGTGGGCAGACATGGGTGGGGAGGCGGACGCGGCATGCGCGGCGGCGCGCGTCTGATCCAGGAAGCGCGAAGCTGCCTGCGAGGCGCTCTCGATGTCGGCGGGCGAAGGAATGAAGCGCGCGAACTTGACCATGTCGGCGCGGCGCAGGAAGTCGCGCAGGAAGCGCTGGTGGTCCTCGCTGAGATCGGGCGAGGCGCTGGCGACGTTCAGGAATTCCTCGGTGGTCAGCTCGGGAGCGCGCAGCTCGAAGTGGTCTTCGAGGTAGCGACGGATGATGGCCGTCAGCTCGACGAAGAACGCGTCGATGGCCTGCGGCTGCGTCGGCGCGCCGCGTGAGAGCAGGGCGTCCAGACGGGCGCGCGCGACCTCGTAGGCACTGCGGCGGCGCTCGCGAACGCGCGCAGCGGCGATGTAGCGATACAGTAGCGGCGCGGCGATGGCGGCCAGCACCGCAAGCGCCGCGATCCACGGCCAGGCGCTGCCGGGCTCTCGCAGCGGCTCGAGCCGGCCGCGTGCGGGCTTGAGCTCGGTGCCCGCGTTTTGCGGCACCACCGAGGCGACCTCGAAGGGAATGCGCTCGGTGACGATCTCGTAGGCGTCCTCGCCTTCGGGCGCCGGCCGCTGGCCGGGGCGGCGGTCGACGAACTCGATCATCAGAGGCGGAATGCTCTGCGGACCCGACGACGGCGGCTCCAGAACGTAGCGCTGGGTCGAAACCGTCCTGCCCTTGTCGTCGACGGTTTCCTTGGGCACGAACTCGCGGATCGCGAAGCGGTCCAGCGACTGGCCGAACTCGGGCATGAGAAGATCGATGCCGTCCTCGGCGGTGACCTCGACGGTGACGTTGACCGCATCGCCGATGACCGGCTTGTCCGGCTCCAGGCGGACGACGGCTTTGACCGGGCCGAGCTCGGCCGTCTTCTCGATCACGCCTGCCGATGTGATCGGCCGGTCCGTCTGCGGATCGACGGCTTCGGCTGCGAGTGCATTTGCGGCCGTCACGACGACGACGGCCATCGACGCCGCAAGCCGGACGGGCCCACAGGCTCTGACGCGGCTCAACCGCCGGCCCTGCGGCGGTAGCGGCAGGGCCTGTGGGCCCGTCCGGCGCCCCCGTGCGACGAGGGAAGTCACCGCCGCATCCTCCGCTCGCGCATCTTGAAGAAGCGCACGATGGGCTCGACCACCGAGCCGGTAGCGTCGATGTGGATGAAGTCGATGCCGGCGCGGCGCAGGCGCTTCTCCAGGTCGGTCACGCGGCGCGAGGCCAGCTCGTGAGTCTTGCGCCGGAATGCAGCCGATCCGGTGTCATAGAGACGGGTGCGTCCGGACTCGGCGTCTTCCAGTGCCACCAGGCCCACGGGAGGCACCTCGATCTCGCGCGGGTCGGTTACCAGGACGGCGATGACGTCGTGCTTCTGGTTGGCGGTGGTCAGCGCACGCTCGAAATCGTCGTCGAGGAAATCGCTGACGACGAAGCAGACCGCCTTGCGCTTGGTCACCGACATCGCAAAGCGCATCGCGCGCGAGATGTCGGTTGCCTGCCGCGCGCGCCGCAGGCGGCGGCCGCCGGCGGGAAGGAAACGCAGCGCGCCTTGCCGCATGCGCGTCAGCAACGGCGCGGCGGGATCGGTGGCGGCGCGGCTGTCGCGGTCCCTATCGGCGTTGGCGCGATCACCGTTTTTGCGGCCTGCGGCAGAGCTCGCGCCGCCGAGGCTGCGGCTCGCGCCGGCGTTGGCGCCACTGCTCGCGCCGACATTGGCGCCGCCGGTCGCGCCGGCGTTGGCGCTGCCGCCGCTTCGTTCGCGCTCGTCGGCCGCATGCTCGAGCTCGCCGTGGGCCAGGACCTCGCGCACGACGCGCAGCGCGTGTTTCTGGCCCTTGCGCGGCGGGATGTATTGCTCGACGTCGCCGTGGAACAGCACCAGGCCGACCTTGTCGTCGTTGCGGATGGCCGAGAAGGCCAGCAGCGCGCAGAGCTCGGCGGCAGCTTCGCGTTTGGAGCGCGAGGCCGAGCCGAAGTCCTGCGAGGCCGAGATGTCGGCCATCAGCAGGAGGGTCAGCTGGCGCTCTTCGACGAAACGCTTGACGAAGGGCTCGCCGGTGCGCGCCGTGACGTTCCAGTCGATGGTGCGCACGTCGTCGCCGGGGACGTACGGACGAACTTCCTCGAACTCGATGCCGCCGCCCTTGAAGACCGAGACGTACTCTCCGGCCAGCACGTCGGCGACCTGGCGGCCGGTGCGAACCTGGATCTCGCGAACGCGCCGGATGATTTCGGCTGCGGTCATGGGGCTTCGATGACGCTCACCGGGCTCGACGCTACGGAACCAGGACCGTGTCGAGGATTCGTGCGATGACCTGATCGGTGCTGCGGCCCTCGGCCTCGGCCTCGTAGCTGAGGCTGACGCGGTGGCGCAGCACGTCGGGCGCCAGAGTCTTGACGTCGTGGGGAGTGATGTAGGTGCGGCCCTGCAGGAAGGCGTGGGCCTTGGCGCCCTTGAGCAGCCACAGCGATGCGCGCGGGCTGGCGCCGTATTCGATGACGCCTTCGAGGTCGGCAGCGCCGGCGGCCTTGGTGTCGCGCGTGGCGCGCACGACGTCGACGATGTAGTCGCGGACCTTCTCGTCCACGAAGACCTGCTCGACGGCGTGGCGGGCGCCGAGAATGTCGGTAGGCGAAGCGACCTTGGAGACGTGCGGCTCGGCAACGGCGCCGCCCATGCGGTCGAGGACCTTGCGCTCCTCGTCGCGCGAGGGGTAGCCGACCTTGATCTTCATCATGAAGCGGTCGACCTGGGCTTCGGGCAAAGGGTATGTGCCTTCCTGCTCGATGGGGTTCTGGGTGGCCAGCACCAGGAACGGCTCGTCCATCTTGTAGGTCTTGCCGCCGATGGTGCCCTGCCGTTCCTGCATCGCTTCCAGGAGCGCGGCCTGAACCTTGGCGGGTGCACGGTTGATCTCGTCGGCCAGCACGAGGTTCGAGAAGATGGGGCCCTTCTTGATGCTGTAGGTGCCTTCCTTGGGATTGAAGATCTCGGTGCCGATGACGTCGGCCGGCAGCATGTCGGGCGTGAACTGGATGCGCGAGAAGCCGGTGTCGATGGCGTCGGCCAGGCAGCGCACCGCCAGGGTCTTGGCCAGGCCGGGCAGGCCTTCGAGCAGGACGTGGCCGCCTGCCAGAAGACCGGTCAGCAGACGGGTGACCATCAGCTCCTGTCCGACGAGGACCTTGCCGATCTCGTTGACGAGGTCGGGGCCGAGCTTGGCGTAACGCGAAACGTCCTGCACGGGTGCTCCGGTAGTCATGTCCTGGGCCTTCTCCTGATCTTTGGGAGCGCGGCCGCGCCGGCAGGTCACGCGGCCAGCGCAGCGGCGTCGGAGAATATGGCGTGAGCAGGGCTTCAGTTCCAGGTTCGCGTGGCGGTCGGGTCGCGCGCGGCTCGGGCGCTTCGTGGGTCGCGACGAGGAGATGACTTCGCGTGGAGCATCGGGGCGCGGTTGCCGTGTCCGAGTTGCAGCGGCCGGTGGCCTTGCCCGAGCCGGAGCTGTCGCATCGGGCGCGACGTGGCTGCCGTCGCAATGGTTCAGCGTCACGGGCGGTCGCAACGGGGCGAGACGTCACGGGCGGTCGCAACGGGGCGAGACGTCACGGGCGGTCGCAATGGGGCGAGACGTCACGGGCGGTCGCGCGAGACGTGACGGCGGTCGCCTTGCTCGAGACGTGAGGGCGGGTCGAGTGCGCGTGAGCGCGGAGTCGCGTTCCGGCTCATCGATAAACATAACGATCTCCCACCGTGCAAATCAGCGGCCTGCTCCGGCCGCGGCAGCCGAGTTCCCAGCGGATCTGGTCGGGAGCACAACCGCTGGCCCGGATGTGTCGCTCGTGAATAGCCAGGCGGTGGTGCCAGTAGCAGACAGCCGTTCGGTTGGACCGCACATTCGAGCCACCATGAGAGCGGAAGCGGAGATGGTGGTCCTCCAGATGGGCGCGGCGAGTGCAGCCCGGAACGCTGCAGCGGTAGCTGTCGCGCGCGAAGATCGGGTCTCGATGCTTGGGAAGGGTGGTCCAGGTCAGGAACGCGCGCGCGACGATGCGCTCGAAAGCCTGCCAGCGTCGTTCGCCCGGCTGCCGATAGGCCTCGATGGCATCCTCGATGAGCTCGGCCACGCTTCGAGGTGCGTCGAAAGCGATCTTTGCGCCGACGTGGGCCGTGCGAGGCAAAGGACGAGCGTCGAGCTGCGCACGCATTTGGACGTCGTCGCGGTCCACGCGTGCCAAGCCGTCGGCGATGACGTCGAGATCGGCCGGAGGCGGCGGCTGCTGGCGCGATGACTGCGGATCGTCCATCCTGTCGAGCGCCCATCCCACCTGTGCGACGAGACTGCGGTGCGTGAAGTTGCGGGCACGGTCGAGCCAGGCCTCGTCATGCTCGCCGCCGAGGACCGGAAGGAGCGTGGTGGCAGCCAGCGTCGAGATCTCACCGTCGCGATACGCGTTGCCGAGCGCCGGCGAGGTCGAGGACGCCTGGCGGTCGAGTCGCACCAGCGCCTTCGCCTTGCTCCGCGAGATACCGAGGCGGCTACGCACGTAGATGTCGATGGTGGCGAAGCCGAGCGCCTTGAAGTGGTCGGTGTCGGAGAGTTTGCGAAGGAGGTCGCCCAGTTTCGAGTCGCACTGCTGCGCGGCGCGTCGCGTGAGGCGAAGGCGTGCGTCGAGCTCGAACGCGTCGCAGTCGTCGAGATCGCGTAGCAGCGGGTCGGTCCGTGCTTCGCGAATGCAGCCGGCGGGGCGCTCGAGCCAGGAGAAACCGTCGGCGGTGCCATGGCGCTGCTCGAAGGCCGCGCGAATCGCCTCCTCCGTCTGTGCGCGGCTTCGCACGTGCGAGAGCGGAACCGCGGACGCACGAGTTCCCGGCGGCACGGCGGCCATGGCTTCAGCAGCGATGGCTTCCATGGCGGCCCATGCAGGAAGGTGAGCGCCGGCGACTCGCGATGCCATCTCCCGCGTCTGCCGAAAAAGCTGCCGGCCACGCCGCGAGCAGGTCACGGACCAGGGAATCATCGCGTCGGCGTCGTCGGCATCGGCTTGATGGACGCCGGTTGCGGTTTGACGGACGTCGTCGCCGGTTCCGACCGTATCGCCGGTCGCGTTCGACGGCGCTGGATCTGCGGCGACTTCCGATATCGCTGCATCGCCGGTTGCCTCCGATCGCGCTGCGGCACTGGTCGCTGCCGACAACGCTGCATCGCCGAGCTTGACGAGCTTCTCCAACTCGCGCGTCGTCCTGGATTGAGCCAGGGCCAGCCAGGCAGCCGCGGTCTGCTGTGTCGCGACGGTGGCCAGCAGGCGCGCGTGCGTCCAGTGGATGCTTCGAGACAGGAGCGCATCGCGGATCATGGGAACGTTTTCCATCGCTGCGGCGACGCGCGCGTCTTCCTCTACCGTACGCTTCCTCAGGCCCAGGCGTTCGGACGCGTAGTCGCCGAGACATGAGAAGCCGAGCGCCTCCCAATGACGCTTACGAATGAATGGACGAAGCAGGCAGGCCTGCACGTAACGGTGGTGCGAGTCGGCCGCAGCGGCAGAAAGAAGCGCGCGGTCCAAGGCTACAGATTCGATGCGACGAAGAAGCTCTGGAGCGACAGCGCTGGCATGGCTGGAAACGGGCCACGGCGACCGACGCTGCGGCGCGCGGCCGATCGCCGTGCCGGCCAATGGGAGCCGGCCCCGTCGCAAATCCGGTGATGCGGACGTCTCGACCACTAGCGAAAGTTTAGCAAATAGGTGCGAGGCGTGCAATAAGGGGGAGGCTTATTTTATGCTGTTTCCGTCATATTCGCGTGTGTTCTGTTACGGCCGGCTCGCTCGTCGTCGCCGGGCGCGTCCCGACGCCCGCCGCGATCATCGGCGTTGCGACACATCGACACATCGGCACATCGGCACATCGGTACCGGGACACCGCGACACAACACCGCCGCGACACAACACCGCCGCGACACATCGCCGCCGCACCACCGCGACACAGCGCCACAGCACCGCCGCGACACCGCGACGCATCGCCGCGGCGCCACAACACCGCTGCGACGGCGCACCACCGCGACTCCAGCCCCCCGCGACCCTACCGAGCCGCGAACCCGCGAAACGCCGCCGGAATCGCCTTCAGCTCGGCGAGCAATTCATCGCGCTGCTCGACGGGCATGTCTGCGGGAAGGTCGAGCGTAATCGAGTCGGTGATTCCGCCGAAGCGCTTCGAGACGGCGGCGGGCAGCTCGCGCCATGTCGCTGCCACGACGAACTCGCGCAGCAGGTCGTCGGGTACTTCGCGCGCCATCTCTCTCCATTTGCCGGCCTTCGACATGTCGTGAAGCTTGTTGCCTAGATCCTCGGCGCCGTGCACTTCCAGTACTCCGTGGTAGCTGCGAGTCGATCCATAAAAAGCGACGCGATAGCGGATCTTTTCGAGCGACTCCGCGACGGCCGCCTCGTCCTTCCCCGTCGCGATGAAGCCGCCGCCCCAGATCTCGAAATTCGCACGCTCGCGTGCGCTGCTGCGAAGGCCTTCTTCGAGCGCCGGCATGGCGACCGTCTCGAGATACCGGCGCGTGGCGAACCCGTGCAGGCGGATGCCGTCGCAGATTCGGCCCGCCAGGCCCATCATCGCGGGCTTGACGGCGGCGATGGTGATCGGCACCGGTCCGAGGCCGGTTGGTGGCGGGGAGAACTCGGGCGTCATCAGTGTGAACGTGTAGTGCTTGCCTTCGTAGGCGAGCTTTTCGCCTGTCTCCCAGCAGCGCCAGATCGCGCGCAACGCCTCGATGTACTCGCGCAGGCGCGGCAGCGGCGCGGTCCATGGCACGCTGAAGCGGCGCTCGTTGTGTCCCTTCACCTGCGTGCCCAGGCCGAGGGTGAAACGGCCGCCGCTCTCGGCGTGCAGATCGCGTGCGATGTTGGCCATCACCATCGGACTGCGCGGAAAGCAGACGGCGATGGCGGTGCCGAGGCGCACGCGCTCGGTGGCGGTGGCGGCGATGACGAGCGGTGCGAAGGGATCGTGGCCGATCTCGTAGCTGAGCACGCCGTCGAAGCCGGCGGCTTCGGCGCTGCGTGCGGCGGCGGCGACGGATCTCCAATTGCCGAGGGGGAGGCCGGTTTCTACTCGCATGACGTGTGCTCCTGAAGGACGCAATGAATGTTGGCGGGAGACAAGTCGAGCATCGCGCGGCCAGCCGTGCCCCGCGCAGCCGTCAGCCAGATGGGGCGATCGGTCGCACGCTGCCGCCACGTCGGGATGCGGCCATCGGTCGTACGCTACTGCCAGGTCCGGATGCGGCCATCGGTCGCACGCTACTGTCAGGTCCGGATGCGGCCATCGATCGCACGCTACTGTCGGGTCGGGATGCAGCCATCGATCGCACGCTACTGTCAGGTCGGGATGCGGCCATCGATCGCACGCTACTGTCAGGTCGGGATGCGGCCATAGGTCGCACGCTACTATCAGGTCGGGACGGGCCATCGGTCCGCGCCGCCGTCAGTTCGTGGTGCGGCCACTGGTCGCGGCGCCGCGCATACTGGTAAGGGCGCTCTCTGCCCGTGGCTGGCCGTCCGGCTTCGCGCCCGCACAGCTGCAGAGTCGTCGCCCGCACCGGCGGCGCCTACACTGCCGGTGATGCCTCAGCCATTGGATCCTCCCGTCCTTCGCCAGGGAACAGGCTCGGTCGTTCCGCACGTGGAGTCGTGCCCGGCATGCGGCGGGCCGCTGCAGGGACGCAGTTGCAAGGTCTACTGCGTCAGCAGCCAGTGTGAGCTCTACGGGCGAGTGATCGAGAACTGCGCGGGGGATTGACGGCCATCCGCTGCGACGAGCAGACGCAGCGGATGGCGGTCACGTTCGAGCGAGGCGCCGGTGCGCAGTCGGCTACGTCGAGCGGCAGGCCAAAGGCAGTGTAAGACCAGCGAGCGACGGGTCGTGGTCACGCGTGTGGCACGACCGCGACGCGCGGCCTGGTCACCCGTACATGCGCGACCGCGACGCGCGGCCTGGTCCCCCGTACATGCGCGACCGCGACGCGCGGCCTGGTCACCCGTACATGATCCGGGTGATCCAGTCCGCGACCAGCGCGGGCTTGGGCTCGCCCTCGATCTCCACGGTCATCGTTCGCGTGGTCTGTACCCACGGCTCCTTCAGCTCGACGCTGGCCAGCACGCTGCGGCAGCGAATACGCCTGCCGACTTTCACGGGGCTGACGAAGCGCACCTTCTCGAAGCCGTAGTTGACGCCCATGACCATGCCCGAGTAGCGCTCGGGCGGCTTGGGAATGGACGCGTCGAGCCAGGTCAGCATCGACAGCGTCAGGAATCCGTGCGCGATCGTGGTTCCGAACGGTGTGGTTGCCGCCGCTTCGGGATCGACGTGGATGAACTGGTGGTCGTTGGTGACGTCGGCGAACTGGTTGATGCGAGTCTGGTCGATCTCGAACCAGTCGCCGACGCCTTCTTCCTTACCGATGGAGGATTGGAAGACCGCGTAGGCCTTCTCTGCGTTGGTGCTCATGGCGCCGGAAGGTAACGAGGGCGCCGCCTGCTGTCGACCGCTGCATGGAAGGGGTCAGGCCCGAGCCCGCGGTTTTTCTGCGACCCGCCGCAGAAGAACCGCGTTTTCAGTACCTGACCCCACTGCGTCAGTCGGAGATGGCTCGCAGGGTCTCGTTGTCTTGCAGCGCGAAGGGCGGTGAGAAGGTCGAGCCCCAGCAGTTCGTGCCGGTGGTGTTCTGGAGCTGGACGTCGAGCACGCCTTCGATGTCGCCAGCCACCGGCAGATCCAGGACCACGCCTTTGCCCTTCACCTGGATCTTGGCCTTGCCTTCGGCGCCCGATCCGAGCTTGGCCTTGGAGATGCCGGCCGGCGTCAGCAGCTTGTCCTTGTAGCCCCACGCGGTCGCCGTCTGCTTCCAGCACGCCTTGACGGGACAGACGTCGCCGGCAGGCATGCTCAGGCCGTGGATCAGCACGTCGTCCTCGTAGATGCACAGCTCGTAGTCGTCCGTTGCCAGCGGGTTGCCGTAGTCGGCGAGCGACGTCGCCTCGCCGCTGCCCCACTGCCACGAGAACGACTGTGAATCGCCGCCCGCGTTCTCCATCGACAGCTTCACGCCGCCGATGCGCGTGCTCTGGCGGCAGCTCTGCGGCGTGGGGCTGCACAGCGACGGCGGGCTGTTCTCCATGATCCAGACGACGTCGGCGATCTCGTCGAAGAGCGCGATGTCCAGGTCGCCGTCGTTGTCGGTGTCCAGGATGACCGAGCACGAAGGATTGCTGATGGCGACGATGTCGTCGCCCCACTGCGTGAAGTTGCCGGCTCCGTCGTTGCGGAACAGGCGCCAGAAGCCGCCGCCGAAGCTGGAGACGACCATGTCGGAGTCGCCGTCGCCGTCGAGGTCGCCCATGTCGACCGAAGGCAGGTGCGGTCCGAGATTCAGCACCGTCACCGAGCCGAAGGTTCCGTCGCCGTCGTTCTCGAGCACGCCGACCGTGCCTGTCCCGTCGTTGGCCGAGGCCACGTCGAGGTCGCCGTCGCTATCGATGTCGGCGAGGGAGACGACCCACGTCGCGCCGCCGCTGTTGTGCGGGCCCGCCGACGTGAACGTGCCGTCGCCGTTGCCGAGCATCACGTTGATCTCCTGGCTGCCGTTGCCGCCGACGATCAGGTCGGTGATGCCGTCCTCGTTCATGTCGCTGGCAGTCAGCCCGTACTCGCCGTCGACGCCGCCGTCGAAGTCGACAGGGTTGCCGAAGACGCCAGCCCCGTTGTTGAGCATCAGCGACAGGTCGTTGCCGTTCTCGTTGGCGACGACCAGGTCGAGGTCGGCGTCGCCGTCGACGTCGAGCGCGGCAATGCCGTGGTTGGCCGGGCCCACGTTGATGAACTGCCCCGGCGGGAAGGTGCCGTCGCCGTTGCCGAGCAGCACGGTCACTTCGTTGCTGCTGGTGGCGGAGGTGGCGATGTCCATGTCGCCGTCGTTGTCGAAGTCGCCGGGCTCGCTGGGGCTCGCCTCCACACCGACGGGCTCGGGAGCCAGCATGCTCTGGAACAGGCCGGTGCCATCCCCGCGATTCAGGAACACGCGCACGTCGTGGCTGTCCTCGTTGACGGTGGCCAGATCGATGTAGCCGTCGTCGTCGAGGTCAGCTGGCGATGCGCCGTAAATACGGGTGTTGCCGCCGGTGCGATTGCTGAACGCCTGCACCTGACGGAAGTCGCCTGCGCTGGCAACGACCTCGACGGAAAACTGGAACGCGAAACCCTGTGTGCGGAGCGTGGTCGTGTCGGCCGCGGTCAGCGCCTCCGACAGGTTGACGAACACCGTCTCGCCGGCCGAGAACGGCTCGTCGGGATCCAGCTCGATGACCGTGTTGCCTGCGCTGAAGGAGAAGGTGCCGCGCGCCGGGCCGCTGGAGCGGCCGTAAACCCGGAACGTGCTGTCGTTGACGCTTGCCGGATTGATCGCCTGGTCGAAGGTGACGGTGACGTTGGACGATGGCGACACCACCGCATTGAACGACGGTGCATGCGTGCTGACGGAGAGCGCGGCGTTCGCGGGAGCCGACGCGACCACGACCAGACCGCCGCAAACGGCGAGAGCCCGCAGCGCTGCGGGCATCGATTCGAGCTTCATCTTGTTCCCCCAAGCGACGCGCCGTGGCGGCCGCTCCATTTCTTCTCGGGCTTCGGCTTGGCAGAGCCCGGGTTCCTGCGCCCCGGCGCAGGTTGACCTCCCGCTTACCACGGCCGGCGCCGGGAACGGAAGAGCGCGGAAGAATTTCGCGTCTGAACATGAACTCAAGCGCCGCGACGCGCCGCCAACGCGACGGCGCGTGGACAAGCGCGGGGACGCCGCGCCAACGCAGCGGAGCGCGGACACCGAGCGTCTCAATCTGCAACATCGAATGCGCTCGGCCATCCATTGCCGATCTGCCGCAGGCTGAATTTCGCGCACTGCCGACCGGCTGCGCATGGAACGAGACGTTCGCTCGGATATGATGCCCCCGATGCGAACGAATGCGGTCCGAATGCTCGGCAAAACGGTCTTGGCGGCGGCGCCCGTGTATCCGACGCGGCAAGCTCCATTGATGGCACTGCCTTTGCTGGGAGCTTCTCCATGCTAGGTCTGGTCATGACGGCCGGCGGCGCCCGCGGCGCCTATCAGGCCGGAGTCCTCAAGCGCATCGCCGAGATCCCGGCATTCGCCGATGCCGCCTCCCCGTTCGCCATCGTCGCCGGCGCCAGCGCCGGCGCGATCAACGGCAGCGTGCTGGCCGCGCGCAGTGCGCGCTTCGCCGAGGCCGCCGAGGACGTCGCCAGGGTCTGGTCGCAGCTGCGCATCGAGCAGGTCATTCGCGCCGATGCGTTTTCGCTGATGCGCACCGGCATCTCTCTGACCGGCGACTTCGTGCTCGGCAGCGTGTTCGGCCACACCACCACGCACGGGCTCTTCGACACCTCGCCTCTGGAGACGATGCTGCGCGCGGTCTTCCCGCCCAAGGGCATCGGCGAGTCCATCCAGCGCGGTCACCTTTACGCGGTGGCGCTGACCGCAACGAGCTACCACTCGGGGCGCTCCTTCACGTTCATCGAAGGCCGCGAAGGCCATCCGGTGTGGAGCAAGAGCCGGCGCGTCGTGCTTCCGGTGACGCTGACACATCGGCACGTGCTCGCTTCTTCGGCCATTCCGATCGTGTTTCCGCCGGTGCAGGTCAGCCTGCGCGAAGGCGACCTGTGGTTCGGCGACGGCGCGCTTCGCCTGGTCGCACCGCTCAGCCCTGCCATTCGCCTGGGCGCCACCCGCATCCTGGCGCTCGGGGTACGCTCGCGGCGCTCGGCCGACACGCTGGCGCGCGAGGAAGCCGGAACGCCCTCGCGCATCGGGTTCGGCGGACCGCACCTCGGCTGCCCGCCGCTGGCGCAGATCTGCGGCATCTTCATGAACGCGATCTTCCTCGATCACCTGGACGCGGACGTCGAGCATCTGCTGCGCATGAACGAGCTGCTCGCCGACCGGCCCGGCTTCACCAGCATGGCTGCTACCCAGGAAGCCGGAGGAAAGGTGCTCGAGCCGATGAAGCGCATCGAGCCGCTGGTCGTGTCACCCTCCGAAGACCTCGCCCTCGTGGCTCAGCGTTTCGTGCATCGCATGCCGCGCCTGGTACGACTGGTCCTGGACGGTCTCGGCTTCCCCGACGCGCAGAGCGCGGACCTGACCAGCTACCTGCTGTTCGATTCGACGTACACGCGCACGCTCGTCGACATCGGCTATCGCGACGCAGCAGCCCGCATCGACGAGCTCGAGCACTTCCTGCGCACGGCTCCCGCAGTGATGCCGGCGGCGCAGCCGCGCTCACGGCGGCTTCACGTGGTGCCTGCCGAGAAGGTCGTAGGCGGACAGGACAACGAGCCGCTCGACGTCTAGCGACTGAAAACGCAAACGTTAGCCGCAGAGTATTTCGCGCATGCGACCGGTAGCATCCGCGAAAACGGGCGTGAATAAAGAATCAAATTCCGTACCGGTGCATCTCAGGTCAGGCCGTCGAGCGCCCAGAACCAACATCTCGCCCAGCAGTTCCTTCCTGTCGTTCGCGGCCGCGATCAGGTGGTTTTTCAAATCACTGGCGGTTGCCGCAGACCATTCCCGAGGATCTGCCGAGCGGAGAAATGCGGCGGTGAGAAGTCCTTCCGTGTAAAGGTTGAAAACTCCAAGATCGAGAAGTCTCGGACGAAGCCCTTTGAATGTGAGAGCTGCATCCGGAGTCTTCGATCGGAGACTTTGCAACGCGGTAGCTATCGAGAAGACAGTTAAAATCGGTGAAAAACCCTCTCCAGGCACTGCGCCCGTTCCGGCGACGAGAGTCTGCGGTGTTCCGGGCAAGGTCAGGAGAGGGTCGCTGATACCGTCCGGTCGTTGCGTCAACAGCCACAGTCTTTTAGTGAGCCATTCCGGGGGCCTAGCAAATCGCTGCGAAAGCCTAGAGAGAATATTGTATTCTTGGCACCAGGGGCATTGGTCAGATTTCCATCTTGGCAAGAAAATCGATTCGACGCTTTTGAGAGTGGCCGTCCAGTTGTGTCTCTGTGTTAGCCGCTTCTGATGGGATTCCCATTCACCTCGCGATTGAGGACGCGCAATGCCAACAAGAAATGTGACGCTATGGAACTCCCCTAAGTCTTCGCGGAGTGCTCGATTGTAACGATCAAGGCGAGTGCCGGTGTTGAGAACGTCATCGACGATCAGGATATCCGCAGCCTCCCGAAGTGCCTCGCGATCCCGTAAAGCGAGACCCGAGCTTGTGCGAAGGTCGTTGTGAATTACCTCTTTAGCCGCGAATTTCTCGCTCGCAATGCGAGCCAGTGCGCGCCCACTAGCATGTTCCGGTGCCACGATCACTGTGGGGCGGTGTATTGTCTCCAGCGTAGCGATGTAGCTTTCGCGGAATGTGGTGTCGTCCAGAAGTAAATTGACGTCTATGTCGAACGCGTGATGACGCTGGTCGTTACGATCGTGGCGATGCACGCGAAAAGCATCCTCCACGTGCTGATACCTGCGAATGAATAAGCTGCCTGCTTCGAAATCCTTACTTAACGGGCGTGTGGTCTGCTCATTGCGGTCTCTGTAGAAGTAAACACGTGAGTCGATTTCTATGACCGTGTTGTTGCCGGTAGCACATAGGGAGCAATCATCGGAAGAAGAATTGTTTGCGGCGTCGCGCAGCCTACACAAGACGCGACCGTAGCTATCGGCGTCGGAGAAGGCATAGAGGCTGACATACTGGATGCGGTCCGTTGGTCCTCCCAAGCCCTCGACTATCGATCGTAGGGAATCGATTAGGGCACCAGTACTGCTCACGCTCACAAGGACTGTCAGTACACCATCGAGGGGAAGTTGGCTTAAAAGGCCTTCTAGGGTTCTTTCGGCCTCCGCTTCGAAATCACTTGGATGACCAGGCAGGAACTCGACGATCGGATTCGTATCAGTAAGCCGTTCGGCGAGAAGGATCGGTGAAGCAAAGCTTGGAGTGTCGACAAGGATAGCGGCCGATTGTCGCGCCACCTCGGCGAGCCAGAAGGCGACCGTTTCCAAGGACTCAAACGTACGTAGAGCATCGCCAACCCGTAGAAACCGAACGCAATGGCTGCCTGATGGCGCTTTCAAATGATACGCGGCTGTTGAGGTGAGATAGCAGGCGTCGGCGTTGTCGGTGATGACCTTGTCGAGTTCGTGTTGACGGAGCCAGTCGATATCTTGGTTTGGAAGTTCGGTTGTGTATTCCTCGCCAAGGTTTACTGCGCGATGGCGGCCTTCGATGCTGTCGAAAAACGTCAAGATGACATCGCGACCGGCGGCGCGCTTGATCG
The DNA here is from genome assembly GCA_035626675.1 of Binatia bacterium. GTDB lineage: Bacteria > Desulfobacterota > Binatia > UBA1149 > CAITLU01 > DASPNH01. Next base: position 23,165 of record DASPNH010000205.1, read on the forward strand.
CGTCTTGTCTGGCCTCTCTGGCATCCAAAGTCGAAAGATCTCGCGCGAAAGCTTCCGTTGCGCGGAACGCGAATGCTTCGACTTTTCGTTTGACATCATGGTCAACGCGGTTGATCCGCGCCGCCAATTCGAGAGGGGACGGGTGTCGAGGCAGACCGAAGAAATGAACGGCACCTGGTCGCATTACTGGTGACGTGGGAACAGTTCTTCTTGGTCTGCAGATTCATTCACTATTGGCCAGAGGAGTGATATCGCTGTACCGACAGACGTAGGAGAAGGTTCAGGCCAGGGGGTTAGCGTGAATCTCTCTGCGGGCAGGCTGCAATCGGCGTACGCTTGCTGCCCCGCAGATGAGAAAAAGAGGAAAGCTCGAAGACGCTGTGCGGCGTTGACAACGTTAGGCAGGCCAAGGCCTCTGTTACCTTCATCGCCGCCAGATGGTTTGCTCGTCGCTGATGTGGTGATGGCGCGCACCAAACGGTCCCACGGGGTCTCCAGCTGTAAACTCGGGAGAGTTTCCTGAATGCCTGGCCCAAGGTCGCTTACCGACATCAACACGACCGAGCGAGCTGCTCCGTCGACTTTCAGAAGGTATTCGTTGAGGAGTTGCGGTGTTCCCGGTGACTTTAAGAGCTCCGCTATAGTCCTCTTTTCCAGGGTGATGCCGCGTATGTGCGACAACCGCCGATTGGGTACGTTAGGTCTCGCGTGTTCATGAGAGTTGCGAGCAGTCTCATAAAGAAATGTGAGAAGCCGATCCTCGTATTTCCCTGCCCCAATCCCACGGCCCTTGAACTCTGGGATCTCGCTCGTCGCTCGACGAAGAAACTCCTTGAACGCAGTCGGGAATGGGAATTCAACGATTGAACGCCTCGGAAGACATTTTGGCAGTGCATAGTCCGGGTCGCGGAATACTACGTGTCTTTTTAGGTAGCTGGTGATGTCCGCCTGCCGATTCATGACTTCTTCCCAAACTCGGTCTGCGAACGTCGTATGTGCGGCGACTCCTCGAAATTGAATGGAGCCTGCCGAGAGAATGAGTGCGACACCGAACAATCCGCTTACGGCACCGAGTCCTGTGCTAAAGAACGTCGTCGCGAACTCATCAACGCTGCCAAAAGCGAAGTCGAGATGGATCTCTACTCCACCGCTTTGCAGCTCGTGTATTCGAGCGAGTGCGGCCGCTTCGGCAAAAACAGCGAACTCCGATCCCCTATGGATCTTGAAGGTGATCGTGTTTTCTGTGGATGCGACCCAATCTCTAACGTCGTTTGGCCTAATTGTACGAGAAAGTATGACTTCGCCATTCATGAACTGCCTCAGCCGGGCTTAGTATCGAGGAGAGCTTAGACCGCGTGCGGTTATAAGCCCAGGTTGCAATAGTGACGAATGCCACTGATCTCACGGCAACGCGCGCTTCCTAGCGGCGGCGGTGCCGCCGCGCCACCAGGTGCAGGGCGCAGATCGTCTTGGCGTCGATGATGTCGCCGCGATCGATCATCGACAGAGCCTCCTCGAGCTCGATCTCGTGCACTT
>DASPNH010000206.1:0-7625 GCA_035626675.1 Binatia bacterium
GTCGTCGATCAGGCGGTGCTCGTAGGTGATCCCTGCCTTGGCGAAGGCATCCTTGAACTCGGAGGTGTAGACCTCCTCGAAAATCTCCTTGAAGCGGCCGTCGTAGGCTTTCAGGATCGTGTTCTTGGTGGAGAGATAGACGGGCCAGCTCTTCATCAGGCCGTAGTTCATCGACGCACGCGCGAACTCGCGGATGCTCTCGTCGAGGTTGTACATGGCCAGGGCAACGCCGCTGCCGGGCGCCTTGAAGACCTCGCGCTCGATCACCTGGCCGTCGTCGCCGACGAACTTGATCGAGAGCGTTCCCTTGCCGGGAAAACGAAAGTCGGTGGCCTTGTACTGGTCACCGAAAGCATGGCGGCCGACGACGATCGGCTGCGTCCACCCCGGGACCAGACGCGGGACGTTCCGACAGATGATCGGCTCGCGGAAGATCACGCCGCCGAGGATGTTGCGGATCGTGCCGTTGGGCGACGGCCACAGGTCGGTCGTGGGGTCGTAGCCGAATTCCTTGATGCGTGCATTGTCCATCGTGATCGTCGCGCATTTCACGCCGACCCCGACTTCCTTGATCCTGGCCGCGGCTTCGAAGGTGACCTTGTCGGCCGTGGCCTTGCGGCTGGCAACGCCGAGGTCGTAGTAGAGAAGATCGACGTCGAGGAAGGGGTGAATCAGCTTCTCCTTGATCCACGCCCAGATGACCCTCGTCATTTCGTCGCCGTCGATTTCGACGACGGGGTTCTTCACCTGGATCTTGTTCTTCATGCGGTCGGCTCCTTGGTGCACGAGCGGCGCGTCCTAACACGGCGCATCATGCGTGCAACCGCCGGCCGGCGCGCCGTCCGGGCCGGGCGATGTGTCGCCATCGTGAGCCGTCGCGAGTGCGCGGCCTGACGGCGTCGCCGCGAAAGCTACGTTCGTCTCGATACTTAGTGCACCGGTTTTTTGACTCGCCCATCCGGCCTCGTTAAGCGTGCCGCAGCGCGGCGCGGCTCTCGCGGGCGTGTTTGCACGGCATCGACCGGGGTCATCACGCTGCTCCATGGACCGTCGCCGCGGCCGCCGCCGCGACGGACAGGCCATGGACCAGCAGCGGCGCCGCCTGTGCGCCATCCATCGCTGAAGAGGAGACAGATTGTGGCACGTAAGAAGATTGCGCTGATCGGCGCTGGAAACATTGGCGGGACTCTGGCCCACCTCGCCCTCATCCGTCACCTCGGCGACGTGGTCCTGTACGACGTCGTCGAAGGGCTGCCGCAGGGCAAGGCGCTCGACCTGATGGAAGGCGGTCCCATCGAGGGCTTCGACGCCTCGGTCACCGGCACCAACGACTACAAGGACATCGCCGGCGCCGACGTCTGCATCATCACGGCCGGCCTGGCGCGCAAGCCGGGCATGAGCCGCGACGATCTGCTCGCGACCAATGCCAAGATCATGAAAGCCGTCGCTGCCGGCATTCGCGAGAACGCGCCCGACTCGCTCGTGATCGTCGTCTCCAATCCGCTCGACGCGATGGTGACGCTGTGCAAGCGCGAGACCGGATTCCCCAAGAACCGCGTGGTCGGCATGGCGGGCGTGCTCGATTCGGCCCGCTACCGCGCCTTCATCGCTGCCGAGCTCGACGTCTCGGTCCACAGCGTGCAGGCGATGGTGTTCGGCGGACATGGCGACGACATGGTTCCGGTGCGTTCGGCCTGCACCGTCGGCGGCGCGCCCGTCACCGACTTCATCAAGGAAGATCGCCTCGCCCAGATCGAGGAGCGCACGCGCAAGGCCGGCGGCGAAGTGGTGGCGCTGCTCAAGACCGGCTCGGCCTTCTACTCGCCGGCCACTGCGGCCATCCAAATGGCCGAGTCGTACCTGCGCGACCAGAAGAAGATCCTGCCATGCGCGGCCTACCTGGAAGGCGAGTACGGCTACAACGGCTTCTACCTGGGCGTACCCGTGCAGATCGGCGCCGGCGGCGTCGAGAAGATCATCGAGTTCAAGCTGACCGACGCCGAGAAGAAGGATCTCGACGTTTCGGCCAGCCACGTCGACGAGCTGGTCACCGCGCTCGACAAGGTCCTCGCAGGGTGAACGCGGTGCGGGGGGCGGGCGGGCCGAGTGCCCTTGCCGCTACCTTCGCTTCGCTACGGTTGAGCCGCGTCAGGGGCATTCGGCCCGCCCGCTGCGAATGGAGAAGAAGTGTTCAAGGGGACTGTCCCTTTGAGCATCCGCCGGCTGCCGATGGAGAAGAAGAAACGCGATGAACGTCCATGAGTATCAGGGCAAGAAGCTGCTGGCGCGCTACGGCGTGCGCACGCTTCGCGGCGAGGTGGCCACCACCGCCGAGCAGGCGCGCAAGGTGGCCGAGCAGCTCGGCACTCCCATCGTCGTCGTCAAGGCGCAGATCCACGCCGGCGGCCGCGGCGCGGGTGCGATCGTCGCCAGTCAAGAGGAAGCCGAGAAGATCTTCCACGCCAATCTGGCCAAGGAAGGTCTGCCCAAGCACGACAGGAAGGGCGGCGTTCGCATCGCCAAGTCGGCAGCCGATGCGGAAGCCGCCGCCCGCGACTTGCTCGGAAAGATTCTCGTCACGCGCCAGACCGGGGCGAGCGGGCGCGTCGTCAGCCAGGTCTTTCTCGAGGAAGGCTGCGACATCGGCCGCGAGCTGTACCTGTCGGTCCTGCTCGACCGTTCCATTGGCCGCGTAGCCATGATGGCGAGTCCCGCCGGCGGCATGGACATCGAGCGCGTGGCCGAGGAGACGCCCGAGAAGATCTTCCGCGTCAGCATCGATCCGGCCATCGGGCTGCAGGACTACGAGGCCCGCAAGCTCGCCTTCGGTCTGGGCGTTCGCGAAGACAAGATTGGCGAGTGGGTCAGGTTCTTCCACGGCATCTACGACGCCTACATCGAGCTCGACTGCTCGCTGATCGAAGTGAATCCTCTCGTCGAGACCAGGGACGGAAGCCTGGTGGCGCTGGATGCCAAGGTGTCGTTCGACGACAACGCGCTCTACCGCCACGCCGACGTGCGCGAGCTGCGTGACGAGAACGAGGAAGACCCGAAGGAGCGCCAGGCAGCCAGGTTCGATCTCAGCTACATCGCACTGGACGGCAACATCGGCTGCATGGTCAACGGCGCGGGCCTTGCCATGGCCACGATGGACATCATCCATCATCACGGCGGCGAACCGGCCAATTTCTGCGACGTCGGCGGCGGCGCGACCACCGAGAAGGTCGCCGAGGCGTTCAAGATCATCCTCTCCGACGACAACGTGAAGGCCGTCTTCATCAACATCTTCGGCGGCATCATGCAGTGCGACGTCCTGGCCAAGGGCGTGGTCGAGGCCTCCAGGCAGGTCGGCGTGCGCGTTCCGTTGGTGGTGCGGCTCGAAGGAACCAACGTCGACGAAGGTCGCCGCATCATCGGCAGCTCGGGCCTCAACATCATCACGGCCGCCGACATGGCCGACGGCGCCAAGAAGGCCGTCGAAGCGGCGCGCGCCGCAGCCGCGTAGGCAAAGGGCAGGGAAGGCGCGATGGCGATTCTGCTTTCTTCGAAGAGCCGTGTCGTGACCCAGGGCCTGGGCGCGACCGGCAAGTTCCATCTCAAGGGCTGCCGCGACTACGGCACGCAGATGGTTGCGGGCGTACGACCGGGCAAGGGCGGAAGCGACTGGGAAGGCGTGCCGATCTTCGACACCGTCGAAGACTCGGTGAAGCACACCGGCGCCGACGTCTCGGTGATCTACGTCCCACCGCCGGGCGCAGCCGATGCGATCCTGGAGGCGGCCGATGCCGGAATCGCGCTCATCATCTGCATCACCGAGGGCATCCCGGTCGCCGACATGGTCCGGGTCAAGCGCGCGCTCGACGGTCGGCCGGTGCGCCTGGTCGGCCCGAACTGTCCGGGCGTGATCACGCCAGGGCAGGCCAAGGTTGGCATCATGCCCGGCTACATCCACAAGCCGGGCAAGGTCGGCGTGATCTCGCGCAGCGGAACGCTCACGTACGAATGCGTGCACCAGCTGACCCAGCGCGGTATCGGGCAGTCCACCTGCATCGGCATCGGCGGCGATCCGATCATCGGCACGGGCTTCATCGATTCGCTGAAGCTGTTCAACGAGGATCCCGACACCGAGGCGGTGTTCATGATCGGCGAGATCGGCGGCGCGGCCGAGATCGATGCTGCGGCGTGGATCAAGGCCAACATGAGGAAGCCGGTGGCGGCTTTCATCGCCGGCAAGACCGCGCCTCCGGGCAAGCGTATGGGGCACGCCGGCGCCATCATCTCGGGCGGCAAGGGCACGGCAGCAGAGAAGGTCGCGGCGCTCGAGGCGGCAGGGCTCAAGGTCGCACCATCGCCAGCCGATCTCGGCGAGACGATGATCGCGGCGATGCGCTGATCAGAGCGGCGCGATCCGGAGAGTGGGAAACACTTGCGGCGCCTTCGTGCGGATCTCGCGATCCAATGTCAGAAGAGTGGCGTCGTTTTCCAGAGCGCCCCTCGGCAATCAGGTCCACGGCATCGAACGGCTCGTCATCGGCCTGCATGCGGCGTACTGCGTTCAGCAACGCTCGATGCGTGGCGATCTCGGTCGCTGTCAGTGTGCGAGGACCGGGGGAAACCGGGACAATCTGAGCAGCAGGTTCGCCGTCGACCGTGATGATGACCGGGCTGCCCGTGCGTCGAACCGTTCGTATCACCTCGAAAGGCCCGCTTTGACAGCAGAAAGTTTCATTGACCGTGCGGCCATGGCCCAATATGGTCCGATCGGACCAATGTGGTCAGGACGCCCAACCAATCCAACAGGTGAGACTTCATGACCGAACGCACTCTCTCCATCGTCAAGCCCGACGCGGTCGCCAAGAACGCGATCGGCGGCGTGCTTTCCATCTTCGAGAACGGCGGCCTGAAGGTCGTCGCGACCAAGATGATTCGCCTGACCCGCCCGCAGGCCGAAGGCTTCTACGCCGTCCACAAGGAGCGGCCGTTCTTCGGCGACCTGTGCACGTTCATGACGGAGGGGCCCGTGGTCGTCTCCGTCCTGGAAGGTGAGGGCGCGATCCTCAAGCACCGCGAGCTGCTCGGCGCCACCGACCCTGCCAAGGCCACGGACGGAACCGTGCGCAAGCTCTACGGTACCAACATCGAGCGCAATGCCGCACACGGGTCGGACGGCCCCGACACGGCGGCCTTCGAGATCGGCTACTTCTTCAACGCGCTCGAGCTCCAGAGTCGCTGAACGAGCCTCGTTGGGAGATGATGGCGGGCAGGCCACAGGCGCAGCTCGCGCTCACGAGCGACCCCGTCCCGGTTCGTACCATGCCCGTCGCGCGCAAGAAGCAGAACGTCCGCTCGCTGACTCTCGACGAGGTCACAGCCTGGTCTGCGGCGCGCGGCTTCGAACCCTACCGCTCCTCGCAGGTGGTCGGCTGGCTCTACAACCGGCCGCTGACGCCGGTCGCGGAAATGCACAACCTCCCGGCCGCCGTGCGCGAGGCGCTCGAAGAGGACTTCGACACCGGCATTCCCGAACAGGCCCTCCTGCAGCATTCGTGCGACGATACGCGCAAGATGCTGGTCGGGCTGGCCGATGCACGCGTGGTCGAGAGCGTGCTCATCCCTCGCGAAGACCGCATCACCCTGTGCATCTCTTCTCAGGTCGGATGCGCCCTGGACTGTGCGTTCTGCGCCACCGCTCGCCTGGGCCTGGTGCGCAACCTGGAGCCGTATGAAATCGTCTGCCAAGTGATGATGGCGCGCCAGATCGCAGATCCGCACCCGCTGACGAACTACGTCTTCATGGGCATGGGCGAGCCCCTGGCCAACTACGATCGCCTGGTGCGCGCCATCGAGATCATGACGGCGCGCTGGGGACTGGGCATCTCCCCGCGCCGCATCACCGTCTCCACGGCCGGGCTGGTGCCGCAGATGGAGCGGCTGGTCGCCGATACCGATGTCCACATCGCGATCTCGCTCGGCTCTGCGCGCAACGAGATTCGCGACGAACTCATGCCGATCAACCGCCGCTATCCTCTGGAGACGCTGATCGGCGCGTGCAAGCGCCTCGGCCTGCCTCGGCGCAAGCGCATCACGTTCGAATACACGCTGCTCGAAGGCGTCAACGATGCGGTCGAGGACGCCGACGCCATCGTGCGCCTGCTGCGCGGCGTGGCGGTCAAGGTCAATCTCATCCCGTTCAACGAGTTCGAAGGATCGGGCTTCCGCTGTCCGTCCGAGCAAACGGTGTCGGCGTTCCAGGAACGCCTGCTGGACGCTGGCATTCACACCACCGTGCGCGTCAGCCGCGGGCGCGACATCGCGGCGGCGTGCGGTCAGCTTGCGGCCACGCGGGGCTGAGCGGCGCCATGGATGACGTCGCGTCCATCGCCGGAATCTGCGGCCGCCTCGCCACCATGTACAGCCCAGGCGGCGTTCGACGACGAGTTCGCGGCCTTGCCGCCATGCGGAGCTGACCCATGCCGGGCGTCGGCGTCATCATCAACCCGCACGCGAGCGGAAACCGGCGCCGCCCCGGCACGGCGCAGCGTCTGGCCACCATCGTGGGCGATGACGGCGACGTGCTCGTGACGCAGGACCTGAATGAGCTCGATCGCGGCTTGCGAAGCTTTCACGACCGCGATTTCGGGATCGTCGCGGTCAGCGGCGGCGATGGGTCGATGTGCTACGTGGTCTCGCGTGCCATCGAGATCTGGGGCGCCGATCGGCTGCCGATGTTCGTCGCGCTGCGCGGCGGCACCATCAACAACATCGCACGCAGCGTCGGCGGCGCCGCACGCCCCGAGGTGATGATGAGCCGGGTCATGGACGAATACCGCGGCGGCGGCCGCTGGCAGATCGTCGAGCGTCCGCTGCTTTGCGTGAACGGCTCGGTCTACGGCTCCATCGTCGGCGCGGGCCTGATCACTCACTTCCTCGACAAGTACTACGCGGCCGAGCGGCCGAGCCCAGCCACGGCTGCCGCCTTGCTGATTCGCTGCGGCATCTCATGGCTTGCGCGCACCGACTTCATCAACCAGGTCGTGCCGCGCATTCCAGGCCGCGCGCGCTGCGACGAGACGCCACTGCCGTTCGGCGCTTTCACGCTGATCCTGGCCAGCAGCGCCACGCACATCGGCCTCGGCGTGCGGCCCTTCTATCTGAGCGGCCGCAAGCACGGCTACTTCCACCTGTTGGCAGGCGACCCGACGCCAGGCCAGCTCCTGTCGCGCCTCGGACATTTCTGGCGCGGCTTTCCCGCAGGCCTGTCCACGCTCTACGACAGCATGGCCCGCTATGTGCGCGTCGAGTTCGTCGAGCCGCAGGCCTACACGGTCGACGGCGAGTTGCTGCCGCCGGTTGCCGTGCTCGAGATCGAGTCGGGACCGACGGCGCAATTCATCGCCGGGCTGCGGGTGGGTGCGATGCTCGCGGCAGATCGTGTCGCGACGCAAGTGCCGGTGCAGTAGCCGCGGATCTCGCCGGCGATCTCGCGCTGCAGAGACTACGGATGACGATTTCCCGAGTTCTTCGATCCCTTGTATGAGGCGGCAATGACGCGAAAGGCGAACCCATGAAGCGCGGCGGTGCACTGCTCGGCGTCATCGGCGGCAGCGGCCTCTACCAGATGCCAG
>DASPNH010000207.1:0-72916 GCA_035626675.1 Binatia bacterium
GGCGTTGCGACGACTGGGCCGATTACGTTCGCGGCCTCACTGCGACGCTTGCGAGTGACGGCCATCGGTTCCCAGGTTTCGATCTGCGCCTGACCAGCCAGGTTCCGGTCGGCAGCGGGCTGTCTTCGAGCGCGGCACTGGAAGTCGCCGTGCTGCGCGCGCTGCGCGAGCTGGCGGCCCTGCCCATCGACGACGTCGAGATCGCGCGCATCGGCCAGCGCGTCGAGAACGAATTCGTCGGCGCGCGCGTCGGCATCATGGACCAGATGGCGGCCAGCGTCGGGGACGAGCGTTGCGCCATCCATCTGGACACGGTCTCGCTGGCTTTCGAGAAGGTCGCCATGCCCGCAGAATGCGAGCTCGCCGTGATCGATACCGGCGTCAAGCACGCGCACGCCGGCGGCGGCTACAACGAGCGTCGCAGTCAGTGCGAGGCGGCGGCGCGCCGTCTCGGCGTGCGTTTCCTGGCCGAGATCACGCCGCAGGATCTGCACCGTCTGGCCGCGCTGCCGGAGACGGAAAAAAGGCGCGCGCGTCACGTCGTCACCGAGCATGCGCGCGTAGCCGAAACCGTCGCGGCGCTGCGCTCGGGCGATCTGCCGGCAGTGGGCCGCCTGTTCTACGAGTCGCATCGATCGCTGCGCGACGATTTCGAAGTGTCGGTGGACCAGCTCGACTTTCTCGTCGAGGCTGCGGCGGCGCAGGAAGGAGTCTTCGGCGCACGCATGACGGGCGGAGGGTTCGGAGGCTCCGTGGTGGTTGTGGCCGAGAGCGGCAGGGCGCGTCAGGTCGCGAGCACGATTCTGGCCGCGTACGCCGCCGAGTTTCCGCAATGCACGGGAACGCTTCGGGTACCGGCATGAACGGCGCGCGATCCGGCAGTCGCAGGACGTGCGCCGAATGCGGCGCGGAGCCAATGCCGAGGTGCGTAGCTCGGGTGCCGGCATGAACGAGATTGCGCGCAAGCTCGACATCGTACGGACGGCGATACGCGAGAACGATCTCGGCGGCGTCCGCCTTCGCGGCAGCGACTGGTACGCGTGGGCGACCGCCGGCGCATCCAACGTGGTCCTGACGGCCGCCGAGACCGGCATCGCCGAGGTCCTGATCACCGCCGAGCAGGCCGTGATCGTCACCGACGTCATCGAAGCGCCGCGGCTGCAGAGCGAAGGGTTCCCGGACGGCTTCACGAGCTGGAGCCACGCCTGGCAGCAGGCGGCGCTGCGCGAGCAGTTCGTCGCCGATGCTGCCGGCGGCCGGGATGTCGCCAGCGACCGGCCTTTGCCAGGCGAACGAGAGCTTCCGCTACGGCTCCAGCTCGCCAAGCTCAGCCTGACCCCCGAGGAGATGGCCCGCTACCGCACGCTTTCGTGCGAAGCCGCCGCTGCCATGACCGCCAGCCTCGAAGCTGCCCGGCCGCACTGGAGCGAGAACGAGCTAGCCGCCAGCTGTGCAGGTGCGCTGATGGCCGCGGGCATCGAGCCGCTGCTCGTGCAGGCAGGCGGCGACGAGAGACTGGCGCGTTTCCGGCACCTGCTTCCCACCGCCGCGGCGCTCGGCTCGCGCGCGATGCTGGCGATCTGCGCGCGGCGACACGGGCTGGTCGCCAGTGCCACGCGATTCGTCTACTTCCGCACGCCGACGCCGGCCGAGGAAAAGCAGAAGCACGATCTGGCGCGGATCGAGGCCGCGTGCTGGAACGCTGCCGCTCCCGGCCGCACGCTGGCGTCGGTCTACGAAGCGCTGGCCGCGGCCTACCTGAGCAGCGGCCACGGCGCGGAGATCGACCGTCATCATCAGGGAGGACTGGCGGGATATCGCGCGCGCGAGGCGATTGCGGCGCCCGGGCTGGAGCTGCAGATTCCGCAGCGTTGCGCGATGGCATGGAACCCCAGCCTGACGGGAGCCAAGATCGAGGACACGGTCGCAGGCGATGCCGGTGGCATCGAGGTGCTTACCGTGGACCCTGCCTGGCCGAGCTTCGAGCACGGCCGGCACGCCCGGCCGGACTTCCTGGTGCGGCCCTAGCGCGGAGCCGGCACGCTCTGGCTGTCGCCTGCCAGCGACGGCCATCGCACCGTCACGATCGTCGATTCCTCCTCTGCCACCCAGTGATGGGGCACGCCTGCTGCCCACAGCACGTAGTCGCCCTGCTCGCACAGCACGACGTCACCGCCAGCGAAGCTTACGCGGAAGCGACCCGAGATCAGGATCGAGATCGTGGTGGCGGTGCGGTTGCGGCTCCACGCCGGACGCGTGTCACCGGCCGGATGCGTAGCCCACTTCACTTCGACGTCGGTCGTGAAGCGCAGATCGCCACCATCACCGAAGAAGTGGCCGACGAACCATCCGCGCTCCCCGGCATCGTCCTTTCGGCAGTTGCCCGAGACGAAATCCATGCGTGGCGTTCTCCAAAAGAAAGGGCCGGCTCTCGTCGAGAGCCGGCCCCTTGTCATGCGGCCTGCGAGCGGGAAGCTCGCGTGCCGGTTATGGGATGCCGATCAGCAGCGGCGCGTGGATCAGCTCGCCGCTGTCGCGGAGCTGGACGCGCTTGCGGCCGCCCAGGATCGCGCCCGACCACTGCACGCGCTCTTCGAGCGAGAGCTTGCCGTCGGGGCAGATGATGGTGCCCGCACCGACGACTTCCTCGCCGATCTTGCACTTGCCGTGGCCCACGAACAGGACGTGCGAGGGCTGGGTTCCGTTGGTCAGCAGGATCTGGCTCTGGAAGCGCACGTCGAACTTCTTCTCGATGCGCAACACGAAGATCGTGTTGGGATTGCCCCCGCCGTTCAGCTCGATGGTGGCGTTGTTGCCCGTCAGCAGGCGCTCGAAGTCGATGACGTTGAGTCCGCCCGGAACGGTGGCGTTGATGACCAGGGTCTGGTTGCCCTTGACCTTGACGTCACCGCGGTCCTCGGTGGCCGGCAGCGCGTCGGCCGCTGCCGCACCGCTGTCGACGTCGCTCTGCGCGTCGTCGCAGTCCTCCACGCGCGGGCTGTTGCCCGTGGTGTCGTAATCCGGGCTCGGATTGCCGTTGGCCGTGGTACCGCCGGGGACCTCGTCGGTGTTCAGGCCCGGCAGCAGCGTGCCGCGAGGCTTGCCGACCACCGAGGCGCCGTCGGTGATGACGTCGCCGCTGACCGTGGCCGCCGCCGCGAAGGTGATGCCCTTGCCGCTGGTGGCCACCGAGACGATGTCGCCGTCGATGTCGGTCGAGTCGCCGATGCGGTCCGTGTCGCCGCAGATGTCGCCGGTGACGCTGGCGTTGCCGCGCACGCGCGACTGGACGTTCTTGTCCGGGTCGCCGCCGACCATCACCCATTCGCAGGCAGCGGGGACGAGCACGCCTTCGCCGACGCAGGTGCCGGTCTGGCACGTGTCGCCGAGGGTGCAGACCTCACCGTCGTCGCACGCAACGGCGTTCTGCGGCGTGCAGACGGAAACGCCGCCGCCGATGGCGCCGTCGATGCCGACGATGGTCGATGAGGTCGGCTCGATGCAGTCGTAGCACTCCTCTTCCTGGCAGTCGCTGTCGCAGCCGTCACCGTCGGCGGTGTCGGCGTCGTCGCACTCCTCGCCGCCCTCGCGGCTGCCGTTGCCGCAAATCGAGCAGGTCGTGGGCGAGCAGGTCGTGGCGTCGCCCTGGTAGACGCCCTGACAGCCTGCCTCCGTGGACACGAAGCAATCGCCGAACGCGCAGCATGCGCCGATGTCGGGAATGGTGGTGCTGGTCGTGGTGGACTCAAAGGGCGGCAGCGTCGTCGAGGATGCCGAACAGGTGCCCGGAATCGAGCAGTTCGTGAAATCGCCCTGGTAGGTGCCGCCGGTGCACTGGCCGGGGCCGACGACGTTCTGGCAGCCGCCGGCAGCGAAACAGCAGGCGCCGGTGATCTCGGCGGCCGAGATGGACGGAGCGGTCATGGAAACGAGACCAAGCGCTACGGCAAAAACGCCGGTCCGCGCCGAAATGCGAAGAACATCCGATCTGGACATGTAAAAACCCCCAATGCTGATGCCGGGCGCTGCCCGGGTTGGTTCTCGCGGCCGACGCCGTCGCTCGGCGGCCGGAGTTGGGACAACGTAACGGCTTTGGCAAAAACGAGCAACGGGTTGCGCCGGTTGGCCGGCATGCGCGGGACGGGCCATCGGCTGCGTTGCCGGCCCGGGGGCGCTCCCGGTTGGCGGACACGCGCGCAGCGGCAGGTTGCTGCGTTGCCCGGCCGGTCCTTCGCTGCGGCTACAGGAGGTACGCCTGCGCTCGTCTGCGGGCCGGGCGCCTTGCCACCAGGCCGTTGCGCGCGCTCCGATGCGACGTTGCGCGGGACCGAAAAGATGTGGATCGAGGAGAGGTTCGGCGGTCTGCCCGGCCTTTGAGCCGTCATTCAGTACAGCAGGAGGGCTGTCCTGCCCAGCCGTCACGCACCGCGCCGTCCCTTCGGACCGCGCGCAACGGGTCAACCGCAAGACGCGGCCCGAGAAGCGAGCGCAGGCGTACGCCGCGGGCAGCGCCCGGGCCGGCAATGCCGCCGATGGCCCGTTGCGCGCGCGTCCGCGCCGCAAAAGGCCAACGCCCGGGGTCACCTAGACGTAGATGCCGCCGCCGAAGTCGAAATCTCGGCGAATCATCACGTTGATGCATGCCGCCTTGCCGCTGGCATAGGCGCGCTCCAGGGCCGGGCGGATCTCGTGCGGCTCGGTTACCAGCTCGCCGTAGCCGCCCAGGGCCTCGACGACCTTGTCGTAGCGGGTCGGGGCCAGCTCGGTGGCCACCAGGCGCTCGCGGCCGTACATCATCACCTGCGGGCGCATCATCTGTCCCCAGGCCGCGTCGTTGCCGATGATGCCGACGATGGGAAGATTGTGACGGATGGCGGTGTCGTACTCGAAGCCGTTCAGGCCGAAGCTGCCGTCGCCGTAGATGATGAGCACGCGCTTGTCGGGGTGCGCGAGCTGGGCGGCCAGGGCAAAGGGCATGCCCACGCCGAGGGTTCCCAGCGGGCCCGGATCCATCCACAGCCCGTTCTTCGGAATCGGCACGACCTTGGCGGCCTTGGCCACGATGTCGCCGCCGTCGCCGATCAGGATCATGTCGTCGGAGACGAAGTCGGCGATCTCCTTGCAAAGGCGAAGCGGATCGACGGGCACCTCATCAGAAGTCAGCTGGCTGGCAAGAGCTTCTTCCTCGGCCACTTCCTTGGCGCGCCACTCGTCGACCACGCTCTGGAAGCTGAGCTTGATGCCGTCCTTTTCCATCACCTCGAGCATGGTCTCGAAGATCAGGCCGATGTTGCCGACCAGTCCGACGTCGGCACGGCGGTTCTGTCCCACCAGCGTCGCATCCAGATCCATCTGGATGATCTTGGCGTGCGCGGGAATCGATTTTCCGAAGCGCATGCGGAAATCCAGGAGCGATCCGGCCAGCAGCACGCAGTCGGTCAGCTCCATGTAGTCGCGGCGCGTGCGGTTGAAGAAGTAGGGCGAGTCGTGCGGCACCGTGCCGCGGCCCATGCCGTTGGTGTAGCAGGGGATCTTCGTCGCCTGCAGGAAACGATTGAGCGCGCCCGCGCCATCCGACCACTTCACACCGGTGCCGGCCATGACCATGGGCATCCTGGCCTCTTTCAGCATCATCACCGCTTCGCGGATCAGGCGCTCTTCGGGACGAAGCCGCGGCGGTGCCATCGGCTCGGGGCAGTAGGCCGTCTCCATGTTGACGGGGCCGCCGAGCACGTCGATGGGGACCTCGAGGTAGGACGGGCCCGGATTGCCCGAGAGCGCGTAGCGGATGGCTTCCTCCGTGAACTCGCCGAGCCGATCGGGCGCGTAACACGCGTTGGCCCACTTGGTGATCGGCCGCATGACCGAGATGTGATCCATTTCCTGCAGCGAGCCGCGGCGAAGGTTGACCAGAGGTCCCTGGCCGCCGAAGACGAGAATCGGCGAGTTGGCGCGCCAGGCATTGGCGATGCCGGTGACGCCGTCGGTGGCGCCGGGTCCGGCGGTCAGAATGGCCACGCCGACGCGACCGGGATGCAGGCGCGCCCAGGCATCGGCTGCGTGCACGGCGGCCTGCTCGTGGCGCACGTCGATGACGCGGATGCCTTCGTTCAGGCAGCCGTCGTAGATGGCCATGACATGGCCGCCCGAGAGCGTGAATACACAGTCCACTCCCGCCTTCTTCAAGGCGCGCGCGACGAGCTTTCCACCGTCCATGAATCGTCCCTCTGTGTCGGTCGTGCCGCGCAGCGCGCAGCGTGTGTGGCCGCTGCCGGCACGGCAGGGCGCCACGTCGTATACCTGCCGAGACCGTGAAGGCAAAGCCGCCTTCGCATGCGTTGACATGCCCGCAACGGGCGCCTAGTTTGCGTGCGCGAGCCGTTACGTGGACGGGCCGGCGCTCTTCGAAGAGCACCGAAACGTCACGCCGGGAACGAGGTGAAAGGCCTCGACTGCCCCGCAACTGTATGGGGTTACGAACGCCGCACGATGCCACTGGGCCGCAAGGCCCGGGAAGGCGCGGCAAGTAGGACAAGCCCCGAGTCAGGATACCGGTGAGGCTCGCAGGGTTGTGCCTTCCGTGGGAGGAGGAACGACCGGGACCTGCGCCGCCTGCTTCCCGTCGTTTCGGAACCGGAATTCGCCGGATCTCTCCTTGCTCGGTCGTGCCGCCTGAAGCCCGTTTCGGCGTGGGCCGAAAGGAGAGCCATCATGAATCGTCTCGTCCTCGCGGCGTCGGCCGCGATGTCGTTCGTTGCGTTTTCTTCGCATGCCACCGAGCCGGCGCCAGGTTACATCTACGGCCGCAGCGTCCTGTCCGAGCTGACCGAAGGCTGCATCGCCGAAGGCAACGGCGGCGTCTACGTGGGCGTGGGTCCGATGCAGGCGTTTCCGCCGGCGCCGGCCACGCGCAGCATCCACTTCCTGACCGAGGGCGGGCAGGAGGTGATCGTGGCAACCGGGCTGAACGCGATCAGCGACTGCTGGTACGACCGCGAATCCGACCTGCTCTACGTCACCGACAACGGCGGCAACTATGCCGGCGCCACCACCGGCGATACCGTCTTCGTCTTCGCCGGCGACGCGGTGGCCGACACGGCTGACGAAGGCAACGAGCTGCTGCCGCCAGGGTCGATCCCGTTCGCCTTCGGCATCACTCCGCTGGACGGCAATCTGCTGATCACCGACGCGGCGGGCGCCGGCAATGGCAGCATCATCGAGGTCGACCTGTCGGCGAACCCGCCAGCGATGAGCACGTTCGCGGGCGGCTTCGACTACACGGGCGGCATCGTCCGCTTCGGCGAGCATCTTGCCGTGGCCGAGTCGCACGAAGGGACGTTCGACAACTCGCTGCACGAGTACGGCGAGAACGGCGCGTTCGTGCAGACCATCTCCGGCCCGACCTTCTCGCACGGCTCGATCGACGTGGCCGTCCTGCCCGACGGCGCCTTCGCCGTCACCGGCAACGACACCATCGTGCGCGTGCCGGTCACGGGATCGCCCTCGCCGCTGGTCACCGGGCTCGACGGCGGAGGAAGTTTTCCGGCCTACGGCGGCGGCGTCGACGTGCGACCGGATCAGCTGCGCGTCAGCTTCCTGGCGTCTTCCTTCAGCGGGGACGACGACGACAAGAGCGTGCATCGTCTGGTCCCGATCCAAACGCTGGTGCCGGGCAGGGGATCCGAGACCAGCGAGTGCGTGCACGAGTTCTATGGAGCCACGCTGGTCGAGACCGCTCCGGGCAGGCCTGCGAAGTTCGCGATCTGCGAGGACGGCGCCGCTTGCGATGCCGACGGCGCAGCCGACGGCGGCTGCACCTTCCCGGTGGGCCTGTGCGTCAACGTTCCCGACGACCGCTTCGCGGACTGCGACCCCGCCGGCATTTCCAACTTCCAGCTGGTCGCGTCCAGGCCTCAAGGGTCGCTGGTCGGCCAGGGGGCCATCTACCTGCAGAACAACTCGCCGATCACCGAGCCGACCTGCGTCTTCACCGACGGCATCCGCATCGAGCTGCGCGCCGAGGGCACGCGGCCCGGCAAGGGCTTCGTCAAGGTGCGCGCCACCGCCAGCGGATCACCGACCCGCCACGATACCGACGTGCTGCGGATGGTGTGCGAGCCGGCGGCGGAATGAGGCCACTGGCGAAGACCTGCGTGTGCGCTGCGCTTGCCGGCCTCGTGCCGGCAGGCGCAGCAGCCGAGCTTTCGGCTGCTCGCAAAGGCGATGCGTGGCTGGATCGCGTGCGCGAGTTCGCGCCGGGCACCAGCGCGGGCTTTGGCGCCGAAGAGCTGCCGGGCATCGTGCTGGGCATGCCCGAGGGCCTGGGCGACGAGCAGGGGTCGCTGGACGTCGTCTCGCTCGGCAAGGGCGGCAGCATCGTCGTCTCCTTCGACGACAACGCGGTGGTCGACGGTCCCGGCGACGACCTGGTCATCTTCGAGAATGCGTTCCATGCCGGCAGCATCCCGGGCCCGGTCTTTACCGAGTATGCGTTCGTCGAGGTCAGCCGCGACGGACGGCAGTGGCTGGCGTTTCCCTTCGACGCCGGCAGCGGGGCAGGTCTGGCAGGACAGGCGCCGGTCTACGCGACGTCGAGCAACGGCATCGATCCGCTGGATGCAGCCGGCGGCGGCGACCGCTTCGACATCGGTGCGCTCGGGCTCGACCTGGTTCGGTTCGTGCGGCTGACCGATGCGGGCGATCAGATCGACGATTACGGCAACCACTCGTTTGCCGGCACCAAGGGCGGGTTCGATCTGGATGCCGCGGCGGCGATCCACTCGGTGCCGCTGGCACGCGTGCTCGGCGTCGTGACCCAGAACGGCTTGCCCGTTGCGGGCGCCATCGTGCAGCTTCGCGCGCAGGAGGAGTCTCGCTGGCGTCGGCGGCGGACCCGCAGCGACGGCAGCTACCGGTTCGCGCGCCTGTTTCCGAGCGCGAGCTACGCCGTTCGCACCGGAGAGGAGCCGCCGCAGCAGGTCTATCTGGATCTGGAGCAGCGCCAGGGACGGGTGGATTTCGAGCTGGATTGAGGCCTACGACGGCTCGATTCCGGAGAAGGCAATGCGCACCCCGCGTATCCTTGTCCTTCCGGCCTTGCGATGATCGGATGAGCGATGCCCAGCACTGCTCGCTCCAAACTTTCCGCCTTCGCCGCTCTCGGCCTCGATGAAGCACTGGTCACCGCCGTGACCGGCCTCGGCTACGAGGAGCCGACGCCCGTGCAGTTGCAGTGCATTCCCCTGATTCTGTCGGGCAAGGATCTCCTGGCCCAGGCGGCCACCGGTACCGGCAAGACCGCCGCGTTCGCGCTTCCGATGCTCCAGAACCTTCGTTCCGGCGCCCCGGCCGCCGCCGCAACCGCGGGCCGCAAGAGCGGCAGGACGGCGGCTGTCCGCACGCGCGGCATCGTGCTGGTGCCGACTCGCGAGCTGGCGATGCAGGTCTCCGAGGCCATCCACAAATACGGACGCGGCAGCGGCACCACGGTCGTGCCGGTCTACGGCGGCGCCTCGATGCCGCAGCAGATTCGCGCGCTCGAGCGCGGCGCCGACATCGTGGTCGCCACGCCGGGACGCGCGCTGGACCACCTGCGAAGAGGAACGCTCGGCCTGGAAGGCATCCAGGTCGTCGTGCTCGACGAAGCCGACGAGATGCTCGACATGGGCTTTGCCGAGGACATCGATGCGATCCTGGAGAAGGCGCCGAAGGCGCGCCAGACCGCGCTGTTCTCGGCCACGATGCCGCCGCGCCTGCGCAAGATCGCCGAGCGGCATCTGCGCGAACCGGAGCGCATCACCATCGCTCGCGAGCAGCCGTCGGGCAAGGTGCCGCTGGTTCGTCAGATCGCCTACGTCGTTTCGCGCGCGCACAAGGAAGCCGCGTTGCAGCGCGTGCTGGACATCGAGGCCCCCGAGTCCGCGCTGGTGTTCTGCCGCACGCGCCTGGAGGTGGACTCGCTCGTCGAAACGCTCGGCGCGCACGGCTACCGAACCGAGGGCTTGCACGGCGGAATGCCGCAGCGCCAGCGCGAGTCGGTGATGACGCGGTTTCGCGCTGCCAAGCTCGATCTGCTCGTTGCCACCGACGTGGCCGCGCGCGGGCTGGACATCCGGCACCTCTCCCATGTCTTCAACTACGATCTGCCGTGCAATCCGGAGGCATACATCCACCGCATCGGGCGGACGGGACGCGCGGGCCGCAGCGGCACCGCCATCACGCTGACCGAGCCGCGCGAGCATTCCCTGCTTCGCAGCATCGAACGCGTGACGCGGCAGAAAATCGAGGTCGTCTCGCTTCCGACCCTTGCCGACCTGCGCGCCAAGCGATTGGAGGTGACCGCTGCTGCCGTTCGCGAGCAGCTCGAGCTCGGCAATCTGGACGACGTTCGAGTGGTCGTCGAGTCGCTGGCAGAAGAATTCGACATCGTGGACGTGGCGGCGGCCGCCGTGCGCATGGCGCATGCATCGCTCGGTGGCGACCGCGAAGACCGCGAGATTCCCGCGCCGGTGCAGCCACCTTCGCGCGACGAAAGGAAAGAGGGACGCAAGCGCGGCAAGGCGTACGCCGACGAGCACGAGCGATTCGAGGTCGCCCGGCTCTACGTCAGCGCCGGACGCAACATCGGCATCCGCCCAGCCGACCTGGTCGGCGCGATCACCAATGAAGCGGGCGTCACCTCTCGCGACATAGGCTCGATCGAGATCACCGAGCGCTTCTCGCTCGTCGAGGTTCCCGACGCCCTTGCCGACGACATCGTGCGAGCGATGAAGCGTGCGACCCTGCGCGGCAAGAAGGTGCTGGTGCGCCGCGAGCGCGACGGGGGAAGCGCATGACGCGTCGCAGCCCGCTGCTGGCGGCGCTCGCCGTGGCGCTGCTGGTGCCTGGCGTCGCCGCGGCGAAGATTCGTGTGGTCAGCTCCATTCCCGCCCTGGCCATGATCGCCTCCGAGGTCGGCGGCCAGCGCGTCGAAGTGCACTCGCTGATCACGGGAGGAGCCACTCCCCACAACTATTCGCCGCGGCCGTCGGACGCGCGCGCCGTCGCCGACGCCGACGTGATTTTGTTCGTCGGCGGCGGCGTCGACGACTGGACGCGGGACATGGCCGACGCGGCAGATGGCGCGATCGTGCTGGAACTGCTTCCACGCCGGCAGGGCGGCGATGATCATGCGGGCCACGGCCACGACGTGCATCGCGACCCGCACGTCTGGCTCGACCCGGGCTGGATGCGCGACAACCTGGTTCCGGCCATCGTGCGTGCGCTGTCGCAACTGGACCCGCCGGCAGCGCCCCAGCTGGAGGCGCAGGGACGCGTGGTGCGCGAGCGCCTGACCAATCTGGAGGAAGACATCCGTCAGATGTTCGAGAAGGCGACGGTACGAAAATTCGTCGCGTTCCATCCGGCGTGGGGACGCTTTGCCTCCCGCTTCGACCTTCAGCCGCTGGGCGCGATCGAAGAGAGCGGCGGAGAGGAGCCGACGTTGCGGCGTCTGGTCACCACCATGCGTGCAGCCCGCTCCGCCGGCGTGGCCACCATTCTGGTCGAGCCGCAGCTCGACCAGCGCGTGGCCACGACGCTGGCGGCCGAGCTCGGCGGAAACGTGGTCACGGTCGATCCCTTCGGCGATCTGGACAGCTTCGATCGCAACACCTACCAGGAGCTCATGCTGCTCAACGCCGCTGCCTTCGCACAGGCCATGGCGATCGGCGGCGAATGATGCGGCTCGAGCCTCTGGCGATGCCTTGGCCTCTCGGTTACGACTCGTACGGGCAAAGAAGCTTGCTCTGCGCTCTCGGAGGTCGAAGTGCGTCCTACGACCAGTACCCTGTCGGCGGCAGTGTGGATGCTGACATTCGCCGCCGGTGCGCTTGCCGATTGCGGCGATGGCGTCGTCGACGGCGCTGAGGCGTGCGACCACGCGGCCTCTTCGAGCCAGTGCTGCACGCAGTCGTGCACGCTCGCGCCGATCGACCTCGTCTGCCGCCCCGCTGCCGGATCCTGCGACCTTGCCGAGGTGTGCAGCGGATCCAACGCACAGTGCCCCGATGACGGCGGTCCCTCCGACATCGACGACGATGGCGTCTGCGATGCGCTCGACACCTGCGCCTTCATCGCCAATCCGGATCAGGACCCGAAGGCGTGCCTGCCGGTTGCGCTGAAGCGATCGACGGACGAGCAAGCGCAGCAGTTCGCGCGGGGTTTCGACAGGTTCCGCCAATTCGAAAGAGCCAGCACGGGCCTCGGCCCGGTCTTCAACGGGCGCGCCTGTGCCGAGTGTCACGATCGTCCGATGATCGGCGGCTTCAGCGGACTGTTCGTAACACGTTTCGGACGCTACGAAGCCGGCGTGTTCGATCCCATGGTTTCGGCCGGCGGCTCACTGATTCAGGCCAGAGGCATCGATACCGGATCCTGCGTCGCGGGCGGAGAGACCATGCCGGCGCAGGCCACGGTATCGACGCGGCGGATCACGACACCGGTCTTCGGAGCCGGTCTGATCGCAAGGCGGTCCTTGCCGAGACCATCCTGGCTTACGCGGATGCAGACGACGCCGACGGCGACGGCATCTCGGGCAGGCCCAACATGGTCGAAGGCGGCATCGGACGTTTCGGCTGGAAGGCGCAGACTTCGACGTTGCGGGAGTTCAGCGCCGATGCGCTCCTCAACGAGCTCGGCATCACCACGCCCGACTTCCCGGACGAGGTAGGGCCAGGCGGTGGTCCGGTCACTTGCGATGCGATTTCGGATCCGGAAGACGACGGTAGCGGAATCGAGGAGCTTGCCGTCTTCATGCAGCTGCTCGCACCGTTGCAACCAGGGCGGGCGCCGGGCATCGGCCGCGGACGCGGGTTGTTCCGCAAGATCGGATGCACCGGCTGTCACGTCATGATGCTCCGCACCGGCGAGAACGACAGTCGCGCGCTGCACCGCCAGCGCGTGCGGCTGTTCTCGGATCTCCTGCTGCACGACATGGGCCCGGAGCTGGCCGACGGCATCGAGCAGGGCGAAGCGAAAGCGAGCGAGTTTCGTACCGCGCCGCTGTGGGGAGCAGGCCGGCGCGGTCCATATTTGCACGATGGTCGCGCGGTCACGCTGGAGCAGGCAGTGCTCGCTCACGGCGGCGAAGCGCAAACGGTACGGGCACGGTTCCAGGCACTGACCGCGGAAGATCGGGCCGCCGTGCTGGCGTTCCTGGCCAATCTGTAAGGGGCCGGCCACCGCTCTCTCGGCCCCCTCATACGGAGCGAGCAACCTGCAGGCATCGCCAGCTTATGATCTCTTCCGCCGGCGATCTTGAACGATTCCGCCTGGCCAACACGCTCCGCATGGGTCCGACGCGATGCACGCTCGCGACGATGGCCCGCCGTCCTGTTTTCGCCTGCCTGCTCGATGGACGTTGCAGGCGTGCACACTTCTGCAGCAACCTTCGATCCAGGCGCGTGATCGAGGACGCACGGACATGGACGTGGTTCTTTTGGTGATCGCCAGAATCGAAAACCCGGCTTTTGCGTGGTGACGGTTTTTCCAGTGGTGTCTTGTGGGCGTGCGATCCGGTTGATAGTGACGAGCCTCGACCGATGCGGGTCGACTCACAGACAGGAGTCCACACGATGAGGATCAAAGCTCTTCCCATGACCCTGGCAGCTGCCGCTGCCGCGATGCTGGTCGCGATCGCGACGCCGGTTTCCGCCCATACCTGTTCGAGCCTCTGCTCCCAGGTGCAGCGGGCCTGTACGCAGGCGAGCAAGGCCGCCTGGGATCAGGCGCGTTACGCATGCGAGCAGGAAGGCGATGCCTGCCACGCGGACTGCCAAGCCAACGCCGATACGTGTCCCGGCGACTGCGAAGCCGCGGCCGGCGAGTGCGTCGCTGCTTGCGGCGGCGTCCTGGACTGCGAAGCCGGCTGCGCTGCCGGACGCGACGAATGTCTGGCCGTATGCGCAGGTTGCGACGATACCTGCGATGCCGCCGAGGATGCGTGTCGCGAGCAGGCGTCGGCCGACCGTGACACCGCGCGCACCGACTGCTCGGGCGCCCGCGAAACCTGCACGACCGATTGCGTCGATCCCATCGATGCCGGCTGCGTCAGTGACTGCATCCGCGGCGAGCACGCCTGCGACGACGACGGCCGCAAGGCGTACGGTCAGTGCAAGCGTGCGTGCCCGACCGGCGGCGACCGCAACGGCTGCACCAAGACATGCAAGAACGAAGCGGCCGCTGCCCGTGAGCTGTGCAAGGCGCAGATGATTCTTTGCCTGGCCGGTCCGGCCGACAGCTGCATCGTTCCGTAACCTTCTCGGCCCACGAGGCTGTCGCCGTCCTCGATCGCGGCGGCGCGCTCGTCCTCCGAAGGGGTCAGGCACTCGTGCCTGGCCCCTTCGCGTTTTCGTCGTTCGTGTCGTCTGGCCGGCAGCGAAGGTCATGCCCCTTCGCACTCTCGCAAACGCATCCGACGGCGGCCGGCTCCTCGACACAGGACGGCAGCGCGCCAGGGGAGGCGGCATTTCGCTACCGATCCACTGCGGCATGCGTAACACTCCCGGCGTACGATGCATGGCCCGCGGATGACGAAAGGAGACCAGACATGACTCGACTGACTGCAGCAGCTGTTTTTCTGCTCGCGACGATGGCGACCCCACCCTGCGCACACTCGGCGCAGATGCTGCAGGAAGGGCAGCAGATGCCATCGTTCGAGCTGGTCGATCACGAGGGCAGGACCGTGCGTTCGAGCGATCTTGCCGGCAAGCGGTATCTGCTCTGGTTCTATCCCAAGGCGATGACGCCGGGCTGCACCGTGGAGGCGCAAGGGCTGCGCGACAACCACGCCGGGCTCGACAAGGCCGGCGTAATCGTTCTCGGGGTCTCCTTCGACGATCCGGCCGAGAACAAGCGGTTCGTGGAGGCGGAGTCGCTGCCTTTCCGGCTGCTCTCCGACAAGGACCGCAAGCTGGCGGTCGCCGTCGGAGCCGCAGATGCCGCCGACGCCGGTACGGCAAGACGCATTTCCTACCTCGTCGGACCCGACGGCAAGGTCGTCAAAGCCTATGCCAGCGTGGAGCCCGGGACCCATGCCGCGCAAGTGCTTGCCGACTGCGGAGGCGGTACCACGTAGATCAACCGCCGAGAATCGTGGTCTGGACGCCGCCGATCCATGCCGCGATCGCATTCGCCAGCGCCGTGCGGACCTCGCCATCGGTGCGTCCGGAGCGGGCGCGCACGTGGAAGGAGTGGTCGGCGTCATCGAACGTCTCGAGCGTCGCGCGCTGGCCGAGGTTCCGGCACACCGGCGTCAGAAGCTCCAGTTTTGCGAACTCGTCGCGCGTTCCCTGCAGGAAAAGCATGGGCAGATGGACCTCGGACAGGTGCTCGGCGCGATCGGTGGATGGCCTGCGCGGCGGGTGGAGCGGGAACCCGAGAAATACCAGACCGCGAAGCCCTGCGATCGGCCGGGCCGCCTGCGCCTGCGACGTCATTCGTGCACCGAAGGACTTGCCGCCGGCGAACAGCGGAAGCCTTCCGCAGTATCGCGCGGCCTCCGCCACTGCCGCGCGAACGGTTGCGTGTGCGACTGCGGGCGAGTCGGGACGCCGCCGGCCGCGTTGCATGTAGGGAAACTGGAAACGCAGCGTGGCGATCCGGAAGCCGGCCAGAGCATCGGCCATGGACGCCAGGAACTCGTGGGACATCCCCGCGCCGGCACCGTGCGCCATCACATAACACGCCGTCGCCTTCGGCGGGATGCGAAGTAGCCCCGATACGCGTTGGTCGTCGGCCACTGCGATGGTGATGGCCGCGTCGGACATTTCCGCCTCGGTCCCAGGTCGCGTCAGCGGCTGTTCTGCACGGTCATGAACGCGGTCATCCGCCGAGCTGCTGCAGCGCGGTCTTGATCGAAGCATCCTTCGGCGCCAGCTCGGCGGCCTTCTCGAACTCCTCCCGCGCCTCGTCCCGTCGCGCCAGTGTCTGAAGAGCCTGCCCGCGCAGCTTGCGGCCGTTGGGGTGCTCGGGCTCCAGCGCCACTGCCCTGTCGATCAGCTCGAGCGCTTCCTGCGGGCGCTTCAGCCGCAGGTAAGCCGAGGCTGCGTTGCGGTGCGCCATCGCATTGTCAGGCTTGGCGGCTACACCGGCGAGGAACGTCTGCAGGGCCTCCTCGACGCGGTCGGTCTTCAGGTAGAGGGATCCCAGATTCATGTACCCGCGCACGATGCCGGGCGCGATGCGGATGGCTTCCTTGTAGTGCGCCTCCGCCTTCTCGTTGTCGCCCCGGCGCCCGTACTCGTTGGCGATGTTGTACTGCACGCGTTCGCTGTTGGGTGCCTTCGAAAGGGTGTCCTGCATCAGCAGCAGCTTGTCGGCATAGACGTTGTTGCGCTGAAGCGTCAGGAGCCCGAGCACGGCGCAGACGACCACTGCCAGGCCCAGCCGGACCGTGCGCGCGACGTCGGCCTCCATGGACATGCGTTCGGTCAAGGCGGTCGTCAGCTGATACGCCGCAGGCACCAGCGCCAGCGCCATGAGCGCGATGGCCAGGTACATGCGATGCTCGACGTAGAAGTCGGCCAGCGGAACGATGCTGGAACTCGGTGCCAGAACGAAGGCGCTGCCGAGGACGGCGAACAGCAGGGGCGGGTAGGATCTCCACAGTGCAGCGCCGAGGCCGAAGAGCGCGACCAGGATGAGCGCCGGAACGAGGACGCTGTCGCCGAGAGGCGACTGCAGCACCGGCCAGGGGCCCTGATAGCCGCAGTCGAAACAGAGCCTGTCGGGCCACAGCACCATGCGCAGGTAATAGACCACGACGCCGAACTGCGTGGACAGGTAGTCCAGCGGGGTGATGCCCTCGACGTCGAAGCCAGCGGTGTTGCCCGAGAAGCTTCCCGTGCGGGTCGACAGCACCAGGACGTAGATCGAAGCCACGATGGAGATCGCGTAGGCGATGGCCCGCTCGCCGAGTCCGCGCAGATTGCGGGAGAGAAAGCAGAAGTCATAGGCGAGCAGAATCGCGGGCAGGACGACGAAGAACGGTTTGCTGTAGGCGCCGAACAGGCACGCCGCGACCAGTCCGACCAGAGCGCCGCGCCGGCGCAGGTCGGTCGCGTCGACGAATGCCAGCAGCGCCGCCACCAGTGCCGCCGAGGCGAAGATCTCGGATCGCTGGATGATGTAGGTGACGCTTTCGGTCTGCATCGGGTGCAACAGGAAAATGGCCGCTATCAGCGCCGCGATGGCGTCGGCGGAGCGTTCGAAGCGGCCGCCCATCGATGGAAGACGCAGCGTGACGTAGGAAAGCAGGAACACCAGATAGCCGGTCGCAAGATGGGCGAACAGGTTGAGCAGATGATAGGAGGTCACGTCCTCTCCGCTGGAGGAATAGTTGAGCCGCAGCGAGGCCGTCACCACACCGCGCGGATCGCCGGCCAGCTGACTGATCGCCAGCGGCCGCTGGATACGCGGGTTCTTGGTGATGTGCAGCGGATCGTCCAGGACGAAGGGCGTGTCCAGCGCATTGAAATAGGAAACGGCGACCACTGCGGCCAGGATCAATCCCCAGAGCGCCGCTCGTGGCGGCATCGTCACCAGCCGGCTTCCGCGCACCCGCCGATGCACGGGGGCAGCGAGCGGAGACTGTGCAGCGGCTGGCGCAACGGTCGCAGCAGGGATGGGAGCGGCGCCCGCAGTGGTTGCCGTCGTGGTTGCCGTCGCTGGCGGCGCCGGTGTTGCCTGACGCGGCCGGTCCTTCTTGTCTCTGGCCTTGCGACCCATCGAGCGGTTCTAGCCCAGCGGTGCCCTGGCGCAAAAGGCACGGTTGCCAGGTGATGAGGTTGCCCCCATAGTCGCGCGCTTCCATGGACGCGGTGGTATTCGATCGCGTGCACGTCGAGCTCGACGGGCGCGTCGTGCTCGAGAACATCTCCTTTCGCGTCGCCGAGGGAGCTTTCCTCGGCGTCATCGGTCCCAACGGCGCGGGCAAGACGACGCTCCTGCGTGCGCTGCTCGGTCTGGTCCCCGTGACCTCCGGGTCCATCCAGGTGCTCGGCCGTGCGCCGGCCACGCTCGGCGCCGACGCCCATTCGATCGGCTACGTCCCGCAGCGTGCGGTGGTGTCGAGAAACTTCCCGGCCACCGTCGGCGACATCGTCATGATGGGCCGGCTTTGCTGCATGGGACGCATGCGCCTGCCGAAGAGCACGGACTGGCACGAAGTGGCTCGAAGCCTGGGGCACGTCGGAATCGCGCATCTCTCGGATCGACCCATCGGCCGGCTGTCGGGCGGCGAGATGCGCCGGGCGCTTCTTGCGCAGGCGCTGTGCGCCGGGACCAGGCTGCTGGTGCTGGACGAGCCCACCGTGGGCCTGGACCTTCCTTCCGAGCTCGAGTTCTACGGCCTGCTCCTGCACCTGCAGCGCGAGCTGAGCCTAACGGTCGTATGCGTCTCCCATGATCTGCTCGCGCTTGCCGGTCAGGCCAGCGAGCTGATCTGCATCAACCGCGTCATGCACGTGCACGGCAACCCCGAGGAAGTCGTCCACAGTCACGCGCTGCGCGAAGCCTATTCGTGCGAGTTCGATTTTCTGGCCGGCGAGATCGCCCATCACGACCGCATGCGGAGCGGCGCCTGATGCTCGAGTTCGCGTTCGCGCAGCGGGCGCTGGCTGCGGTCGTCGTGGTGGGTCTGCTGTGCGGACTGCTCGGGTTCTTCGTGGTGCTGCGCCGTCTCGCCTTCATCGGCGTGGGCATCTCGCATTCGGCCGTGGGCGGCGTGGCCATCGGGCTGCTGCTCGGAGTGGATCCGAGCCTGTCGGCGGCAGTGTTCGCGATCCTGGTCGCGCTGGCCATGTCCTGGATCGCGCGGAGCCGGCGCATCTCCGAGGATGCCGTCATCGGCGTCTTCCTGTCGGCGTCGATGGCACTGGGACTGGTCCTGCTCAGCCTCCGACACGGGTTTCAGCAGGATCTCTTCGGCTATCTGTTCGGAAGCGTGCTCGCCATCTCGGCAGCAGAGCTTGCCGCCATCGGCGGGCTCGCCGTGTTGGTGAGCGGGATCGTGTTCGTCACCTTTCGCGAGATGCTGTTCGTCGCGTTCGACGAAGAGGTGGCGCGCGCTTACGGGCGCCCGGTCGATGCCCTGGATGCCGTCCTGCTCGTTGTGCTGGCGGTGACCATCGTCGCCGGCGTTCGCGTCGTGGGAGTGCTGCTGATCGAGGCGCTGCTGGTCGTTCCGGCCGCAACGGCGGCGCTGTGGACCCTCGACTTCCGCCGCCAGATCGCGCTGTCGATGGGCCTCGGCGCTGCCAGCGGCGTGCTGGGGCTGACGCTGTCCTACCAGTTCGACGTAGCCGCAGGCGGCGCGATCGTTCTGGTGGCCGTGACCTGCTTCTTCGCCTCGCTGCTGGTGCGGCGCGGGCAGTGACGACGGTCGAGACGGGGCCGAATCGCCGCGACGTTCCCATCTCCCTGTTCGCCGTGGCCTTGGTGAAGCGCGGCATGATGCCGGCGCGCCGACCGCAGGACCTGCGGCACTGATTCCCCCTGGAACCGGTCAGCGGCTATAAGGCCGTCCATGCCAGCCTCCGACCTGGACCAGACGCTCCTGCGCGTCCTGCTCGAGCAGCAGCTCGACCGCTTCGAACGCAACCTGTCCAGCGAGAACCCCGGCCTCTCCCAAAGCGAACGCGAACGCTACATGCGAGCCGCCCGCCTCTTCGTGAACCAGATCCTCGGCGCCTCGCCCAAAACCCGAGGCCGCAAGGCCAGGCCCGCCAAGCGCCCCCCGACGATCGCATGACCGCCGCCTCTGGAAGCGCGGCCTAGTATCTGCCGAAACCGCCCGAGATGCTGATCGCCTGTCCCGTGATCCATGAGGCGCGGTCGCTGCAGAGGAACGTGATCATCGGCGCGATGTCCTCGGGCTGGCCGAGTCGTCCGAGCGGATAGAACCTGGCGGCCTGCTTCTCCATCTCCTCGTCGATGTAGGCCGTCATCGGCGTGCGCGTGACGCCGGGACAGACCGCGTTGACGTTGATGGACGATCGACCCAGCTCCAGTGCCAGGCCCCGCGTCAGCGAGATGACGCCGCCCTTGGTCGCTCCATACACGACCATCCTCTTCTCGTTGGCGCGGCCGGCTTCCGAAGCGATCGATACGATCTTTCCATAGCGACGCTCGATCATGTGAGCGGAGGCCGCGCGGCAGCAGTTCATCACGCCGAGCAGATTGATGCCGATCAGATCCTGCCACTCCTGCGGATCGGTCTGCACGAAGAACGAAGCCGAGCCGCCGATACCGGCCGAGTTGACGAGGATATCGAGCTTTCCGAAGCGGGCGACGGTCTCGTCGATGGCCCTGCGGCAGGCACCCAGGTCGCGAACGTCCAGGCGCACCGCCTCGGCCTCCACGCCCAATCCGAGCAGTGCGCTGCGGGTGGCCTCGAGCGCGGATTCGTTGACGTCGGCCAGCATCACCGAAACGCCCTCGGCGGCCATCGTCTCCGCCGTGCACTTTCCGAGTCCCGAGGCGCCACCCGTAATGAAGGCGACCTTACCTTTGAGCTCCAGATCCATCGTCATCTCCTGGGCGCGCCGAGCGGCGCAAGGCAGAAAAAAAGGGCGCTCCCTTTCGGAAGCGCCCTTTTCCTGGAACGCCGCTACGGCGTCGTTACTCGATCGGCGGAGCCGGAGGCGTCGCCGGCGGCGCCGGGCAATCGAACACCACCGGCAGTCCTACGCTGTGCATCAGCGCGCGCAGGGCATCGGTCGAGTTGATCGCGTCGTTGCCCGTGATGTCGCAGACGAAGTCCGTGCACGGCACGTTGTCGACGCTGGCATTCAGGATGTACTGCGCATCCAGGATGTTGACGTCGCCGCTGTCGTCGGTGTCGCCGCAGTCGACGAGCAGACAGGCCGAGTTGCAGAAGTCGCCGTTCTCGAACTCGGTGTCGCCGTCGTCGCAGGTCTCCTTCGTCTCGAGGAAGCCGTTGCCGCAGGTGACGCTGACATCCGGGCACTCGAGCAGCACCGGCAGACCCACGGCGAACTGGAGGGCACGCAGGGCGTCGGAGGCGCGGATGCGGAAGTCGCCGGTGACGTCGCAGATCAGCAGGGTGCAGCTCTGCAGGCCGACGGCGGCATTCAGGATGTAGAGAGCGTCGGTGGCGTCATGGACGCCGTCGTCGTTGGTGTCACCGCACTCGATCAGCGTGCAATCGATGCGGCAGAAGTCGCCGCTCATCGTCTCGTTGTCGCCGTCGTCGCACTCTTCCTCGATGTTCAGCTGCCCGTTGCCGCACTTGCTGCTGCAGGGGAAGAAGATGTCGAGGAAGCGGAACACCGGGTGATGGTGGAACTCGAACATGCACTCCACCAGCGCCGGCAGCGGGAACACCGAGTCGTTGTCGGGGAACTCGCAGCGGTGCGGGAAGTTCAGGTTCTCGAGATCGATGGCCGGGCAGCTGTTCGGGATGCCGCGCAGCAGGAAGTTGTGCGCTTCCACGACGCGCTCGTCCGTGTACGGACGGCCCGTATCGGGATCCTGCGGGTCACGCTCGCGGCGGCAATCGATGTCGGGCGGCAGATCGATGGCACGCACGGCCTGGCGGAGCAGGCAGCGGCCCCGCCACTCGATCTCGGCGCGCGTCATGTTGGCCGAGTTGCGAGCGATGGTGTCCTGGCAGATCTGCTCGGCCGTCGAGAGATGGCCCGGGAAGGGCGGATGCTCCACGTCCAGGATGAACGTGCCGAGGGTCTTGGCGCGATCCAGCAGGCATACGTTGTGATCGAAGGCAGTGTAGGGCGCACCGTCCGGATCGGGGCAGAAGCCCGGATAGCCGAGGTTGGTCAGATCGATGCCCGAGCAGTGGGTCAGGATACGACGCGTCATGCGTGCTTCGGCAGCGCGCAGGCGACGGTCCGTATCCTTGTCATTGGTGGTGCCAGGCTCGTCGTTCGTGATCTGAGCCAGACAATTGAGCTCGCCGGGCGCTTCGACGCCGGCGATCTCCTTGAAGAAGCAGTCCTGGCGCGCGTCAATGAACGTGTTGAAGTACTCGAGCGTCGCCAGGAAGCTCGTGCGAAGGCAGATGAATTCCGAGTTCGAGAGGAACGGGAAATCCTCGCCTTCACCAGGACACTGAGCCGACGCGGACGTCGGGGCCATGAGCGTCATCAGCGTGAGGCCGAGAGCCGCGTTTCGGAGGAAGCGTCGCAACATCATCTATCCCTTCTCAATCCAGCAGTTTGGTCGTGTTTGACGACAGGCGGAGAGAGCCTTGCCGACTTTCGCGTCTATCCTAAGAGGGCGGCAGAATTCAAGGAAATCCCTCTGTACATTCGACCTGAGCCCCCCGGCTGGCGATACGTTCGAGCTTGACATCAAAGGACGACCGACGTCCCTTACAGCCGCTTCTAAGCATTACAGATTCCTCACGAATTGAAAACCGCAGATGCGTCCAACCAACGTCGCTTCCAGCCATCACATGACGATTCGATGACCGAGAGCGACATCCGCGAGCATCTGAAGACCGTAAAATATCCCGGCTTCACCCGGGATATCGTTTCCTTCGGCGTCATCAAGAGCATTTCCCTCAGGCCGGACCGTCTCGAAGTCCGGCTCAACGTACTGACCGAAAACACCGATGTTGCCGGGCAGATCGTGGCCGGGATCGAGCAGGCACTGGCCGGGCTGCCCGGCCTGCCGCCGGCGGCCGTGATCATCGAGCCGAAGGAAGTCGATGCCGGAGCTCAGGCCCGGGACCTGGCCAAGGCCATGGGCAAGGGACCCAAGGGGCTGCCCGGGGTGCGTAAGATCGTGGCCGTGGCCAGCGGCAAGGGCGGCGTCGGCAAATCGACGGTCGCCTCGAACCTTGCCGTCGCGCTTGCCAGGCGCGGCCTCAGAGTCGGCCTACTGGACGCCGACCTGTACGGCCCGAGCATGCCGACCATGTTCGGCGTGGCCAAAGGCGAGGCCGGCGCCAGCGATGACGAGGGCCGCTTCGTCCCGGCCCAGAAATACGGCGTTTCCCTCGTTTCCATGGGCTTTTTCGTCGGCGAGGGTGCTCCGCTGATCTGGCGCGGACCGATGCTGACCAAGGCACTGAACCAGTTCCTGAACGATGTCGCCTGGGGCGAGCTCGACGTCATGGTCCTGGATCTGCCACCCGGCACCGGCGACATCCAGATGACCTTGACCCAGACCCTGGCCATGGATGCAGGCATCATCGTGACCACGCCGCAGGACGTGGCCCTGGCCGACGTCGAGCGCGGCCTGAAGATGTTCCAGCAGGCGCAGGTTCCGGTCCTCGGCGTGGTCGAGAACATGAGCTTCCATGTCTGCACGGGCTGCGGGGCCCAGGCTCACATTTTTGGAAGAGGAGGCGGGGCCTCCATGGCACAGCGCGTCGGACTGAGCCTGCTCGGCGCGGTTCCGCTGGTTCGGACGGTTCGCGAGGCCGGTGATGCCGGGGCTCCGGTGGTCGCGGCCGAGCCCTCGAGCCCTGCGGCCGCCGCCTTCGTCGATATCGCCGACCGGATCATCGAAGGTCTTCGCGTCGGGGCCGGAGTGGTCGGCCATGCCTGAGACGCAGCCGTCGGTTTCGCGTCAACCGCGCCTGGACGGCGTTGCCCGCATCATCGCCGTGGCCAGCGGCAAGGGCGGCGTGGGCAAGTCGACGGTGGCCGCCAATCTTGCCGTGGCACTCCAGTCGCTGGGGCGACGCGTGGGTCTGGCCGACGTCGACATCTACGGTCCCAGCGCTCCCATGATGTTCGGCGTCAGCGAGCTTCCGCGTCCCGATCCCGACAAGCGCCTGATGCATCCGGTGGATGCCTATGGCGTCCAGATCATGTCGATGGGCTTCTTCCTGGACGATCAGGCTCCGGTGGTCTGGCGAGGGCCGATGGCGATGAGCGCGACCAAGCAGTTCCTGCGCGGCGTTGCCTGGGGTGAGCTCGACTACCTGATCGTCGATCTGCCGCCGGGAACCGGCGACATCCCGCTGACGCTGGCCCAGGAGGTTCCTCTGGACGGCGGCGTCATCGTCACCACGCCGCAGGACGTCGCGCTGGCCGACGTCACGCGCGGCGTGGCGATGTTTCGTCGTTTGAGCACGCCGATTCTCGGCGTGGTCGTCAACATGTCGGGCTATGTGTGCCCGCAATGTGGCACGCGCGACGAGCTGTTCGGGACGCAGCGGTCCGAGGAGATCAGCCGCGCCATCGGTGCGCCGGTCCTGGCCGAGGTGCCGATCGACGCCCGAGTCTGCGAGACCGGAGATGCCGGCCGTCCCATCGTGCTCTCCGAGCCCTCGCATCCCGCTTCGGTCGCGTTCCTTTCTCTTGCGCGTTCGGTCGAAGACAGTCTGGGCAAGCTTCGCGCGGATCTGTACGGCCCCGAGCCCGTCGACATCTCTCGAGACGATGCCGCCCGCATCGTGCGGGTGCGCTGGAGCGATGACGTGACGACGTCGTACACGTACAGCGGTCTTCGCGGCTGGTGTCCGTGCGCGCAGTGTCAGGGACACTCCGGACAGACCCGCTTCGTCGAGGTCGACGATCCAATGCTGGTCGGGCACGAAGGCGTCGGACGCTATGCGATCCGCTTTCTCTGGGCGGACGGGCATTCGACGGGGATGTATTCCTACGACTGGCTGCGCGAGATCGCGGATTTCGCCGAGTGTCGGCCTGATCGGGGCGGCGGGCGCGCATAGCGGGCGATCTGCGGCGTTGGACGGCTGGTCGCTCGCTCTGGCGGGCCCCCGGCCACCTTGGCTCACTGCCTCGTCATGCGCCGAGCTGGGGGAGCACTTCCTGGGTCAGCAGCTGCATGCTGCGGGTGCATTTTTCTACTTCGAGGCCGCCGATCCTGGTCCAGGCCAGGTACGTGGTGATGCCGCAGGCGCGGCGAATGCGGTCGATGCCGGCGGCGACTTCATCGGGATTGCCGCAGATGACCGCGCCGCGGTCCAGGGCGGTTTGCCACTCGACGTTGCGCAGGAAGTCGCGCGCCTGCTCGTAGGTCTCGTAGCCTCGCGCGGTCGTGGCGGCGTTGCCGATGTGGTCGGCGAGTGTGCGGTAGTACCACAAGACGCGATCCTGCAGATCCGCGTGAGCCTGTGCCGTGGTGTCGGCAACGTACGTGATGACGAGCGCACCGACCTGGCGTGTCTCGGGCGCGATGCCGCTCTTGCGAAGGCCGGCTCGCCAGTCGCCGACCTGCGCCGCCCCTTCGGCCGCGTCGAAGCCGAAGACCGGTGCGCACAGCAGATGAAAGCCCTCGCTGCCGCACGGCTCGAAGCTCCCGGGCGACAGGCACGCCATCCATAGCGGCGGATGCGGCTGCTGCAGCGGCCGCGGGCGAAGCGTGGCGCCCTCGACGTTCCAGTACGTGCCGTCGTGTGTGACGCGCTCTTCGGTCCACAGGCGCCGGATGAGCTGGACGCTTTCACGGAATCGGTCGCGGGCGGTGCCCGGATCGATGCCGAAGCCGGCGAACTCGTGCCGCTGGTAGCCGCGCCCGATTCCCATCTCGACGCGTCCGCCGGACAGATGGTCGAGGAGCGCGAACTCTTCGGCAAGCCGCACAGGATGATGCAGGCTGACGACGTTGACCGCCGAGGCCAGGCGAATGCGCTTCGTCCGCGCAGCGGCTGCCGCCATGACGACGGCCGGTGATCCGCAGATGCCGTAGTCGCCGAAGTGATGCTCGGCGATCCAGGCCGAGTCGTAACCGAGTCGTTCCGCCAGCTCGATCAGATGCATCTGCTCGGCCATTGCGCGAGCGTCGCCCATGCCCTGCGGCGATTCGAAGATGTGGACGCTGCCGAGCTTCACGAGCTCCGACTTCTCAGACCTTCGGCTCGATCCACCACGGGTAGAACTCGGGCATGTCCGTCCAGGAGCTCATCGTGAACCTGGGCGCGCGCTTTTCGAGGAAGCTCTGCACGCCCTCATAAGCGTCGGGGCTGCGACCCATCGCGAAGATGGCCTTGGAGTCGATGAGATGGGCGTGCTGCGGATCGGGCTGCCCGAGCCCATGCCAGAGCAGCGCGCGCGCAAGGGCTACCGACACCGCACTGGTGTTGTCGGCGATCTCGCGCGCCAGCTCCATCGCCTTGGGCAACACCTGATCGGCAGGAACGACGTAGTTGAACAGACCCGAGTCCTTCTCGTCGGCGGCTCGAAAGACGCGCCCGGTCACGCACAGCTCGACGGCCTTGTTGATGCCGACGATGCGCGGCAGGAACCACGACGAGCACGCCTCGGGCACGATGCCGCGCCGGGCGAAGACGAAACCGATCTTGGCGTCTTCGGCGACCACGCGGATGTCCATCGGCAGCGTCATCGTGATGCCGACGCCGACGGCGGCTCCGTTGATGGCTGCGATGACGGGCTTGCGCGACGCGAACAGTGCCAGCGAAACGCGGCCGCCGCCGTCGCGATGCCCCGTCAGCCCGACCTCTTCGCCCGCGGCCTCGGCGTCGAACGTCTTGCCTCCGGCGCCCAGGTCGGCGCCCGCGCAGAACGCGCGTCCCTCTCCGGTCACCACCAGCACGCGCACGGAATCGTCGCGTGCGGCCGACTCCAGCACTTCGAGCATCTCGTTCAGCATGCGATTGGTGAATGCGTTCATGCGATCGGGCCGGCTGAGAGTGATGACGCCGACGCGATTCTCTACGACGTACTTGATCTGCCTGAGGTCCATGGTGTTTTCCCTGCGCACATCCCGATGGGTGCGCGCCCGACCGTGGCTTTTTGCCTTTGACGTCCCGCGTGCTACCCCGCGCGCCAGGAGGCCTCGATGAATACCACGAACGAGCGAGTGAGCGTTCCCGTTTCCGGCGCTTCGATGCCCGCGTACCTGTCACGCCCGGAGGATGCCGGCAACTATCCTGGCGTCATCCTGTTTCAAGAGATCTTCGGCGTGAACCGTCACATCCGCGCCGTGGCCGATCGCATCGCGGCCGAAGGGTACGTGGTGTTGGCGCCCGAACCGTTCCATCGCACCGCGCCCGGGATCGAGCTCGGTTACGACCCGGCCGGTCTCGGCAAGGGCATCGAGCTGATGCAGAAGGTCAAACCCGAGGAGCTGCTCGCCGACATTCACGGCGCCCACGACTACCTGAAGGGCCGAGCCGACGTCGGCGGCAAGGGCATCGGCGTCATGGGCTTCTGTTTCGGCGGCCACCTGACCTACCTGACCGCAGGGGAGGTGCCCGTGGCAGCGGCCGCCAGCTTCTATGGCGGTGGCATCGCCAGCACGCCGGCGACCCTGGACCGGACCAGCAACATCAAGGGAAAGATCCTGTGCTTCTTCGGCGAGAACGACGGCTACATTCCCATGTCCGACGTCGAGAAGATCCGCACGGCCCTGAAGGATGCAGGTGTCCGGCACGAGGTCCACGTCTACCCGAATGTGGGTCACGGCTTCTTCTGCGACGAGCGGCCCGACTACGACGCGAAATCGGCGGCCGATGCATGGCAGCGCGTGACCGCGCTTTTTAAGGAAGAACTAAGCTGAAAATCGTCAGCTTCCTGCGCCGGGATGCGGCAATTGCTGCTGACTCGTGCGTCGCCGCTCTGCTATGTATGGCGGGCTCATGAGAAAACCCGTCCATCGTACCGTTCGCGCTGCAGCAGCTTGGATGCTGCAGATCCTTGCTTTCCTGACCGCTGCCGTCATCGCGGCGGCAGGCGCTCGGTCGGCTCACGCGGCCCTGAACATCGAGGTGGTCAGCGGCGATCAGATCGGGGAGGGGTTCAACGATCCCACTCCGGTCGCACCGGTGGGAGGCAACCCGGGCACCACGCTCGGCGCACAGCGCATGTTCGCGCTGCAGTACGCGGCCGATGCCTGGGGCGCCAGACTCAACGGCACGGTCACCGTCGTCATCGGCGCGAGTTTCGATCCGCTCTTCGGCAATGCCAACACCGCGATACTCGGCAGCGCCTCTCCCGATACGGTTCACCTCAGCCGCAGCACGCTTCCCGTGCCCGGCGTGCCGCTCAACGACGTATGGTATTCGGCCGCGCTCTTCAGTCAGTTCCGCGGCGTGGATGCCAACGATTCGCTACAGGAAGAGCGGCCGGAGGTCGAAGCGCAGTTCAACAGCTCGGTGGACAATCAGCAGGTTCTCGGCACGATCGATTTCTACTACGGCCTGGACGGCAGCCGGGGAACCGACGTCGACTTTCTCAGCGTCGCATTGCACGAGATCGCTCACGGCCTCGGCTTTCTCGACCTGATCGACCCGTCCAGCGGGTCCCTGTTCGATCCGCCGCCCGGCGGTGACCCACTTCCCGATGCGTACTCGCGCTGGCTGGAGGATCCGACCGTCGCGCCCAAGCAGCTCACGCAGATGAACGACCAGCAGCGCAAGCTGGCGATCCTCAACGGTCCGGATCTGCTGTGGGCGGGACCGAACGTCAAGGCGAACAGCGCATACCTGACCAAGGCCAGGAAGACGGACGGCCGGGTGCAGATGTACGCACCCGCTTCCTATCAGGCCGGCTCTTCGGTCGCGCACTTCGATACCAACGTGGAGCCCAACGAGCTGATGGAACCTTTCGCGACCAGCGGGATCCGCGATCTTCGCCTGACGGTCCAGCTGTTCAGGGACCTCGGCTATTCAACCGTCGACATCCCGCGCTGCGGCGACTCCAACGACGACTCGGCCATCACCAGCGTGGACGCGCTGGTCAACCTGCGTTCGGCAGTCGGCATCGCCTCGTGCAGCGAGATCGTGTGCGACGTCAATCTGAGCGGCGCCATCACGGCGGCCGATTCGCTCACGACGCTGAAGGCCGCCGTCGGGATCGCGATCGCGCTGAACTGCCCGCTCTCCTAGCGCCGGCGCCGGAGCGACAGACAGCGCAGGCTTTGGTGACGCGTGCCGGCCGCGTCCAGCGCTGAACGCGCCACCGCGAGCACACTCCTTCGGTCGAGTGTGGTCATT
The DNA here is from genome assembly GCA_035626675.1 of Binatia bacterium. Taxonomy (GTDB): domain Bacteria; phylum Desulfobacterota; class Binatia; order UBA1149; family CAITLU01; genus DASPNH01. The sequence continues at coordinate 28,949 of DASPNH010000207.1, forward strand.
CCGCGATGGTGACGACGATGTCGCCGTCCTCGATCTCCACGTTCAGCGCGCGCAGGAACTCGCCCGATGGCGGGCCGCCAATGCACAGACCCGAATCGATCCGGTAGAGAGCTCCGTGGGTGGCGCACTGGATGTAGCAGCGGTCGCGCGACAGGAAGCGATTCTCGACCCAGTCCATCGTCATCGGGATATGGCGGCATTCGTTGCGGTAGGCGAAGAGCTTTCCCTGATAGCGGATGACGAAGCCTTCGCGCGGCGCCGAGGGGGTATTGAACGTGAACTTCGCCGTCTCCTTCTCGCCGAGCGCGTCGGCCCTGCACACGATGATGCGTTGCTCGCCCACATCCGATAGCTAACAGCGCAGGTCCGGCAATCCAATGCCCGCGCTCGGTACGAACAGGCCTGGCTATGCCAGCGTGGGTTGGCTCCTTTCGCGCGGCGTGGCGCTCGTGTACCTGGTCGCGTTCGCGTCGCTGGCCGTGCAGATCCAGGGGCTGTACGGCAGCGACGGCATCCTGCCGATCTCCTCCTACCTGGAATGGCTGCGCGGACGCGGCGGACCAGAAGTATGGCAGTCGTATCCGAGCCTGCTATGGCTCGGTCATGGCGATGCGGCGCTCGCCGCGTTTTGCTGGAGCGGCATCTTCGCCTCGCTGGCCTGGCTCGCCGGCTTCCTGCCGCTCGCGGCGGCGTCGATCTGCTGGGTGCTGTACCTGTCGCTGTTCGTGGTCGGCCGCGTCTTTCTCAGCTTCCAGTGGGACATCCTGCTGCTGGAGGCCGGCTTCCTGGCGATCTTCCTGCAGCCGACGGTGATTCGAGAGAGCTTCTCGAAGCCGCGCGAGCGTTCCGACATCGTGATCGTGCTGTTTCGCTGGCTGCTCTTCCGGCTGATGTTCGCTTCGGGTGCGGTCAAGCTCCTGAGCGACGATCCGGTGTGGTGGAACCTGACGGCGCTCGAATACCACTACTGGACACAGCCGCTGCCGACCTGGACCGCCTGGCATGCGCATCATCTGCCGGGATGGTTCCACCGCATCTGTACGGGCGCCATGTTCGCCGTCGAGCTGGTGGTGCCGTTCTTCGTGTTCGGACCGCGCCGGCCGCGCCTGCTGGCGTTCGCGCCGCTGGTGCTCCTGCAGCTGGCGATCGCCGCAACCGGAAACTACACGTTCTTCAACCTTCTGACGCTCGTTCTTTGCGTCTCGGTGCTGGACGACGCCGCACTGCCGCGCTGGTTGCGTGCGCGCCCGTCGGCGGATGACGTTCGCGGGCTGTGGATGTCGGCGACCGAACCGGCCTCACGCAGCGTGCGCGACTCGCTGGCTTCGGCGTTCCGAGTTGCCGGGCGCGGCGTAGCCATCGTGCTGGCTCTGACGCTGGCCGCCTGCGGCGGCGCGCAGATGATGGCGCGCCTCGGGCAAGGCACGCGCATCCCGTGGCCGATCGCTCGCATGACCGAAGCGGTCGCACCGTATCACCTCACCAGCAGCTACGGCTTGTTCGCGATGATGACGCGCCAGCGGCCCGAGATCGTCCTGGAGGGCAGCCGCGACGGGCAGCAATGGACTGCGTACGAGTTTCGCTGGAAGCCGGGAGACGTCACGCGAGCGCCGGCGTTCGTGCAGCCTCATCAGCCGCGTCTGGACTGGCAGATGTGGTTCGCCGCGCTCGGCGACTATCGCCGCAACCTCTGGCTTATCGAGCTGCAGCGGCGCCTTCTGGAGGGATCGCCGCCGGTGATTGCGCTGCTCGACCGCGACCCGTTCGCCGGTGATCCTCCGCGGCACGTACGGGCCATGCTCTACGAGTACCGGTTCACCGATCCGCAAACGCGGCGTTCGACCGGCGCCTGGTGGACGCGTCAGCTGCTGCGGCAATACTCGCCGACGCAATCGCGCTGACGTTGTTTCGACGGCGAGCGCTGCTATGGAGCGCGGCGACGTCATGCACGACCGCGGCTACGCTGCCGACTGGAGGACCCCGATGGACGCCGACCACCTGCTCACCACGACACGTTCCGTGCGCAAACGCCTCGACTATTCGCGTCCGATCGCGCCCGAGCTGATCCAGGAATGCATCGACATCGCCATCCAGGCACCGACGGGCTCGAACCAGCAGACCTGGTCGTTCCTGGTCGTCACCGATGCCGACAAGAAAAAGAAGCTCGCGGACTTGTACCGGCGCGGCTTCGAGCTGTATGCGCAGATGCCGCGCGAGGAGCGCCCTGCCGAGGATTTGCGACAGCAGCAGATGCCGCGAGTCGTCGACTCCGCGATGTATCTTGCCCAGACGATGGAGCAGGCGCCCGTCTTCCTCATCCCGTGCATCGAAGGACGTTTCGAGGAGCTGCCGCAGTTCGCGCAGGCATCCATGTACGGCTCGATTCTTCCGGCGGTATGGTCGTTCATGCTCGCGGCACGCGCGCGCGGGCTGGGATCGGCATGGACCACCATCCATCTGATGTTCGAAGCGGAGGCCGCCGAGATCCTCGGCATTCCCAAGACCGTCACGCAGGCCGCGCTGCTGCCCGTTGCGTATTTCACCGGCGACGACTTCAAGCCCGCCAAGCGCATCCCTTCGCGGGAGATCACCTACTGGAACAGCTGGGGCAACAAGCGCTGAGGCCGCCGTACGACAATCATGAAAATGGGGCAGACACCTTTGCGGAAAAGGTGCCTTACCCCTTTTTGTCGCTAGCTTCGGCGCCCGCGGGCTGCTGCGGCGGCTGCGACCATCAGGGCCACCACGGCGGCGAACAGCAGCGCACCGAACAGGCCAAGCGCTGCACCGAGATCGGTCGGTACCAGGATCGCCCAGATGTTGGCGGTGATGTCGAAGGGTTCGCCCGGCGCCAGCTTGTGCTGACGCAGGACAGCCAGCAGCAGCATGACCGCCACGGCAACGGCCAGGCCCGCACCCGCGCCGATCAGTGCGCGCCGCATGAGCTCGGCGCGCGTCAGCACACGTGCCTGACTGGCTCCCTCGTCACCGCTCTCGAGCTCCGGCTCGCGCACGCCGATGGGTGAGAATCGTTGCAGCATCAGCATTCCGGGGATGCCGATGCCGATGGTGAAGAGAAAGAAATCGCGCCAGCCCATCGCGTCCACCATCACGCCGGTGATGGGGCCGGCCAGCAGGCGAGGCAGCGCGAACAGGCTCGAGAACAGCGCGTACTGCGTGGCCGAGAAACGCTTCTGCGTCATGCGCAGGAGAAGCACGCTGAACGCCCCGGTTCCCATCCCGCTGGTCAGGCTTTCGAAGCCCATCGCCGCATACATCAGCGGGCGATTGGCACCGACCTCGGCGATCGCGACGTAGCCGGCATTGGACAGCACCTGCAGGATCCCGAACGCCCACAGCGCGTTTCCGAGTCCCATGGCAGTGGTCAGTATCCCGCCGAGGAACGTTCCGAGCAGCGTGGCGGTAAGGCCGATGGTCGCGGTTGCGATGCCGACGTCGAAATCGTCGAAGCCCGTCTGCACCAGGAATGGCCGCACGAGCGCGCCGCCGAGGTTGTCGGCGAGCTTGTAAAGGATCACGAACGCCAGCAGCTCGAGCGCGCGCGGTTTGGACAGAAAGCCGAGAAAGGGTTCCCACACCGCCGCCCGCAGCGAAGTCGGAGCGGGGTGCTGCTCGGTTTCGGGCCGCGGGGCCAGGACGGTCACCACCGCCATCGGCACATACAGCACTGCCAGGAAGACGAACACTGCCTGCCACGACCAGATGCCGGCCATCGTGATGGCCCAGCCTCCGGCCACGAACATGGCCGCACGATAGAGCGCGATGCGCGCGCCGACGGCCGCGCCCTGCTCCTGCGGTCGCAGGACCTCGACGGCGTAGGCGTCGATGGCGATGTCCTGCGTCGCCGAAGCCAGCGCAATCGCCAGCGTCAGCGAGCCGACGACCCAGATCGCATCGGGACTGGCCGAAACTCCGGCCAGCGACAGCGTGGTCGCCAGCAGCGCGACCTGCGCCACCAGCGTCCAGCCGAGCTTGCGGCCCATGCCGGGCAGCGGGATCGCGTAGCGGTCCATCAATGGCGACCACAGGAACTTGAAGCTCCATGGTGCCTGCACGAGCGTGAACAGCCCGATGACCTTGATGTCGACGCCTTCGCGCGCGAGCCAGGTGGGAATGGCGATCCAGACCAGCCCCAGCGGAAGTCCGGAGGAGAACGACAGCAGGCTGACCGATGCCGTTCGCCAGCTCCTGAGCGCGACGCCGACCGCGCGCCACGAAGACATCTTCTGCTCCGACATTTCGGTGATCTCGCGGGGACGATCCGCTGCGGCAAAAAGCGGCCGTCCCTATTGCGCGCGTTCTTCGATCGAGGAGATGAAGTACCCCTTGTTCTGGAACGACAGATCCATCTCCCGCGTGGTCAGCTCCTTGTCCGAGTCGACCACGACCACGGCGGTCTGCGTAGGGTAATCCACGGTCGCGCTTCGCACCCCGGGAATGCTTTCGAGCGCCTCCTTGACCTCGACGGGACAGGACTCGCCGCACGTCATGCCTTCGACCCGAGCGCTGTAGGTCCTGGTCGGAGTGCTTGTCGCGCATGCGGCGGCAACCAGAAGCAGTGTCATAGGAAGGATGCGGTGCAGCGCTGTCATGTCAGGAACTCCAGCAGAAGCTGACTCACCCGGGCCGGTTCGTCCAGATGAGGCCAGTGTCCGGCATCGGCAAGGCGATGCACCCGCAGATCGGCGATCCATGGCTCGAGGCCTTCGGTCAGGCTGGAGCGGAGTGCGAAATCCCGCTCCCCCCAGATCACCATCGTCGGCGCCGTGATCTTGCGGACAGCTTCCATGGACCTGCGCGAGGAGGGACGCAGCGCGGCGCGGTAGTAGTTGATCGCGGCCGTCAGCGTGCCCGGCTGCAGCAGGGCCATCTTCTGGTGCAATGCCTCGTCGCGGGCGTAGGCGTCCCTGTTGTGCACGTGCTGCGCGATCATGCGGTCGATGGCCTTGGCGTTGCCGGCGCGAATCAGCGCCTCGGGCAGCCACGGAATCTGGAAAAGCAGCATGTACCAGGAACGCTTCCATTGGTCCGTGGAGAACAGGTCGCGACGATACGTCGCCGGATGCGGCGAGTTGACGATGACCAGACGATCGACGCGCTCGGGCCGGTGCATCGCGACGTACCAGGCCACGATGCCGCCCCAGTCATGCCCGACGATGCAGGCCTTGTCGGCGCCGGCATGGTCGATGATTCCTGCCACGTCCGAGACCAGCGTGTCGATGTCGTAGCTGGTCACGCCTGCCGGTTTTTCGGAGGTGTTGTAGCCGCGCATGTCGGGGGCGATGGCTTCCAGTCCCGCTGCCGCCAGCTCGGGAAGCTGGTAACGCCACGTGAACCAGAAATCGGGAAATCCGTGCAGCAGAACGACGGGACGGCCGCTGCCGGCGCGGACCAGATGGAGGCGGATACCACCGATCAACGCCTGCTCGTGACGCCACGGGGTGTCGGTGCGCGCGTACGACGCATTGGTGGCCATCGGCGCGTTTTCTCCGAGGCGCGCACCCGGTTCAAGGCGCGAACCAAGGGACGAGCCCTTCCGAAAGCGACGCGACGCATCCGTTGCATGCCGCTCACACGTTCGGCGACGAAACTTCGGAGGTCGGACCTCGCAATAATTGTACCTGTCCCTTTTATTCGGGCATGAACGAATCATGCCTGCCGACCATGTCGACTCGCCCAAGGGGGCCGGCTTTTGCATGCCTGCCGAGTGGGAACCACATCGCGCAGTGTGGACGGCGTGGCCGAGCCATCGCGAGCTGTGGCTCGAGGACCTTCCCGCGGCGCAGCAGGAAGTGGCCGAGCTGTGCCGCGCCATCGCCTCGGTCGACGATGCAGGCGCGGCGCACGGCGAGATGATCGAGCTTCTCGTGCTCGACGAAGCGGGCGAGCGCGAAGCTTCACAGGCCCTGGCGGGACTTCCCGTCCGTTTCCACTGCGTGCCGTTCGGGGACATCTGGCTGCGCGACACCGGGCCGGTGTTCGTGCGCGCGCCAGAAGGCGAGGTTGCCGCGGCGTGCTTCCGCTTCAACGGCTGGGGCGAGAAGTACATGTTCCCCGACGATCTCGGCGTGGCGCGGGCGGTGCGCGCCGCCGCAGGCGTGCATTCGTTCGAGGTGCCGCTGATCTTCGAGGGAGGCGCCATCGAAGTGGACGGCGAAGGGACCGCGCTGACCACGCGCCAGTGCCTGCTCCACGCCAACCGCAACCCTTCGCTGGCGCCCGAGGAGATCGCGCATCACGTGTGCGATGCGCTCGGGATCCAGCGGCTGCTGTGGCTCGGCGACGGTCTCCTGAACGACCACACCGACGGCCACATCGACACTCTGGTTCGTTTCGTCGCACCGGGACGCGTCGTCTGCATGGAAGGCCGTACCGATTCCGATCCCAACACCGTGGCTCTGACCAGGATCATCGAGGATCTTTCCAGCATGCACGACGCCCGCAACCGCCAGCTCGAGATCGTGCGGATCCCGTCGCCCGGCCTGCTGCGTGACCGGGACGGGCGGGTCATGCCCGCCAGCTACGTCAATTTCTACATCGGCAACGCCGCGGTCGTCGTGCCGGTCTATGGGTCGCCGTACGACGAGGAAGCGGTCCGGAAGATCGGCGAGTGTTTTCCCGGGCGGCGTACGGTCGGCGTTCCGGCGCGTGCGGTGCTCAGCGGCGGCGGCGCCTTTCACTGCATCACGCAGCAGGAGCCGGCTGCGCTGGCAAGGACCTGAAGATGGAAACGCTGCCAGGCGATCGCATCGTTACCGTGGGCGTGATCCAGGCGGCGCTGGGCGGCTCGCGCCAGGAAAACGTCGAAAAGATCGACAAGCTGGTACGCGAGGCTGCCGCGCGCGGTGCGCAGATCGTGCTTCCTCCCGAGCTCTTCGAAGGCCCCTACTTTTGCAAGGTCGAGCGCGAAGAGTATTTCGACGAGGCGCGCCCCCTGCAGGGCAACGCGACCATCGCCCATTTCCAGAAACTGGCGGCCGAGCTCGGCGTGGTCATCCCGATCTCGTTCTTCGAGAAGGACGGTCCGCATTATTACAACAGTCTGGCCATGGTCGATGCGGACGGCTCGCTGCTCGGCGTCTACCGCAAGAGCCACATCCCCGACGGCCCCGGTTACGAAGAGAAGTTCTACTTCCGTCCCGGCGATACGGGCTTTCGCACCTGGCCGACGCGTTTTGGCACGGTCGGTGTCGGAGTGTGCTGGGACCAGTGGTTTCCCGAGTGCGCGCGCTCGATGATGCTCGGCGGCGCCGAAGTTCTGCTCTATCCCACGGCCATCGGCAGCGAGCCGCACGATCCCGATCTGGATACGCGCGAGCCCTGGCAGCGCGCGATGATCGGCCACGCGGTCTCCAACGTGGTGCCGGTGGCCGCGGCCAACCGTATCGGCGACGAGGAAGGACAGGTCTTCTACGGGCATTCGTTCCTGGCCGACCATCGAGGCGACATCGTCTCGGAGCTGCCCTGGGGCGAGGAAGGCGTGGCCATCGCGACCTTCGACCTGGACAAGGTTGCGCGCACGCGTGCGGCCTTCGGCTTCTTCCGCGACCGTCGCCCCGATCTGTACGCCACCATTGCCGGCAACAGCGGAACCAAACGATGAGCCGGCGACCTTTCGCCGGCGGCGCCTGAGCCTTCTTCGACGATGCTTGCGGCCATGACGCGCACGCTTCGGCGCCGGCTTTCGACGGTGGGGCCGGTTGCGCGGACGCGCCTTCGGCTGTGGCTGGACCGCCAGTCGCAGCACCATGACGAGCTGGCACGCCAGGGCCTGCGCACGTTTCTCGACGACCCCGCCGCCCGGCTGACGTTCGAGCCCGTCTCGCAGCCGGAGGTCTCGGTGATCGTCGTGACGTTCGGTCGCGCCGAGCTCACGCTCGAATGTCTGCACGCGCTGCGCGCGCAGAAGGGCGCCAGTTTCGAGCTGATCGTCGTCGACAATGCCTCGTCCGATCGAACCGGCGAGCTGCTCGACCGTATCGACGGTGCCAGGATCGTGCGCAATCCGGCCAATCGTTACTTCGCGCCGGCGGTCAATCAGGCGGCCGCGGTGGCCGAGGGCCGTCACCTCCTGCTGCTCAACAACGACGCGGTGCTGTGGCCGGGATCCCTGGCCGCGATGCTCGCGGCGATGGAAGAGTCCGATCGCGTCGGCGCCGTCGGTGCCAGGATCGTCGCGCGCAGCGGGCGCCTGCAAGAGGCGGGATCGATCGTGTTCTGCGACGGGTCGGCCATGGGCTACGGCCGCGGCGACGATCCGGAGGGAGGCGACTACGCGTTCCGCCGTCACGTCGACTACTGCTCGGCTGCGTGCCTGCTGGTGCGTCGCAGCTTGTTCGCCGACATCGGCGGGTTCGATCTTCGCTATCTGCCCGCCTACTACGAAGACGTCGACCTGTGCTTCGCGATCGCCGAGCGCGGATTCGTGGTGCTGTACGAGCCAGCGGCGGCGGTGACGCATGCCGAATTCGCCAGCTCATCCGCCGAGACCGCTGCCGCGCTGTGCAAGGTGAACCAGCCGACCTTTGCCGCTCGATGGATCGAAAGGCTGAAGGACGCGCCGAAGCCGGCGGCGAATTCCGCCTCGATTCGTGCACGCGAGCAGGCCCGGCGATTCCCGACCCGTGGCCGCAGCTGACGCACGGCCGATCGCAGGTGCGCGCGACCGTGCGAGGCTGTGCACCGCCTCGGTGCTCTCTTGTGCCTGGCTCTCTTCGGCGTCACTATCGATTCGATGCACACGACCTGCAGCGGAGCCGCGCAATGAAATTTAGAATAGTCTTAGGAACGGATGAGGTCGGGGTTCTGGTCGCGACCGTTCCGTCCCTGCCCGGGTGCATGGCCCACGGTGCAACCCGTACCGAAGCACTCACCAATGCGCGCGAGGCCATCGCCGGCTACCTCGAGAACCTTCGCGAGCGCGGCGAGCCGATCCCTCCCTTCACCGACGAAGAAGTCGTCGACATCCCCACCTAAGAGCTTTCCTTGAGCGATCCGCGCAAGCCCCTTCGCCCGCTCAGTCCCACGCAGGAGCGCATCGCCAAGCCGGTCATCCGTGTGCTGGCAGCGCTCAACACCTGGGTATTCCGCGTCAGCCGCGGGCGTGTCGCAGCCAAGTGGACGCACGGCGAGCCGATGCTGCTGCTGACGACGGTCGGCCGGAAATCGGGTCAGGCCAGGACCGTTCCGCTCGTCTACATGAGCGACGGCGAAAGGCTCATCGTGGTCGGGTCACAGGCAGGCATGTCGAAGGACCCGCACTGGATGGCCAATGCGGCGCACAATCCCGACGTCGAAGTGGAGATCGGCGCGCACAAGCGCCGCATGCGTGCGCGCCGCGGCACCAGCGAGGAAAAAGCGCACTACTGGCCTGCGCTGTGCAAGATGAACTCCGATTACAGCGACTATCAGAGCCGCACCACTCGCGACATTCCGATCCTGATCCTCGAGCCTCGTTGAGTCAGACCTCAGCGCTGCGCGGCGTTGCGGCAGGCCTGCGGCGCAGCGACGCCATCGCCAGCAGCACGCTCGTCGCCAGGCACGCCGGGCCGAACCACCGTCCCCATCGAACTGCCAGCGTCGCCGGCGCCGGCGCGGGAATCACAGTGGCGAGCAGCCCGCGCCGCTGTCCCGCCTCTGCGATCGCCGTCAGCTCTCCGGTGGCATCGATGGCGGCCGAGACTCCGGTGTTGGTCGCGCGAAGCTGCGGCAGATGCGTCTCGATGCTGCGAAACGCCGACACGATCAGGTGCAGACGCGCGCCATTGCCGGCCGCGAACCAGCCGTCGTTGGAAAGCGTCAGCAGAAGTCGTGCACCTGCGCGTGCGCCGTCCGCCGCCATGTCCGGCTCCACTGCGTCCAGACAGATCAGCGGCGCCATTTCCACGCTCCTTCCGTCGCCAAGTCGCACCGGAAGCACTTTCGTTCCGGTCCCGGCGTGCCACGTGCCGAGCCAGGGCAGGGCATCGCGAATCCAGCCGGAGTCGAGCCATGCGGGCACGCGCTCGGTCAGCGGAAACAGGTGCGACTTGCGGTAGGAGCGAGCCATGGTGACGTCGGCGGGATCCAGAAACACGGCTGCGTTGAATTCGCCGCTGGCGTCCAGATCGTAGGAGCCGAACACGAGTGGACGCTTGATGCTGGCCGCGAAGACGCGCATCTCGTCGTCGAACTCGGCTCCGGCTCGGCTCTTGGGCGATCCGTATGTGGTGGGATAGGCCGTCTCCGGCCAGACCACCAGATCGACGTCGCCGCTTCTCATGCCTGCGTACGAGAGCTCGAAGTGCGCGTTGAGGATCTGGCGGACCGCCTCATAGGCACCGACCTGCGCGCGCAGGCGTTCGTAGTTGCCGATGCTGGCCTGCACCAGCACGGCCGTCAGCGGCTGCGAGCCCGCTTCGGCCGCGGCGATCTGCCGCAGACGAACCTGTCCGTAGATCGCCACGCCTGCCAGCAGCGCCGCCGCGCACGCGATGGCGGTCAACGCGCGCCGCGGCCGCAGGCGCCAGGTGTTCCACGCAGCCATCGCCATCTCGTTCAGGACGAGCAGGACGAAGGTCAGCAGCGGCGCGCCGCCCACATCGGCAAGCTGCCGCAGCGACCGGGACGGATGAAACCCGTACCCCAGCGTATCGCCGAAGAGCTTGGGCCAGACGAACTCGGTGCCCGCGTAGACGCCGGCCGCGAAGATCGCCGTCGTTGCCCTCGCGCTGCGCCCTGCGATCCACCATCGTGCGACGGCGAAGGTCACCAGCTGCGGCTGCAAAAGCGGCGCGGCCAGCACGAGCAGCACGAGAGAAAGGGCTGCCGAGGCGCCGGTGTAGGTGGAGATGGCCGGCGCGAACCATCCAAACACCGCCAGCGTAAAAGCGACGGACATCGCCCAGCCCGCCGCCAGCGCAGCGGGCAGCGTTGCGGCGCGTTCGAGCACGATCAGGAACGGCACCAGCGCGATCCAGCCAAGCGGCATCCAGTGCGGCTCGACCAGGCAGTACAACCCAAAGCCGGCAGCCGATAACGCGATGGCGGCCGCCGGCGGCAACGCGGCCGAGATCGCCACAGGAAGGCGGCGCGAGCTCAGGGCATGCCGTCCGCGGGAGTCTGGGGAACGTCGAGCGTGCGAAGAGGAAGGTCGGGCGGCACCATCTCGGGCGGCACCACGCGATTCTTCGGAATGGGCACCGGATTGCCGTTCTCGTCGAAGAAATCGTAGTCGGGCGAGAACATCAGGATCGGCTCCAGCTGCTTGCCGCCGTCGGTGCTCTGATAGTGGCGAACGTAGCCTTCGGGCAGCGCGTAATCCTCGGGAACGACGTTGCCGGAAAGCGGCGGACTGCTACCGGGCGGCGGATATGCCGCGATCCCGCCGGTCTCTCCTGCGGCGCGCAAGGCTTCGATGTATTCGCGCGCATCGCCCTCGCGCGACGGCGGTATCGGAGCGCGGCCCGCGGCCTGCGCTGCGGCCGCGTCACCGGCCTCGTTCGGCAACGGCGGGGTTTGCGATCGGCGCCGGGCCGCAGGCAGTCGCGGCCCCGGTCGTGGTCTGGCGGTTGCCGCCTTGGCATCGGCTTGCGCCGGCGCTGCAGGTTCGCCGCGATGCATGGCGCGCTCCGAGGGATCTTTCGCGTGGCCTGCGATGGGTGGTGATGCCTCGTCGCCGCCGCCGAATGAGGCGGCAGCGATCACGATTCCGGCGACGACGATGCAGCCGGCAACCGCCTCCACCATCGTTACGCGCCTGTCGCGGCTCTTCTCGATGATCCTTACGCCGTCATCACTGCCGGGACCCGGCGATGGTGTCGTGTTCTTCATCGGCCTCGTTGCAGGCTAGATTGCCGATGGTGACCCCGCAACTCGAATGGCGCGGCGCTGTGGGCACGCGCACGTGGCGAATCGCGGCGTCGGCGCTGTTGGGGCTGAGCGGGCTGTCTCTTCCGTTCATCCTGGCCCTGGTGCTGGTTGCGAGCGATCCACCGGTGACGCCTCCGCTGCTACTGCGCCTCTTCGTCGCGCTGTCGGTGCTTCCCGCCATCGCCGGCCATCTGCTGCTTCGCGCTCGAACGTCCTCGATCTCGGTAGGGGCAAGCGAGCTGGCTCTTCGCGGGAGCGGGCTGACCATCGAAGTTCCGGCGCGGGCGATCGATCGCATCCGCCCCTGGATCGTGCCGCTGCCGGGTCCGGGCTTTTCCGTCCAGCTGCGCTCGGGACAGTGGTTGCGCTACGGCATCGTCACCGACGATCCGTTCGCGATCCTGTCGGTCCTGGGCAGGGAGTGCCAGTGCGACGCCGCCGCCAGCGCCGCCCGCCATCCGTTGGTGACATGGGCGCATGCTCGCGCCACCTACGGTCGCGCTTCTCCGGCCGCGCTTTTCCTCAAATTCGTGATCTTCGCGCTGGCGCCGACGGCCGTCCTCTTCAACGCGCATCAGCACATCAGCTTCGGCGGTCTGCTGGGGCAATGGAACATCGTAAGTCCCCTGGCCTGGCTGCAGACGCTCGTCGAGTATTGGCTCACGCTCATCGTCTACCTCGTGCTGTACGCAGGCGTGGTGCGCGGGATCGTCGAGCTGGCCTTGGTCGCGGTCAGCTGGATCCGTGCGGCCGCGGCACATGGCGCGCGCCGCGCCGGCGAGGTGGCATGCCAGGTCCTCTACTACGCGGGAGTTCCTGCGCTGGTGGGTCTGCGCTTCCTCGACTGGTAGCAGCGGTGAGCTGCGGCACAGCGGCGCTCCGCCCCGGCCGGCGAGCTACGAGGCTGCCGAACAGACCTTTCGAGCCGACATCGCGTAGACACGCGTCAGCCGCACCACCATCTCGACGACTTTGCGCGGCCTGCCGGCCTGGGAGGGCCGCGCCTCGCGAACGCTTCCGGGCTTCTCTGCCGCGCGGCCGTAGAGAATCACCACCGCTCCGTCGCTGTCCCAGGCGGTGAAGGCCACGCGCGGGTTGGCGGCAAGATCGCGCCTTCGCACGGCGTCCTCGTAGACCAGGACCGAAAGCTCCGACCCTCGCAGCTCGGCATGGACCGGTGCAATGTGCGGCTGGCCGGCCGGTCCGACGGTGGCCATGGCCACCAGGCGGATCCGGCTCCAGAAGTCGATCAGCTCGGCAGCGGTCATTCGCCGAGGCTCCCATGCCACCGAGTCGGCCAGGGCCGGCGTGGCCAGTCCGGTGCTGCTCTCGAGCAGCTTCTGGAGTGCAGCGACGTCGTCGGCGCTTTCGGCAGTCTTCATTCCCGCGTCGTTAGCACGGGCAGCACCGCCCGGCATCCGGCGGTCGAGGATTGCTTGGCCGCATCTTTCTCGGCAGTAGAGGAAAACCGCCGATGAAGGTCCTCGTTACCGGAGCCACGGGCCTCGTCGGCCAGCATCTGGTTCGCCGTCTTCTCGAGGGCGGCCACGACGTCGTCGCGCTCAGCCGTAACCTGGACGAGGCGCTGCTGACGCTTCCGGTGCGCTGCATGGTGCACGAGTGGAATCCGGAGGCCGGCCATCTCGACGGCCGTGCCTGGGACGGCGTGCGAGCAGTCGTTCACCTGGCCGGCGAGAATGTCGGAGCGGCGCGCTGGTCGCGCCGCCGCAAGGACGCCATCCTCAAATCGCGAGCGCTGGGCACGCGCACTCTGGTCGAATCGATCGGGCTGCTGCCGCCGGAAAAGCGTCCGAAGATCTTCGTGTCGGCCTCGGCCATCGGCTTCTACGGCGATCGCGGCGACGAGATTCTCGAAGAGACGGCCTCCCACGGCGAGGATTTCCTGGCCGACGTGTGCCGGGTCTGGGAACACGAGGCCCGGCGCTCGGAAACTCACGGCCTTCGCTGGGTATCGCTGCGCACCGGCATCGTGCTGGCCCGTGAGGGCGGAGCGCTGGCCAAGATGCTGCCGCTGTTCCGAGTCGGACTCGGCGGACGGCTGGGCAGCGGAGACCAGTGGATGAGCTGGATCCACATCGCCGACCTGGTCTCGCTCTACATGCTCGCCATCGAGAACGACGAGCTCGAAGGCCCGGTCAACGCCGTCGCTCCCAACCCGGTCACGAACAAGCAGTTCACTCGCAGCCTTGCCCGTGTGCTGCGACGGCCGGCGCTGGCGCCTGCGCCGGCGACGATGCTCAGGATGATGCTCGGCGAGATGTCCTCGCTCGTGCTCGGCAGTCAGCGTGTGGTGCCGGTGGCGGCCGACGATGCCGGCTTCAAGTTCGACTACGAGGATCTCGAACTGGCGCTGCGCGATCTTTGCCTGGATGCGGCGCGCGAGATGCGACAGGAGCTGTGGCTGGACAGCCCGGCGTCCGAGGTGTTCGCGTTCTTCTCGGACCCGCAGAACCTCGAGGAGATCACTCCGCAGTTCCTGGGCTTTCGCATCGTCAAGGCGCCCGATGACGGAATGACCGAAGGCTCGACCATCGACTACCGCATCCGGCTTCATCGCCTGCCGGTGCGCTGGCGATCGCGCATCGACGTGTGGGACCCGCCGCGCACTTTCGTCGATACGCAGGTCAAAGGGCCGTACAAGTCGTGGCGACACACGCACGAGTTCGAAGCGCTCGACGGCGGCACGCTGGTCCGCGACGTCGTCCGCTACGAGCTTCCCTTCGGCGCCCTCGGCGAATGGCTTGCCGGCAAGATGGTCGAACGCGACCTCGCCCTGATCTTCGCCTACCGCCGCACCAGACTCCTCGAACTCTTCGACACGCCCGACTGACCCGGAAAGGCGGTCTCGTACGGAAAACGCGGTTGTGGGGTCAGGTATGGAATCGCCCGTTCACGATTCGGTAACCTGCCCGAGACGCTGGCGATCCTCGTCTTGACTTAGATAGTAGAACTATCTACTTCCAACCTCGCGCGCAGCCTCCGGAGGGGAGCCCGCGACCGAAAGGAGGATCGTCATGCAGGGAGACCAGGCCGAAGCTCTGCCGACCGGCTTCGATATCCAGTACGTCTGGAACTACGCGTCCAAGGAAGAGGGCCTTCGCAGCCTCTACGAAAAGTCCAAGGTCGGGCACTGGAACGCCAGGACCGATCCGGCCTGGGACACGCACGTCGATCCGGAAGCCGAGAACATTCCCGACCAGACCATTCCCTGGTACGGCAGCTCGCACTGGAACAAGCTGAGCGACGCCAACATCCGCCACCTCCGCCACTGCGGCCAGGCCTGGTCGCTGTCGCAGTTCATGCACGGCGAGCAGGGCGCGCTGATGGTTGCCGCGCAGCTCGTCAACTGCGTTCCCGACATCGACGCCAAGTTCTACGCCGCCCAGCAGGCCGCCGACGAGGCGCGCCACGTCGAGGCGTACGAGCTCTACCTCTCGCGCAAGCTCGAGAAGGAATACCCCTGCAATCCCGAGCTTCGCACGCTGCTCGACCAGATCCTGACGGCCAAGGATTGGGACATCAAGTATCTGGGCATGCAGATCCTCGTCGAGGGCCTGGCGCTTGCGGCCTTCGGCATGCAGAACGAGATCACTCGTGAGCCGCTGATCAAGGACATCACCTCGCGCATCATGTCGGACGAGTCGCGTCACGTGGCCTTCGGAGTGCTTTCGCTGCGAGAGGCCTACAAGGAGATGAGCGATTCGGAGCTGCGCATCCGCGAGGAGTTCGCCGTCGAGGCTTCCTACCTGATGCGCGACCGCCTGCTGCCCAAGGTGCTGTGGGAAGAGTTCGGTCTTCCCGTCAAGGAGATGGTCGAACTGAGCGACAAGTCCGAGACGATGCGCATGTTCCGCTCGATGCTGTTCTCCAAGATCGTGCCGAACGTGAAGCGCCTCGGCCTTCTCAATGACCGCCTGCGCGAGCAGTTCGCCAAGCTCGGCATTCTCGGTTTCGAGGACTGGGCTCCCTCCGCCTAGTCCTCTCCGCTTTCCTCCCGCGGGTCGGGCGGCGCCGCAACGCCGTCCGGCCCGCACCTCCGATGATCAGTTGCCCTGCTCGATTCCGAGCACGCCGAGCGTCAGGCCGCTGGTGCAGTCGGCATCGCTCGTGCGCGCGGCGACCTCCGGCGCGGAATTTCCGCCCGGGCAGGTCGCGGCGCTGGTGGCCGGCGCCAGCAGAGCGATGATCGGCAGGACGTTGGTGCCGTCCGGAACCGACAGGGCCGCGCCGCCGTCCTCGACCGTGAGCTTCCCGTTGCCGTTCTTGAGCTCGATCTTGAAGACACCCATCGAGACCTCAGCTGATGTTCCGAACGACACGCCGGTCAGCACGACGATGTAGTCGTCGTCGGTCCCGATCGTTCCGTCCGTGGTCACCGGCTGTCCCGCCGGATCCTGAACTCCCTTGATCTTGACCGACAGCTTGCCCGCACCGCTGATGGAGGCCTTGGATTTGGCCGACATGCTGCCTGCATTGCAGTCGGATGTCTGGAGGCAGCCGTCGCTGTAGGTGCTGACCGAGGCGTTCGAGCATCGCCCGCAGTCGGTGTTGGTCTCGCACGGAAAAAAGCCGGTCGTGCAGAAGTCATCGGCTTCGCAGATTCCGTTGCTGGTATCGCAGGCGAACGGAACCGGTACGACGTTTCCTTTGACCTTGGTTCCCGCAGCCAGCGCGGGCGAGGCCAGGACGATGCAGATCACGGACAGAAGAACCGAGCGCATGAGGACCCTCCTTCGGGTATTCCCGATGTTGTGGCCCTCCCCACGTCAGCTTTAGTGCCTTTTGCGAGCCGTCGTCAACTCGCGGCTCGCTCATGAACGATCGAATGCGGTCGAATCAAGGTCGCGCATCGCCGGCGAGCCTGGCAACGGTCTGCAGCGTATCGATCTCTGCGGCCGGCTTGTCGCGTCGCACGCGCAGGATGCGCGGAAAGCGCAACGCATAGCCGCTCTTGTGCCGCCTGGATGGCTGAACCAGATCGAACGTGACCTCGATGACGATCTGCGGCTCGACCAGACGCACCTTGCCGTGCGCGAATTCCTGCAGCGTGTGCTCACGAAACCAATGCGACAACTCTTCGATCTCGACGTCGGTCAGGCCCGAGTACGCCTTGCCGACGTTCAGCAGCGTCGGATCGGTGTCGGACGCGCGTACGGCGAACGTGTAGTCGGAAAGGACGGTGTGCCGGCGACCGTTGCCCACTTCCACCGCCGTTACGACGACGTCCAGCGTCGCCAGCGCACGCTTGATCTTGAGCCACTCGCGGCCGCGGCGGCCCGGCTTGTAGGTGGACGCAGGGTCCTTGACCATCAGCCCTTCGTTGCCGCGTGCGCGTGCGGCATCGAATTCCGCATCCAGCTCTGACACGCCGCTGAACAGCTTGGAGACGGAACGGCGCGTGCGATGACCATCGACCGTCAGCGAATCGAGCACCGCGCGCCGCACCGACAGCGGCTCCTCGACCATCACGCGCCCATCTCCATAGAGCACGTCGTAGATGACCAGGGCTGCCGGCACCGACTCGAGCAATGGCGCGGGAACGTTCTTGCGTCCGAGCCGCTTTTGCAGCTCCGCAAAAGGCAGGATCGTCTCGCCGCGCACCGGTACGATCTCGCCGTCCAGTATCAGCCCGCTGGCTTCCTCGTCCTGGGGCAGGCCGGCGGTCATGGCCACGAGTGCAGGCAGCAGATCGGGGAAGCTGGTGGTGATCTCGTCGAGCGTGCGCGAGAAGAGCGCCACTCGCGCTCCGTTCTGCACGATGCCGTGCACCGGCTCGCCGGCATCGCCGGTGCGTGCGACGTGCACCTGCGCCCGGATGCCATCGAACTTGTCCTCGACGAGGAACGTCGCGGGCATCTGCCGTGCCACGTCGTCCACGTCCGCCGCCGGCGTGGCGAGCATGAACTTGATGGGATGGAACAGATGCATGCGCGCATCGTCCAGACGCCCCTGGCGCGCCAGCAGTGCGGTCTCGCCGACGTCACCGGTGAGCATGTTGGCCCACTGCACCCGACCGACCTGGGTGCCGTGCAGCCGTGCGATCGCGTCCTCGACGGCACCTTCCTTCACGCCGATGCGAAGATCGCCGAGCAGCAGCTTGACCAGATACCTGGCTTCGGTCCCGGTGAGGCCTCGCAGCATGTCGACGACGAGCTCGGCGCGTTTCGTCGCCCCCGACGTCGCGGCCAGCTTCTCGAGAGCCTCGAGGATCTCCTGGAGGCTCGGCGAGCCGCCACCTGCCGCATGATCTGCAATGGTCTGCGCGACCGCTTCGCCGGCGAGATCTCCGAGATCACCGAGCGACACCAGGCGCGCCGACAGACGGTCGGAGTCGGCTCCGGTAACCTCGGCAATGGCACGGAATAGCGCGGACGCGCCGACGTTGGTCGTGCGCTGGTCGCGCTGCGGGAAAACCAGACCAGCAAGAAACCGTGCACCCAGGATGAGGTCGGGGTCCGAGAGGCCGCCGAGGTAGTCGCCGATCAGGCGCGCCTTTTCCAGGCGTTTCGTGGTTCGGGAAACCTGCTCTGCCGTGGCGGCAAAGAGAGCCCAGCTTTCGCGACGAAGCCGGTCGGCAGAGGGCGCCAAAAAGCGCGGCGGAGAGCCGGGGCTCTCCGCCGCCTTCGAATCGAGCGATTCGTTTTCTGACACTGGAAAGTCGAAAGACCTCAGTCGGGATTGACCGTCAGGTTGTTCTTGACCTCGGTCACACCATTGGTGCCCTTGGCGATGCGTTCGGCAGCGCTCTTCTCGGCGGCCGAATCGACGTCGCCGTCCAGCGAGACGACGCCGTTCTTGGTGGTGACGTTGATCTCGAGGCCGCTGGTGCTCTGATCGGCCAGCAGCTTGGTCTTGATGACGGAGGTGGTTCCGGCGTCATCGGTTACGCGCGCGGCCTTGTCTACCGTTCGCTCGGCGACGTTCTTGTCGCCTTCGGCGCGAACATCGGCGGCCGAGAACAGCGCGGCCATGGAAAGGGCGGTGGAAAACAGGAGCAACTTGCGAATCATGAGGACCTCCTTGGTTCGGCTTTGGGGAATGACGCAGCGGGCGTTGCCCGAAGGCTTTACCCTCCTGAGGCAAAAACGCCCGTCTGCTTCCTTGGCTCCGACGACCGATGGCGGAGAAGTGTTCACCATTCCCACCTGAATGGGCCATGACGCGGTCAACCGGCGCAGTTCGTGCCGGCGTCGGTGCGCAGGCCTCAGCGCTCGTTGTCCAGAAGCTCTGCCAGGATGCCCATGTCTCCGCTCTCGAGCTCGCGGGTCTGCCCGCCTTTTGCCAGGAAGTCTGCCATCCGTCGCTTGGCCTCTGGCGTCGGAAGCGTGCGATTGAAGGCATGAGCCTCGTCGAGCAGCCCTTCGACGACGCCGGCTTCCACCGAGTTCACGCAGTGTTTGGCCAGCGCCAGTGCCGCTGCCGGAAAAGTGGCGATGCGCCGCGCGAGCAGGTCCACGAAGGGCCCGATCTCGTTGGCCGCAAGGGCACGGTTCACCAAGCCGTAACGTTCGGCCATCTCCGCGCCGAAGTCCTGACACCCCAGCACGATTTCCAGAGCGCGGCCCCTTCCGCACAAGCGTGGCAGTCGCTGCGTTCCGCTGCCGCCGGGAATGATGCCGAGCGCAACCTCGGGCTGAGCCAGCACCGCCTTGCCGATGGCGGCGAAACGCATGTCCAGCGACAGCGCCAGCTCGCTGCCGCCTCCGCGTGCGCGCCCTTCGATCTTGGCGATGCTGATCTTGGGCATGGTCCGGAAACGGTCGACCATCGTATGGAAGAAGCTGAGCGTGTCGGAGGGGGCGGCCACGTCGTCGGGAAGTCGCTGAATGAGCGAGACGTCGGCATGAGCGATGAAGAACTCGGGGTCGGCGCTGTCGAAGACGATCACGCGCACGTCGTCATCGGCTTCGACCTCGCGCCCGAGCCGGTCGATCTCCTGCATCAGCTCGAGGTCGAAAAGGTTGATGGGCGGATGATCGATGGTGGCGAAGCAGACCCCGGCCTCGATGCGTACCCGTAGACATTCGTATCCTTGATAGGCCATGCGTTCCTCCAGGGCTCGTGGCTCGTCCGTCGCCAGCAGGCTTAACCGGCGCAAACCATTCCCGCAATTCGCGAATGACATCGATGCGGGGTTCGCTCATTCTCTTCGCGGCAAGAGAAGAATCGTCGTACCAGGAGGTCGCGATGAAGCGTTTCAAGCACATACTGGCCCCCACGGACCTTTCGCCCGAATCCTTCGCCGCCGTGCAGTATGCGGCACATCTGGCGCAGGCGCAGGGTTCCAAGCTCACCATCCTGCACGTCGCCCAAGTCACGACCCTGCTGTTCACCGATTTCTCGCCGCCGATCGACCTGCTCGCGCTCGACAAGGAGATCGAATCCGCAGCGCGCCAGAAGCTAGAGGGCTGGATCGCGCGACACCTCAAGGCCGACGTCAAGCCCAAGGTGCTGCTGCGCAGCGGCGTGACCCACGATGTCATCAACGAAACGGCCGCCGCCCTGGAAGCGAGCCTGGTCGTGATGGCCACACACGGCCGGAGAGGGCTCGGGCACGCCCTGCTCGGAAGCGTCACCGAGCGTGTTCTTCGCGAGGCGCCGTGCCCGGTACTCGTCGTGCGCCCTCCGGTGCCGAAGGCCAAGCGCAAGCAGGGCAGGTAGGCTGGCCGTCCTGGCAGCCTTTCAGCAAGGCGGCACCAAGTAGAAACGCAGCAAGACCAGGCAGGCTCGTGTCGGCCTCACTGGCACGCCGCTTCCTCCATCCAGTTGTCGACTGCCGCGCTCGGCCACCGAAACGGCGCCGAGCACACCGCACCGCCGGCGTGGTCGACGCGAAACCGCAGCTCGCCTGCGATCGAGGTGTCTCCCGTGATGTCCGCTACCAGCGGCGCTATCCAGATCGACGACCATCCGCGCCGAGGTGTGCCTTCGGACGCGACTTCGGGCTTCCAGAGAATGTTCAGGAGGTATGACCCTCGGTCGTCATCGATCCGCCCGAGCGATCGGCGCGGCTGCCACCGCCCGCCGATGCGTTCTTCGATGACGACGCGCCGTTGGGTGGCGGCGTCGAGCTCGGATCCGCTGGCCGGCGCCGGCTCCTCCCACGCGAACATCGGTAGCGCACGCGTCGGACTCGCACCCGAGGTTCGGAGCAGCTTTTCGAGCTCGGCATCCGGGCGCTCGTGTCCCTCGCCCAGAAAACGCGGACCGAAGGGCTCGAGCGGCGCCGGCCCGACTTCGTAGCGCCGGCGACCGGCTTCGACCTGGGGCGGCTCGCTCACGGCCAGCTCGGCGTGCAGGCCGAGGATCTCGCACAGCAGGTACGTTCCCTCGTGCGGTCCCCAGATCGTGGATGCGCCCATGTAGTCCTGCATCGCGTACTCTTCCGGTGTGGTGGCGTAGCCGACGTACTCGTTTGCCAGGCCGACGATGGCCGCGCCGGTGTGATCGCGGCCTAGTGCCGCGCGCAGGCGGCTGCCCATGGCCGTCGTCATTTCGGCGGGAACGGTCGCGATCACGAAGTCGCCGATGGCGGCTACGGTGACGGGAAGGTCGCGCGGGAAGCTCTGCGGTGGCGCCAGCGCCTGCGTGAGCTGGACGAAGCGCAGAAGCGGAGAGTCCAGAGCCGGCATCTTGGAGCCCTGCCCGCGAAGCGGACGATCGCGCACGCCCTCGTGCCAGCCGAGCTCGTGCAGGATGGTGTGATCCCTTCGGCTCCCCCGAGCGTCGCCACTCCGTACTGCGGCAGCTCCGCCAGTCGCAGCACTGCACGCTTGCCGGAACGGCAATCCTGGAACTCGAGACCCGCGGCAGCGTTGCGGCTGCTGCGAACCGCGATTCGGGCGTGCGACGCGTCCCTCGAAGGCTCGACCACCGGCCGTGCGGGCCCTGCCAGTGCGCGATGCACGTCGCCGCGCAACCGTTCGCCGAGCAGGAAGAGGTCGCGGAAGTCGCGCAGCCGGCGCCGCACCGTCAGGTCGCCCTCGGCGCCGTTGAAGAAGGCGACGACGGGCGCGCGGTTGCCGCGCGAGAGATCGCGGGACACGCGCTCGGTCACGTAGCCGGAAAGGTCGGCGCTGTAGAAAGGCGTGTCGGCGGCCAGGACGGTGGGATGGAAGGCCGCGAATATGAGCACGGCAACGGTTTCGCCGCGCTCGACGTCGAGCACGGTCACCGAACGGTCGACCGCACGCAGCCGCGGGCATCCCTCGAGATCCCAGAAGGATTGCGGTTCTTCCGTCTGCGCGCGACAGGCGGGCGAGTGCTTGCCACCCAGGCGATCCATCATCGGGAATGCATCGACGTTGGCCAGGAAGCTCCATGGCGAGCGGTTGCGCACCAGCGAGTGATCCATCCGTGCACCATGCACCGAGATGCGAACCGGCGGGCCCGGTGCCAGCGCCTGGTCGATCGCGCCATCGATCGCATCGGTGATACGGCCGACGAGAAAATCGAAGAGCTCGCGGCTGAACCCGGGATAGAATCCTCCCTGCTCGTTGTAGCCGGCAGCGCTGAGGTAGCTTCCCGGTCCCTGGTGGGTATGGGTTGCCGTCAGCACGATGGCATCGGCAGGGATGGCCACGTCCTTTCTCCGGGCGGCCACTTCGTAGGCGACCCGGTCTCGAAGCGCGCCGGGAATGGCGAACAGGTCGCACGAAACCAGAACGAGACTGGAGCCTTCGGCGTCCTGCAGGAACACGGCGCGCGCCTGCAGGCGGTTCCAGTAGCCGCGCGCCAGATTGCCGGCCGGTCCCATTCCGCCGGTCGGAAAACCCGGTGCCGGCGTGATGTCGCTCGTCGCCGCACCGGCCAGGAAGGAGCCGGTTCCGACGCCGGGCGTCACACGAAAAGCCGGAATCGTCACGCTCTGCTGGTCACGCAGTGCGTTGCGTACGACTCCGCTTACGAGGCTGCCGCAACCCGGCAACGGGAGAGCCGCCATCACCGCGAAGACGATCCCCCGTTTCCACCGTGCCATCACCATGCGTTTGTCTTCCCTCGTTACCGGACGCTCGCGCCGCACGAACTTATTCTTCGACCCTCATCGATCAACCCGAGTACCGGAGTTATTGTCGACGTCGTGAAGCCAGTGTCGCGCTCCGGCGGATTCGCAGCGGCCATCGCGATGGCGATCGTGCTGCAGTCATCGGTTGCCGGCGGCAAGACGCTCGGCGTCCTTACCTACAACGTTCACGGTCTGCCTGCAGTCCTGATCGGGAGCCGGGACGGGGAGGTCAGGAAGATCGCGCGTATCCTGGACGGACTGCGCAAGCCGGACAGTTTCTACGAAGGCGCCGCCACCATCGTCGCGCTCCAGGAAGTGTTCGCCAAGGGCTACCATCGAACCGTGCTCAACCTGGCTGCTCCGTCCTTTCCCTTCGCCACGGCCAGGGACGATGGCGGCACCTACGGGCTCGGCGACGGGCTGGTGCGATTGTCGGATGCGCCTTTTGCGCGTCACGTGCGCATCGCCTGGAAGGAATGCTTCGGCAGGTTCGGCCTGTTCCAGAGCGACTGCGACACACGAAAAGGCTTTTCCTACGCGCGCCACGAGGTGGCACCGGGGGCCTTCGTGGACGTCTACGACGTGCATGCCGATGCAGGACAGGACCCCGGCAGCCGCCGCGCGCGCGCCGGCAACATCCGCCAGCTTCTGGACGCGATGAGGTCCCTGTCGCCGGCGGGAACCGCGGTCATCGTGCTCGGCGACACCAACGCCCGCTACACCAGATCACCGCGAGACAATGTCGATCTGTTGGTCACCGACGGCGGCCTGCGCGACGTCTGGATCGATCTCGTGCGCGACGGCCAGGCTCCGGTTTCGGGCCCGCCGCTGATCGACGGCTGCGCCGCCGAGCCCGGCGGGGCCGATTGCGAGCTGGTCGACAAGATCCTCTACCGCAGCGGCGATGGCGTGACTCTGCGGCCCATGACCTACGAGGTTCTCGACGACTTCCGCGACAAACGCGGCCGCGAGCTTTCCGACCATTTTCCGGTCGCCGCCAAGTTCGACGTGGAGGTGGCGGCGCAGCGCGAGGCGGCCGTCGAGACCGCGGCCTCGGCTTTCGATCCGCCGGCAGAGCTCGCGCGTTTACCCGGAAACCCAGCGTCGGTGCGTACGGATTGACCAGCCGTCCCGCTTCGCGAACTCGTCTCGAAGGTCGATCGGTGTCGCTTCAGGCTTCGGGTCTGCCTCGGCCACGCGGACGTTTGGGTCTGCCGGAACGGTGGCCTGCGTCGCGCTCCTGGAAATCCTCGGCAGGGCCACGCAAGGAGCCGACGTGCTGCTTGACCTGATCCATCACGCGCGCGCACGCGGCCTTGAACCTCGCATCGAGAACGCTCGTGTCCTGGCCGGGCAGCCACGCCACTCGCTGCCATGCCTCCTGCGCTTCTTCGACGGCCCTGCCGGCTGCGCGCCACTTCGACTCGTCGGGGCGGGCACGCAGCGCGTTGCTCTCCAGCGCGGAGCGCAGCCGCTCCGCCAGAAGCTCGGTGGTGGACTTGCCCGCGGGCGCGACGGGCGTTTCTTCCTTTACCAGCGATTCGACCTTGGCGACGAGACGTTCCATGCGCTGACGGTTCGCAACCGGGTCCAGGTCGGTGCCGGCAAAGGCTGCCGGGGACCGTGAGACGAGGGAGGCGAGGGCGGCCATCCATCGCTGGTGCAGCGCCACCGTACCGGTGCCCTCGACATACGGCGCATCGGCGATCGACGTTCGCAGCGTCTGCACCTGTGCGCCGAGATCCTCGGGTATCTCCTCGGCCGCGGCCAGGCCTTCCAGCGCAACGACGAGCGCCTCGCGCTCGGCGAGCTGCGCGGCAGCGGCGACCTCATGGCGCTTGTGGTATCGCTCGAAGAACTTGTCGGCGGCGGAGCGGAACCTCTTCCATACCGCTTCGCTCTTGGAATGCTGGACCGGACCGATGGCCTTCCAATCGGCCTGCAGCTTCTTCATCTCGGAGGCCGCATTGTCCCAATCCGTCGATTCCGCCAGCTGCTCGGCCCGCTCGCACAAGGCTTCCTTGCGCGCCAGGTTCTCGTCCCACTCGGCCTTCTTCGAGCTCAGATCGTCGCGCCGGCGCGTGAAGAACGCATTGCACGCGGCGCGGAAGCGCTGTGCCAGCTTGCGTCCCGCTTCGGCCTGCACCGGGCCCACTTCCTCCCACGCCTTCTGCAGCTCGCGCAGGCGAGTGGCGGTCTTGCTCCATTCGGTCGAGTCCGCCAGCGCTTCGGCCTGCTCGACCAGTGCGGTCCTGGCGGCGAGATTGGCGCTTCTCTCCTGGCGCACCTGCTCGAAATGGACCTCGCAGCGGCTGCGGATGAAGTCGGTGGCCGCCTTGAACCGGTCCCACAACGCGCGCGCGCTGTGCTGCGGCGCGTCCGCGACCTTCTGCCAGCGCGCCTGCAGCTCGCGCAGCGCCTTGGCCGTGGCGGGAAGATCGCTCGGAGTGCCGGCCTCTTCCTCGGCCTTCAGCGACGCGACGATGGCTTCCGCCATCGCGATCAGCCCCTCCTGCTGCTCGGCGTTGGCGAACCTGCGCCACTCGTCCAGGTCGCGCAGCTCCTTTACGCGGCGCGCGATCTGTTCCTGAAGCGGTCGCAGCGCTGCGAGCGCGTCACCTGTCTCTCTCGGTGACCCTGCCTTGCCGCCGCTCTCGATGGCGGTGGCGATCTCACGCAGCAGCCGTTCGCCTTCACGCAAGGTGATCGTTTCCGCTTCGGCCGCGCGCCTGGCGCGCGCCACCAGCCGCGCCAGCTTCTCGACCTGATCCCGTGCGACTTTCGCCGCCGCCTCGCGGGCCGCGATCTGACGCGCTTCGAGCGCCTGCATGGCCGCATCCAGACGCGCGATCAGATCGGAGGCCGGCCGCGACGCATCGCTCAGCGTGGTCGCCAGCGCCGTTGCCTCGCGTGCCAGTGCCCGGGAGCGCTCGGCGGCGCCTTTGCCTTCCCCGCTCGCCAGGGATTCGGCCTCGATGATCAGTGCTTCGAGCGCGGCGCGCGTCGCCTGCAGCGCGCTCTCGCGCGCCAGACGCTCCCGGCAGGCTTTCGCCGTCGCGGCGAATCGCGCCGCCAGCTGCTCGGCGTCGCGCTCGTAGCCGACGACCGGGGCGAGCCTGGCCCATTCCTGCTCGATCGGTGCCAGGCGTTCCAGAACGTTCGCGCCTTCGATCGCCTCGATGCGCCGGCACAGCTCCTCACGACTCGCCAATGCCTCGCTGCGGCGGCGTGCCTCTTCGATGGCGGCGGCGATCTCACTTCGGCGCTGGCTGATGCGCACGCGCGCAGCACCGGCGGCCGCGCGAAACCGGCGCACTGCCTCCTCGTCCGTGCTCGCCAGCGTGTTCCAGGCGGCGTCGAGGCGAGCGAGCTCGGCGTCGATACGATCCGGATCGGAAAGTTGGGAGAGACCTTCGACGGCGACGCACAACGATGCTTCCTTGGCCCGTCGCTCCTCTTCGGCGCGGCGACGGGCGTTCTCTGCGTCCTCGATCGCCTGCAGCATCGTCTTGGCGCGCCGAGCCACCGCTTTGTGCTGCGCGCGAGTTTCGATCGTGCGAAGCAGCGCGACGTCGGCGGCGGCCCGTTCCGGTTGCACCACGCGATCGAAAGCCGCCAGCGCGACCTCCCTGTGCTCGCTGTTCAGCGCGATGGCCAGCAGCTCTTCGGCCGACCCCACGCGTTCCAATGCGGCGAGCGCCGTGCTCTCCACCTTGGCCTGACGGGCAACGCCGCCCAGCGCACGTTCATCCTTCAGGCGGGCAAGCGCGATCGCGCGCACGTCGTCGGCTGCGTTGCTCCTGGCAACGGCCGATACGCGGCGAACGTCCGAGAGCAGGCCGGCCGCTGCGGCGGCATCGGAGCTGGTCGCGTCGAGCGCCATCGCGAGCAATCGATCCGCCGCGGCGTCCCGTACGCCCGCATCCGCATCCGAAACGGCGACGCGCCCAAGAAGCGCGGGGTCGAGGAGTCTTGCGATGGCCGCTGTTCGGACCTTGGCATCGGGATCGTGCTCTGCCAGCGCTGCGAGCTCGGCTGCGTCCCCCAGCTCAGGGATCGCCTGCAATCGCACGGCAGGGTCGGAATGCTTCCAGCGGGGTTGTGGCTTGAGTCGGTCGAGAAATCCCATGGGACGTAGGCACCTTTGGCTTCAGTGAAGTGAACGCCCTGCGTAGCACGGGGCCTTTACCATTGAACCATCGCCGCGCGCGGCGAGGGAGCGAGGTTCTGGCTGGGTAAGGGACGAGGCCGACGAGCGGATGGGTTGACGGCGCCCCGGCCGCCGTCTAGCTTCCGGCACGCGCTCTTACCCATTGCGGAAGAGACGCCGTGCGATGCCTGATCCGTCTCAGCCCTCCTTTACTCGGCTCAGCCTGCGCGGCGCGGGCGGCATCAAGCTGGTCGCCGACGCCTACGGCGATCCCTCCCATCGACCCGTCATTCTTCTGCACGGCGGCGGCCAGACCCGCCATGCATGGCGAAGCACGGCTGCGGTGCTGGCAAGCGCCGGCTTTTACGCCATCACGATGGACCACCGCGGCCACGGCGAGAGCGACTGGGACGAGGCCGGCGACTACGAGCTGACCACGTTTGCCGGCGACATTCGCCAGGTCGCTTCCACTCTGTCCTCACCGCCGGCGCTGGTCGGCGCCTCGCTCGGCGGCATGGCGGCGATGGTGTGCGAGCGCGACCATCCGCTTGCCAGCGCGGTCGTGCTCGTCGACATCACGCCTTCGATGGATCCCGAAGGCGTCCAGCGCATCCTCGGTTTCATGAGGGCATTCCCCGACGGCTTCACTTCCATCGACGAGGCGGCCGACTGCATCGCCAGCTACCTGCCGCATCGCCCGCGGCCTGCCGATACCAGCGGGCTCGCCAAGAACCTGCGCCTGGGGCCTGACGGGCGCTGGCGGTGGCACTGGGACCCGCGCTTCCTCAACGACAAGCCGCGCTCGGCGCACAACGAGTTTCCTGCGCGCATGAACGCAGCCGCGCGTGCGCTTGCCGTCCCGACGCTTCTGGTGCGGGGGCGCATGAGCGAGATCGTCAGCGAGGAGAACGTTCGCGAGTTCCTCGAACTGTGCCCGCATGCCGAGTACGTCGATGTCGAGGACGCCGCACACATGGTCGCCGGCGATCGCAACGACGTCTTCTGCAGCGTCGTCACCGAGTTCCTGACGCGCACCGTGACCGTGCGGAACGCTGCCGGCGGCGCCTGACGTGTCCGACCACACGCAGGCCGCTTCGTGGCTGCAGCGCTGCATCGAGCAGCGCGTCGCACGCTTCGGCACGGCCGATGCGTCGGCACGTCCACATCAGGTTCCGATCTGCTTCGTGCTTCTCGGCGAGCGTCTCTACTCGGTCATCGACGACAAGCCCAAGCCTACGCGCACGCGTCTGCGGCGACTTCGCAACATCCGTGAGAACCCGGCCGTCAGCGTGCTCGTCGACCATTACGAGGACGACTGGTCGGGTCTGTGGTTCGTGACGATGACGGGCACCGCCGCGCTCGTTTCCGATCGCGAAGAGTTCGAGCGCGCGCTGCAAGCGCTGCGCGCGAAGTATCCGCAGTACGCCGCAATGGCGCTGTCGTGGGAAACGCATCCGATGATCGTCGTGCACATCGCGAACGTGCACGGGTGGAGCGCGATGCCGTCTTCTCCTTAGGATGTGGTAAGCCGAAAAACTTCTGCGGTGCCCGCCAAAGGTGTGGACAGCCGCAGAAAAAAGCGGCAAAACGAGACACCCGCTCGCGGCAGTACGTTCGGACTGCGCGCGCGACGGAGTTGCCCCTTCCTTTCGGCCTTCACTCGTCGATGAAGAAGCCTTGCGCGGATTTGCCCGCGTCGTTTCGTTCGCCATCTCGGTGACCGTCGGCGCGAGTTTCGTGCAAGGCCTGGTTTCGGATCGGCCCTGGGGCGGTCCACATCTCGGACCGGCACACGCCGGTCCGGCGACATGGCCGGCGAGTTGCCGGTCAAAGGGCTGGCGGAGCCCACCTCTCCGTCAGGGGCGGCTCGGGCGGGTCGCATTGCGGCTTGCCCGGGCCCCCTCCTCACCAGACTCGTGACGGACGAATGCGTCCGTCATCGATCGCATATCGGCTCCCTGCCCATGGATGTGTCGGCGGCGGCGCCGCCGCGTCGGTTCCGCATCGATCGGCGAAATCCTGCCCTGCCCGTAACCTTTTGGCTGCCTGCGGCGTGACAGTGGTAAAACCTGAAAGGGGTACGCCATGAACGACGCCTCCTCCTCCCGATCCAGTAACGTCTTCGATGTCATCGTCCTCGGTGCCGGTCTGTCCGGCCTGACCGCTGCGGCGTACGCCGCCCGCGAAGGCGCCAGCGTCCTTTGCCTGGAACGCACCGAATCGGTCGGCGGGCGCGCTTCGACGCATGAGTCGTCCGGCTTCCGCTTCAACATCGGACCGCATGCGCTTTACGCGGATCGCGAGGCCGACTCGGTTCTGCGCGAGCTGGGCGTCTCCTACAGCGGCCGTCGCCCTCCAACCTCCGGCGGCCTGGCCTACGACGGCGGCCGCCTGCATACGCTGCCTGCGGGCTTGGTTTCGCTTCTGACCACGAGCCTGCTGCCTCTTTCTGGCAAGCTCGAGCTGGCCCGGCTCCTCGGTGCCATCGGCAAGGTGGATGCGGCATCGCTGCGCGGCCGCAGCGTGCGCGAGTGGACTCGCTCGGCGCTAGGCAACCAAGGTGTGCGAGCGCTTCTGGAAGCGCTCGTGCGATTGACCTCCTACGCCAACCATCCCGAGCGTGCCGATGCCGGTCTGCATCTGGCGCAGCTGCAGGCCGGTCTGGCCACCGGTGTCTATTACGTCGACGGCGGCTGGCGCACGCTTTGCGAGGGCCTGGGCCGGGCCGCAGGCGAGTCTGGTGCACGCATCCAGTGCAGCGCCCGTGTCCGTTCGGTTGCGCAGGCGCCAGGCGGTGGCTGGGAAGTGCGAACGGACGAGTCGGTCTACACTGGCGCGGCCGTCGTCCTGGCGCTGCCTCCGGTGGCCGCCGCCTCGATCGTGGAGGGCCCGTCGATGGCGGGCCTGCGAGCGACTCTCCAGCGGCTGCAGCCGGTCAAGGCCGCTTGTCTGGATCTTGGCCTTTCGACGCTGCCGAACCCGCGCGCGCTCTTTGCCCTGGGCATCGATCGCCCGCTCTACTTTTCGGTGCATTCGGCCTCGGCGCGCCTGGCACCGCAGGGAGGCGCGACCATCCACGTTGCCAGATATCTCGGGGCGACCGAGGAAGATCCCAAAGCCGTCGAGCGCGAGCTCGAGACGCTTTGCGACAGCATGCAGCCGGGCTGGCGAAAACTCGTCGTCGAGCGGCGTTTTCTGCCAGCCATGATGGTCACCGGCGCGCTGTGCGAGGTGGGGTCCTCGCGCCCGGCGGTGGATACCGAAGCCGCGCGCGGACTGTATCTTGCCGGCGACTGGGCCGGCGGCGAAGGCATGCTCGCCGACGCGGCGATGGCCAGTGGCCGGCGAGCCGGCAGGCTGGCGGGCAGGGCCTGCGCCCTGGCACAGGATCGGGCGGCGCGCGCGGCCTGACGGGAGCATCCATCGGTGTCTGCGAGCTCGCACCATGCCCTTGCACCAGCCCCGCCCGCACGCGCGGACGTGGCCGACGGCGATGGACGCGCTACGGCACCCGTCGCTGCAATGGCAGGCTCTTACGGGACGTTGTTCCATGAACACCGCAGCTTTCTGTGGAGCCTGCTGTACCGTCTGACCGGCTGCGCGGCCGATGCCGATGACCTGGTCCAGGACACCTTCGTACGAGCGATGGAGAAGCCTCCGGCGGACCTGGCGACCTCGCTTCGGCCGTGGCTGGTGCGCGTCGGTCTGAACCTGGGCCGCGACTTGCTGCGCCGCCGCCGGCGCTCCCCCTACACAGGCCCGTGGCTGCCCTCGCCCATCGCGACCGGCGAGGAAGGCGAGGTCGTTCCGACCTTCGAAGTGGTGGCAGCAGGCGTGAGCACCGAAGGCCGCTACGATCTCCTCGAAAGCGTTTCCATGGCATTCCTGACCGCGCTCGAAGTGCTGACGCCGCAGCAGCGAGCCGTCCTGCTGCTGCGTGACGTCTTCGATTACTCGGTGCGCGAGACGGCGGCGGCGCTCGGAAGCCGCGAGGGCGCGGTCAAGGCTGCCCATCTGCGGGCGCGGCGCGCGATGGCCGCCTATGATCGAGCTCGACGGGTTCCCAGCGGCGAGCTTCGTGAGCAGGCGCGTCGCACGTTGCGGAAGCTGATGGAGGGCCTGGCCGCCGGCGACGTCGATGCCATCGAAAGTCTTCTGACGGACGACGCCAGGGCCTTCAGCGACGGGGGCGGGGAGTTCTACGCGGCGCTCAATCCCATTGTGGGCGCCCGCAACGTGGCCAGGCTGTACCTTGGTTTGTTCAGCAAATTCCACAGTGCATCCGACTACTCGGTGCAAATGTATAATGGGATGCCTTCGATCCTGGTCAGGGTCCACGTACCGCCCTACGAGCGGCTGGCGCGCCGCTTCCTCATCCAGCTCGAGCCCTCCACCGACGGGCGCATCCGCCGGCTCTATTCCGTGCTGGCGTCGCGCAAGCTGACGGCCGTCCAGTTCTGATCGGGAAAAGGGGACGTCACCTTGGACTGGCCAAGGTGACCGACTGCCTGTTCTAGGAGAGCGGGCCGGCGCGGCGCGTGGTGACCGCGTCCAGCACCAGTCGCAGCGCGTAGTCGAGCGCCTCGTCGCGGCTCAGGCCGTCGTCACCGAGGCCCCAGTCGCGCAGGGCGCCGAGCAGGGATCGAAGGATGAACTGGCAAAGGGCATCGGCCGGGATGTCGCCGCGGACCTCGCCGCGAGCCTGCCCGACTTCGACCAGAGGACGCAGCAGTGCATGCGGCGCCACCACGCGCAGGCGCTCGGCGCTGGTGCCGATCTCGACGATGGCCCGCCCGGTGACGTCCCGGTCCCAGGCCTTGCCGCGCGCCAGCTTGTTGACCAGCTCCTCGAGGGCCTCGCAGAACGAGGTCTTGCCGAGCAGGTCTGGCACCATCTCCCGCATGAGCCGCAGGCGCTTGGCCCCGTATTCGAGGAGCAGGTCCTCCTTGCGCTCGAAGTGCAGGTAGAACGTGCCCTTGGAGATGCCGGCCGAGGCCACGATGGCGTCGACCGTGGTGTGCTCGAAGCCCTGCTCCAGGAACAGCTTGTTGGCCGCCTCGCGAATGCGCGCGCGCGTCAGCTCGCCCCTGGGGCGTTTGCCCGCATCGTTCTGTCGCTTTGGCTGCACCGCGGACCTGATCGTCGCGCTACATGCAGAGTTGTCAGCGCTGAATCCAACGGAAGACGCGCACTTCGTGCAGTCCACGATCTTTTCGGTCGTCGATGAGCGACGCATCCGCGCGTGGGGACCGGCACGGTGCATATCGGCTGGGCCGGCCTCCGGTGTTTCCCGCCGGCCCGTAATTGCAGACGATGCTGTTCGGGTCAGCCCCGGGCAAGCCGAGATGCCGCAGGCGATCTCGAGCGAACCCTCCCGGACCGGCTGGATGTAGTGGCCGCGCGACCCCTGGCACGTGCTGCTCTCGTCGTCGTAGTTGGACGCCTCGGCGGCCCCGGTACCGACGGCGGCTTCGGGCGTGGCAGCGCTGGCGGTGGCAAAGATGCCGCAGCCGCCTCGGGCCCTCCGATCAGGACCGATGCGAGGAGCAGCATCGACAGGAAGGAGGATTCGGTCACTGACCGCATACGCCCTCGCAGTGGCCGTTGTGCTTGCCGTGCTCGTGCGGAATATGCCGCACCATGGCCGCCTACGCCGACGAGCTAAGCCTGGGTCAGGCACGCCGTCTGTATTTCGACGCCAATGGTTTCGGCGAAGGTGGATACGAAGCCGACTGGGTGCGGCTGCAGGCCGGACCGCTCCCGATCTGGTTCCCGAACACCGCCAGCCGCGTGCGCTCGGTTCGCCTGCACGATCTGCATCACGTCGTCACCGGCTACGATACGACCTGGACGGGCGAGTCCGAGATCGGAGCCTGGGAGCTCGGATCGGGATGTGCGGATCACTGGGCGGCGTGGCTGTTGAACTTCAACGCCATGGCGATCGGTCTGGCGATCGCTCCGCGGGCCACCTACGCCGCATTCCGCCGCGGACGGCGCACCTGCAATCTGTACGGCGGCGAGTTCGACGACGCCATGCTGGCAGAGCGGGTAGGAGAGATTCGCAGGCGCCTGCGACTCGACACCTCGCCTGCGGCTTCGGCCAGACCTGGTGCCATTCGCTGCGACCTCGGCGCTGAGCGTCGCCGTGCTTGCCACGACGGTCGTCGTGACGGTGGCGCCGCTGTGGCTGCTCGCAACCTGGCTGCTGTAACGATGCCCGCAAAGGAGACGGTTCGATGAGAAGGTACGCAGCCTCGATGATCCTGGTTGCCGGTCTTGCGATGGCCGGCTGCAACAACGGCGCCGCCGAGCTGCTCGCCACGGCCCAGCTCGAGGAGAAGCAGGACAACCTGGACCACGCGCGCCAGCTCTACCAGCAGATCGTTCGCGACCATGCCACCAGTGCGCAGGCCGACACGGCGCGCCAGCGTCTGGCCGCGCTTCAGGAAGGCGAGGTCGAAGGCGAGGCGCAGTAGCGCGCGCTACAACAGATCGCTCGCCAGGTTTGCGAGCTCGGAGCGCTCGCCCTTCTCGAGCGTCACGTGCGCGAACAGCTCATGACCTTTGAGCCTGTCGGTCAGGTAGGCCAGGCCGTTGGAGCGCGCATCGAGATAGGGCGTGTCGATCTGGCGCACATCTCCGGTCAGGACGATCTTGGTGTTGCGTCCCGCGCGCGTCACCACCGTCTTGACCTCGTGCGGAGTCAGGTTCTGCGCCTCGTCCACGATCAGGATGACGTCGGAGAGACTGCGCCCGCGGATGTAGGTCAGGGGCGTGATCTCGATCTTGTTCAGCCGCAGCATCTCGTCGATGCGCTTGGCGGCCGCGTCTTTCTCACTGAACTGCCCCTTGATGAACTTCAAGTTGTCCCACAGAGGCTCCATGTACGGGCCGAGCTTGGAGGCGATGTCGCCCGGCAGGAAGCCGATGTCCTTGTTGCCGAGCGGCACCGCCGGACGCGTCACCAGGATCTGGCGGAAGCTCGAGCGCTGCTCGAGCGCACACGCCAGGGCCAGCAGAGTCTTGCCGGTGCCGGCCGCGCCGTGGAGCGTCACCAGCTTGATCTCCGGCTTGAGCAGCGCGTGCACCGCGAAGGCCTGTTCGGCGTTGCGCGCCGTGACCCCATAGACCGTCTGCTTCTCGATGCGCTCGACCGTGCGCTCGGCAGCGTTGAAGTAGCCGAGCGCCGACTTCTTGCCATTGCGGATGATGAAGAAGTGATTCTTGACGATCTCGGCGCTCGTCAGCGACTGCGCCGGAATGCGGCCCTCTTCGTGGATGGTGCCGACCAGCTCGCTGGCCACGTGCTCGACCAGGGACTTGCCCGAGTAGAGCAGCGACAGGTCGTTGACCTTGCCGGCTTCGTAGTCTTCGGCGCGCAGGTTCAGGGCCTTGGCCTTCAGGCGCAGCGCGATGTCCTTGGTGACGAGGATGACGGCCTTTTCCGGCTCGGCGCGCTGCAGCGACAAGGCCGCGCTGAGGATTTTGTTGTCGGCCTTGCTGCCGTCGAAGAACTCTTCGGCCCTGGGCGCATCGCATTCGGGCCGGCCGCTCAGGATCACGCGGAAGCGGCCGCGCTCGGGCCCGTTCAGCGGTACCCAGTCCTGCAGGAGATGTTCCTTGGAAATGCCGTCGATGAAACGGATGAACTCGCGGGCGCTGAAGTTCTTGCTGTCGTTTCCCTTCTTGAACCCGTCCAGCTCCTCGAGGACGGTGATGGGAATGGCTACGTCGTGCTCGGCGAACTTCTGGATGGCGTCGTGGTCGTAGATGATGACCGAGGTGTCGAGAACGTAGATCTTGCCGCTGCCTCTCCCCGCCGCGTCCGATTCCACTCCGCTGACCTCCCGAGCGCCGGCGCCGGGTCGCGAGACATTCGCGGACCATCCGCCGGCCACGCGTGCGGCCGCTCTGGCGCGCCGCACCGTGAAAACAGGATAGCGAACGTGTCAGGGTCGTACGAGGAACGGCATGTGCCGAACTCGCCGGCCGGCTACGGCCCCTGCGCAACGCACTGGCATCCGAGCCCGATGTTCTGACAGATCGCACCGACGGCGCAGCCGCCGAGGCACAGCGGCGCCGTGGCCGTCGCGCACGAGGGCAGCACGGTGGTGCAGCCACAGAAGCCGCCGACGTCCAGGCACACCTGTCCGACGTCGCATAGCCCGCCGCACGCCGGTGCCGACGCCGCTTCGCACGTGGGCACGCCGACCGAGCCGCACGCGCACTCGTTGCCGACCTGCGAGCACAGCTCGCCGGTCGGACAGACGCCGGCGCACGTCGGTGTGGCCGCGTCACCGCACTGCGGCAGGGTGGTGGGACGGCAATCGCACGTTCCGCCGTTGTCGGTGCAGATCTCGCCGCCTTCGCACAGGCCGCCGCAGAACGGCGCAGCCGCCTGATCGCAGGTCGGCAGGGTCTGCCCGGTGCACTCGCAGGTTCCGGCGTTGTCGGTGCAGACCTGGCCGGTCGGACACAAGCCGCCGCACACCGGCGAGACCGCGTCCTCGCAGCTCGGCAGCGGCAGCGTCGTGCTGGTGGTGACGGTCTGGCAGTTGGCGCCGTTCGGGAACTGGTAGACGAGCGAGGGATCGCTCTGGCAGCGAATGTCCATGTCGAGGTCGAGATCGAGCACGCCCGGACCGGGCAGTCCGGCTCCGATGTTGGCTGCCGGATTGGCCGTGGGCGTCACGCAGAAGATCGTCGAGCTCTGCGGGTTGTAGACGTCGGGACTGCCCGAGGCGACGATGGGATCGGGGACGCAGCGTGCCAGCTCGGGAACCGAGCACGTGCCGGCCGATCGCGCCTGGCAATCCACGTCGCTGGTGCATGGAATGAAGCCGCGTCCGTCCGGATGCACCGCGCCGTCGCAGTAGGTCAGCACCGGACCGATGGTGCAGAAACCGTCGGCGCCGCACTGGAACTCGTCGCACGTGTTGGGCTGCACGCCCGAGCCGCCGCCGGCCGTGCAGACGCCGGCGTCGGCCTCTTCGCAATCGGCATTGGAGGAGCAGCCGAGCGAGCCGTTGCCCGTGCACACTCGGCACGGACACAGCGCGCCCTGCGGCGTGTCGCACGGGAGCTGCGAGGTCAGGCTCAGCGGGCCGGTCGACAGATCGAACTTGATGAGCAGGCCGGCGCCGCTGATGTTGGTGGCCGCCGAAGGCAGGCAGTCGATGCTGGTGGGACCGAAGGTGGCGTGGTCGCCGTGCACGTCGCAGGCTCCTCCGCTGCTCGAGCAGGTGCCGTTGCGCACGCCGTCGTTGGCCACGTCGTCGCCGTCGCAGGTCGGACACGGTGCGAACGAATCCGCGCCGAGATGCGCGATGGCCGCCACCGAGATCGTGTCGTGACGCACGCCCGTGCGCAGGTTCATCGTGCCGACGTGGTCCTCGCGCAGACGGATCGAGACGCACACCGGAATGCCGCCCGAGGAAATCGCCAGCGGCGAGCCGAAGTAGCACCGGCACGTCGGGTCGAGCGTGCCGCAGCTGTCGGGGTCCGAGCCGTTCAGCACCTCGCACGTCTGCAGAGGATCGGAGGTGCAGCGGCAGTTCGACGTGGGCGCGTCGGGCTCGACGTTGAACGAGATCTGGCAGTTCTCGCAGTTGCCGTCGCAGTCGACGTCGATGGTGTCGCCGGCGCCGTCAGGGAAGTCCATGGTGTTTGCGCCGCCCGACCAGCCGGCGGTCAGCTGCGTGATCGTCGGCGGATCCGAGTAGCGCGAATTGACCGAGCGGTAGATCGTCGCCGGTGCGCACGGGCCTTCGCCCGTGATGCGGCAGCTGCATCCATCGCCGTTGTCGAAGCAGTGCTGGCCGGTGGGGCAGGTGCCGTTGCACGCGGGAGCCGAAGCGTCTTGGCAGGCATCGCCGCTGGGCAGCGTCGTCGTGGTTGCATCCAGGGTCGTCGTGGGACCGGTGACCGTGGTCGTGGTGGGATCGATGTTGGTCGTGGTGGTCGTGCCGCTTGCGCCGTCCAGTTCGTAGGCGCGTGCGATGGCGCTGGAGCCGGTCGCGTCTGCGCTCGCCTCGACGCAGTCCTGCAGCTCGGAGACCTGGTCGCCGCATGCGTTGAGCTGCTCGAGGTTGGGCAGCGTGCAGTCGTCGGAAATCTTGTCGCGAAGCAGGGAGGCAGCCTTGTCGATACGGCCCTGCGGATCTTCGTCCTCGCAGGAATACTCCGCGCTGCCTCCGCCGGCGTCGCTCGACTTCTGGCAGCCGCGGCGCTCGCTCATGATTCGCAGGATCAGCTTGGAGGAGAACTTGCCGAGCGTCTTCTGGCACTTCTGCCTGGCGGTGGAGAGGGTCTGGCTCGGATTGCCTTGCGCATCGTTCGACCACTGCCCGATGCCGGCGTCCAGCAGTGCGGTCAGGCAGTCGCTGACTTCGCCCATGCTGTCGATGTCGTCGCTGGCGCCGCCGTCGTCGGCGGTGGCAGCCGGAGCCGGACACGTCGGATACTGCGCAAGCAGGGAGGAAGCGCCGGCGCAGGCATCGACGATGCTCTGGCGCGTCTTGATACGGACCTTGTCGACCTTGCCCGCGTCGTCGGCGGCGTCGACGTCGTTGCAATCGACGCTGAGCGGCAGCGAGCCCGCGCTGCGACGCTTGTGGCAGGTCTGCGTCGCCCGGGCTGCGGCCTTGGCGTAGGAAGTCGTGGACTTGGCGATCGTCTCGCGACAGGCGGTCTCGGCCGATGGCAGGGCGTGCGAGACGGAGATCAGCGCCAGTTGCACGGCGATGGCCAGGAACGGGACGACTCGCAGGTTGTGCATCGAAAACCCCCTGGAGCGGACGGGAGATTGCCGCCTGGCCCAGGTCTCGACCTTGCGCGGCTCACCGTTCGCTGTCCTTACGCTTCCGACTCTATGCCAGTTGGGACATCGAACACCGATGTCAGCAATAACGTTCGTTCCCGCCGCTCCCGATTTGCCCGGACCGGCACCGGCTCTGGCTCCATCCCCATCTGCAACACTTCGATTTTGCGCGGCATTAGTCGGTCATGCCGAATTGGGCACGCGGCCTTCCCGGACCCGGGCCCGGGAGCGAGGGACCTGGGAGGGGCCCGGGGTCGTGACCGGCGAGGGACTCACGCCGGGGTAGGGCCGAACATCCCTGACGCGCACCGGCAGCCGCCGATCGCGGTCGCGAACTCACACGCCGCGGGCGCCAGGGAACAGTGGCAGCTCGCCGGTATCTGCGCGGGCGATGTTCTTCTCGTCATCGTTGCGCACGTCGCCGACGCAGGAGTCGACGGGATACATCGCAAGCTTGTCGTCGTCGGCCGGCGACAGCAGCGGTGAAACCGCATCGACGTCGGTCACACCCGGGTCGAGCCACAGAGCGTAATCCTCCGGTCGCAACAGCACCGGCATGCGGTCGTGCACGCCGTCGAGCGTCCGGTTGGCGGATGTCGTCAGCAGGCAGCACGTCTCCAGCCGAAGACCGTCACGCGACTTCCATCGCTCCCATAGCGCAGCGATTGCCAGCGGCGCGTCGTCGCGCGCATGGAAGTAGTAGGGCTGTTTGCCCTTGCCCTGTTTCTTCCATTCGTAGAAGCCGCTTGCCGGGACGATGGCGCGCCGCTGGCGAAGCGCCTCGCGAAAGCCCGGCTTCTCGGCCGCGGTCTCGCAGCGCGCATTGATCATGCGCGAGCCGATCGCCGGGTCTTTGGCCCAGAACGGGATCAGGCCCCAGCGCAGCGTGCGCAGGCGCCGCTGGCCATTCTCGACACGGAGGACGACGACGTCGTGGGTGGGAGCGATGTTGTACTGCGGCGCGAGCGAGAGCTCGCCCGGCACGGCGCCGAAGTGGCGCGCCAGGGCTTCGGCAGGAGTGTGGAGAACGAAGCGGCCGCACATCGCCGTTCGCCCTTTACACCTTGGCCGCTGCCACCGATTCCTTGGCTTCCTCGTCGGAGAGCTTGCGCACGATGATGCGGCCTTCGGCGTTGGCGCAGTGGCCGTCCGCCAGCGAGAAGCGCCAGTGGTGGCCGGGACAGATCACGTGGCCGTCCTCGACTTCGGCCTCGGAAAGATCGGAGCCGCCGTGCGGGCAGTAGCGCTGCACTTCGTACACGCAGCCTTCGGCCGCGAGACGGAACGTTTCGTTGGAACGGTCGGCAGTCTCCGCCTTCTGGATGGCCTGCAGCGCTCGCGAGTCGCTCATCTTGAAGAGCGTGAACAGGTGCTGGTTGTAGCGGTCGGGATCGCGGTGCGCGGTGAAGCGCAGGGACAGGAATGCGTCCTCCCACGACATCTCGTCGGTCAGGACCTGTCCGATCAGCTTCGAACTCATCTCGAACGTGTAATGGCAGTGCTCGCCGTCGTACTCGTAGACCAGCTCCGGCTTGGGCTCGGTGCGGAAGTCCACCACCCAGTCGCCGCCCTCGGGACCGACGACGCGGAAGCGAAGGCGGATGTTGATGTTCTCGACGAAGTAGGGATGGCCCTTGAGGAAGGGGAGGAAGTGGCGGCGGAACCGTTCGAACAGCCCCGGCGCCGGTTCGGCCACGGCGGCCAGGACCGAAGCGACGACCCTCTCCTTCTCGGCGCGGTGCTTCTGATAGTAGGCGGTGCGGTCGCGCTCGTAGTCGAAGTCGGCGTATTCGGGCGTGGCGCGCACGGTGAACTCGTCGGCCGCGCCGCGCTCGCCGATCTCGAGCACGTCGCCCGGTTTGAGCGTCAGCGTTCCGATGGGCGTGTGCTCGTGCCGCAACCGCTTCT
Source organism: Binatia bacterium (assembly GCA_035626675.1). Lineage (GTDB taxonomy): Bacteria > Desulfobacterota > Binatia > UBA1149 > CAITLU01 > DASPNH01. Next base: position 68,723 of record DASPNH010000207.1, read on the forward strand.
CGGCCACCGGCGCGGTCGGAAACATGCTGTCGGAATCGACGAAGTGCTCGGCCAGCTCGGGGTCGAAGAAGATCGGCGGCCCGGCAAAGGGGATGGCCAGTCGCGGCTGGATCGCCTTGGCCGCGGTGACGAACGACTGGATCGCCGATTCGCGGCGCGCGGCGCGCAGCTCCTTCTTCTTCTCGCCGTCGTAGGTCGTGTAGACGAGCGGATACCAGATGGCGGGCGAGGCCTGCGCGAGCATGACGTCGATGTTCATCGCGCGGATGTCGGCCACCGGCAGCGCCAGGTTGCAGTCGTTGAGGTTGAAGATCCTGTACCCGTCGGCCTCGATCAGCGCGCACGAGTCGAACCAGTGGGGAGGGCAGTGGAACGTCGGCGTATCGACTCGCACGAGGAGGCCGGGAGCGATCTCGTAGGCTTCGAAGTTGTCGAGCTCGACGATGTTGGTGAAGCCGCTCTTGCGCAGCTTGGACAGGAACCGCTTCTTGAACGTGCGGCCGGTGATGATCGGAATCGACCGGTCGATCGCGTCCATGAACTCGGGGTCGTAGTGGTCCAGGTGCTCGTGCGACAGGTATACCGCGGTCGGCGTCTGCAGCGCCGACAGATCGTCGTGCGGATACTGCGGGTAGGGGAACCAGCTTGCGTTGTAGGCGCCCTTCTTCGACATCCAGGGGTCGCAAAGCAGCAGGTGCGTACCGTGGCGGACTGCCAGGCCACTGTGGCCGAGGAACTCGATGCTCGTCATGCGATTCGTAAGGCTCCGGACAATCTTCGGAAGCAGCGCAGGTCGTCTTCCGTGCGGCTAGTAGCTCACAAGTGCCCCCGAGCATCAACCGACAACCTGACGTGGCTCACGATGGTCGGGAGCCACGCGTGAGGGCGAGAAAGCTCCATGGAGGCGGGCGCGCGCTCCGGCATCGCCGATGGCAGTCCGCATGCCGCACCATCGCGACCGCGTGCCTGCACGTGCTGCCGGTCGTGCTGGCCGCGCGTGTCGCCGCTGCCGACGAGGTGGTGCGCGACGTCTGCGTTCACGACGCCGCTCGCACCGACTTGTCTCCGCCGCCGCTCGTGCTCGGCTGCCCAGTGCGTGGATGCTGCGCGGGATGTTCGGACGACACGCCGGTGGACGTGCGCGTCCAGATGGAAGGCGATGGCTTTGCGCGCATCACGGCGCGTGTCGAAGGCGCGCCCGCATCGGCCATCGTGCTGCAGGGCGCCGCTGCCAGGAACGGCAATGACATCGAGCTGGGAATGGGTACGACGACGCTGAGCGGGCTGGCCACCGCCGGCTCGGAGCGCCCCGGCCGTCTCCGCTTCCAGGTACGGGTCGATGGGCGCGAGCTGCGACATGCGGCGATGGCTTCGCCGCCCGCCACGCAGCCGGCACCGGCATCGCCCGATGCACAGGCCCGCGATGCGCAGCCCGACGCCGCCGAGCCTGGCGTGGACATGGACGCGCGGCAGACCCGAATGCGCGGCCGCGAGGCGGTCAGTCCTGGAGGAACGGCCGGTGGCGAGCCGCACGACGCCGAAGAAACCGAAGCGGCCGGTCCGGAAGAGGATCCGCAATGGGAAGTGTCCAGGCCTGCGGCGCCCGCATATCGGATCCCGGCGCGCCTTACGTGGACCGTCACCCAGCTTTCGGGCGGCAATATCATCGCGACCGATCGCTACGAGCTGCGCGTGCAGCGCTGTCCGCTGCAAAAGCCGCGCAGCGACCGGATCGTCCTTGACGGCAACGATTCAGCCGACGAGGCCGTCCTGCTGCTGCATGCAGCGCGCGACGGTGCCTGTACGGGGCCAGAGCTGTGGCTTGGTCGCGGCTCCCTTTACGTCGGCAACGTAGAGTCGCGTTCGGGGTGTCCATCCGAGGTCACGGTGTTCTCCGCGCGCAACGCCGTCCACGTCTCGTCACTGCCGAGCACGAACGACGGGCGCCGCACGCTGGAGCCATCGATCGAGTACTCGCGATCCCGCACCCCCGCCAAAACCGCGACTGCGCCCCCGACGACGCATCCTGCGAGCGTCGAGAGCACGGGCTGGACCGGGGCCATTGGCGAGCGCCTCGACATCCGGCTCGAGCAGCGCAGCGTCGTCCTGCCGCTGCGCGTCCTGCTCCTCGGCAACGAGCAGGAGCGCGTTGGTCTGGCGCGCCGTGCGCGCTTCGAAATTGCGGTCGCCGACATGCTCCTCGACGACAGTCGGTGCGGGATCACCGTGCTCGGCGACGTCGAGTTTCCGGAGGCGACTCTGGATGAGACGAACATCTCGGCGCTCATGGCGGCGGCCGATGAGGCCCGCAGCGGCAACTGCCGCGCGCTGGGGGAGGCGACGTCCGCCGCCGCGCTGCCAAGCCCGGGGCGCGTGACGCTCCTATACCTTCCTGGATGGACCGGCGGCGCCGTCACCTGCGTTTCCGATGGAATGGTGCTGATCGGCGCCGCCTCTCAGCCCGAGTCGCTGGCCCACGCCCTCGGTCATCTCCTTGGCCTGCAGCACGCGCCCGAGCTGGCTGCGGACAACCTGATGCAACCGACTGTCGCGCTGCGGCGGGCGTGGACGGAAGGCCAATGCTTCCGCGCATCTCTGGAGCCTCGTTCGATTCTCAATCGATGGAAGCTTCGCAAGGGACCGATACGCACGTGTGATCATGCGACCTCGCGCGCATGTCCGCCGCTGGCGTGGAGGGACGTGCTCGTACCACCGCATACGCGTCGTGCTCAGGCCGCGAAATTGCAGGCATGGCTCGAGTGTGAAGACTGCGCCGCCGAGGTTGGGCGAGTGATTCAGAATGAGACGGGCGCGGTGGGTCTTCTTGCGCGCACGATGCGCGAAGGTGCCTCGCCGGCGCGCCGTGACGCGCTACGTCACCATCTTACGGGCCTGTTCCTTCGACTTCAGGCCTTCGCAGCCTCGCAGGGAAAGCCGATCGTGACCGAGGACCGGCTGCAGGCGAATGTGGAACGCTACCTGGCCTCCTTCGATCTCCTTGTCCGCTCGCGGGCTGCCCAGGCCTTGTCGATGATCGACCATCCCGAGGCCGACCAGGCGCTCGCCGGGGAGGCTGGCAAAGAGAGAGCAGAAGACAAAAATGGATGGCTCCGCAGGCTTCTTCGACGCCGAAACTGATTCACGTCCAATCTCCCCCATCCGCCCGAGACCGACGCGTAAGTGAAGATAGTGCCGTCATTTCCGTTGACGTAGCGCGCGGCCTCTTGTTAGTTCTCTGCCCCATTGAGGCCTTTGGGGGGCCTTGACCCTGTAAGCCTTGTTAAGGACTTCGATGGCGCGCCCGTCGGGCGCCAGCGCGGGTGACTTGTTTTGCCCGTGGTCGTCATTGCCGGGGTGGGAGACATTGCGCAGCGAGGGGCACAATGAAGAAGGATAGATTGCACGCTTGTCGTCAGCAGCGGTCGCTGGCGTCGATCGCAGCTCTGGGTCTGACAAGCGCGTTCATGCTGATGGCCAGCTCGGCCAGTGCGTTGACGCCGACGGAAGTTCAGTGCCGCGACATTCTGGGTCGCGGTGCGCGAGTCGCTGCCGTTGGCATCATGCGCGCACGTACCGCGTGTGTTCATCAAAAGATTCTGGGCGCCATCGATCCGTCCACCGACTGTCAGGCCGACAGCGCGGCGCTCGGTGGCAGCGGAACCGGTGACACTGGAACCGACCGCCGTCTCGATCGACACATCTCGGTTCGAACCCGCATTGGCCAGCGGCTCACGCAAGTGTGCGACAGCCTCAATGTCGACATCGATGTCGATCCCTCGGACATCCTCGATCCGAGCACGGCCTGCGGTTCTCTGACCGAATGGACCGAGGTCGGAGAGTGCGTTGCCGACCTGGGCAAGGCGGCGGCCGACTCCGTCAGCGAGATCCTCGACCTGCAGCCACCGGCGATTCCGGTCAGCGGTGAAGAGGAACTCTGCCACAGCATCGCCTCGCACCGGGCACGCAGCACCATCTTCGAGACGCTGCTGTGGCGCTCCAAGTGTTACGAGCGCGACGACCTGATCCAGGACGGCGGCGGCTTCTACAACTGCGACGCCAACATCACTCCTCCCGGCGCCTTCGAATCGACCCTGTACCTGCGCGCCGACAAGCGCCTGCAGGTTCCGATCGAGAACCTCGGCATGGCCATTCGCGGCCCGTGCGACGTCGACCTGACCAACCTCGGCTTCGACG
>DASPNH010000208.1:0-15396 GCA_035626675.1 Binatia bacterium
GGACCCCGCGGGCGGCGCACAGCCGATGGAACTCATCCAGCTCCGTACGCATGTTGCCGGCGGTCCAGACGGGGTGGTCATCGTTCGCACTGTCCGGTGCGGGCAGGCCCTGAAACGAATCGTACGCCCAAAGACGCGCCGACGATCCGTGCTTCTGGAACTGGTGGTAGGCCATCGCGAATGTGCGGCCGCCGTGACAGCCGAACTCCACGTAGTCGCCATCGATCCCGTTGAACGCCAGGTATTGCGCGGCGTCGTAGAAGAACTGCTCGCGGTGCAACATCTCCTGCACGGTGGTGCGCAGGAACAGACGCCGGAGCACACGAGCGGCGATGAGCTCGAGGCGGTGGCGTAGGGCACTGTTCACGATACGGATCCTCCCCGCGTCCGGACCTGGCGACGCCGCCAGACGTGCGAGAATCGTGCCTCTAACCCACGGCCGCGGGAAGCTCCACCGACGACCCTCAACGTGTCTTGTCGACGCACCCACCACCTACTAAGAGGGGGCGTGGGTCGCGTTTCGACGAAGGGATGGCTGGTCGCCATCGCCCTCATTGCCGGCGCCAACATCCCATGCACCGTGCGCGCCGGGAACGACGAGTCGCTGGTCGCGCGCTCGCTGGTAAGCGCCGGCGATCCCGCCCGATTGCGCGCCACCATGCTGAAGGCTCGCCGCGGTGAGCCGATCACGGTCGCGACCATCGGCGGCTCCATCACGGCCGGCGGCGGTGCCACGGCGCCGGGCCGTATCTACGGCCGTCTGGTCGCCGACTGGTGGGAGCAGGCGTTCCCCGAGTCGCCAGTGACATTCGTCAACGCCGGCGTGGGCGCCACCGGAACGCACTATGCAGTCCTGCGCGCCGAGCGCGACCTGCTCTCGCACGAGCCCGACCTTGTCATCATCGAATTCGCCATCAACGACGGTGATCACGTCTGGTCGCGGTACCCGATGGAAGGTCTGGTGCGACAGATCCTCCGCCACGACGAGCACGTCGCCGTCATGATGCTCTTCATGATGCGCATCGACACCGGCAGTGCGCAGGCGTGGCATGCCGAGGTGGGTACGCATTATGGCATTCCCATGGTCAGCTATGCCGATGCTTTCAAGCCGGCGCTCGAGCAAGGCGATGTGCAATGGGAACAGATCGCCGCCGATGACGCCCATCCGAACGACGTCGGGCATGCCTACGCAGCCTCCTTCCTCGTATCCGTGCTCGATGACGTCGCCGCCGGCCTGCCGGCGCACGACATCTTCCCGGAAGTCTCGCCGGTGCCGCCGCCGCTGTTCACCGACACATACGAGAGAACGTCGCTGCACGACGCGGCGAACCTGGTACCGGTAGCGAACGACGGCTGGTGGTACGACGCGCAGGCCGCCGCATGGGTATCCGATCAGCCGGGCAGCAGCGTCGAGTTCGAGATCGAGGGCAGCGTCGTCTCGGTCGTGCAGCAAGCGCTCCGGGGGCCCATGGGTATGGTGAGTGCCAGCCTGGACGGCGGCACTCCGATCCTGCTCGACGGTTGGATCTCGCAGAACTGGAGCAAGTTCTTTCGCGTCGAGATCTTTCCCTGGGCCGGCGATGCAGTCGTCCACAAGGTCCGTCTGGAGCTTCTGCCCCAGATCAATCCCGGCAGCACCGGACACGGGTTCCGCCTGAAGTCGATCGGCGCCGCCGGCCATCCCGTTCGCGACTGCGCCGACGCGATCGATGACGATGTCCTCACGGCGGGCGACGCGCTTCTGATCCTGGCATCGGCCGTCGGCAGGGACGTGCGCTGTCCGCCGTGGGTGTGCGACGTCGACGGCAATCTGACCGTCGCTGCCACGGATGCCCTCGCCGCGCTGTCGGCAGCGGTCGCACTCGCGCCGGCGATGGCGTGTCATGCTCCGGACGGTCTGATGATCGAGCTCGAATCGACGCAGGCGCTGGCGACCGCGACCTTCCGCGTCGATTACGCTGCGACGATGGGCACGCTGGCGCAGAAGGACGGCGTACTTTTGTGCGCGGGGCTGAACGCGGATGCGTCCTTCGCGTTTCTCGAGGCCGGCGCAGGCACGCTGGACGTGACGTTCACGACCGACGGCAGGAGCATCGGCGGGCCCGCTTTTCTGGCCTGGTGCGCCTTCGACGGGACGACTCCGGTCGCCGCAAACGACGTCACCGTGCAGGTCGTCGACGCCAAGACGGTCGACGGAATGATTCCTTGGGGCGTCCGCATCGCGGCGACGATCTGGTGATTTCGAGTCGCCGGCGGCGCAGTCGCGGCGCCGACGACCACGAACAGCTGTCATTGCCGCACTGGTTTTCTACGTTCAAACCTGCAGGCGTCCCCGCTGCATGAGCTGACGGACGAACAGCGCCACGAAGCGCGGATTGTGGTGAACGTAACGCCGCCACAGCCGGCGCGGCTCGCACAGCAGGCGGAAGAACCAGCCGAGACCGAGCTGCTGCATCCACATCGGCGCTTCGCGCTTGTGACCCGATACGAAATCGAACGCGGCTCCGACGCCCAGCATGACGACGTCCAGGCCGGCGCGGTGCTCGGCCATCCAGCGTTCCTGGCGCGGGCAGCCGAGGCCGACGAACAGGATGCGCACGCCGGAGCGGCGAATCTCGTCGACGACTGCTGCATCTTCCTCGGCGGTCAGCGCGCGAAACGGTGGGCAGTATTGATACGCGACCTGGAGCCCCGGCGCGCGGCGGCGAAGCTCGGCGAGCAGGTCGCGCATGACCTCTTCCTCCCCGCCGTAGAAACCGACCGGAACTCCACGGCGCGCTGCCTGCTCGCATAGAAACGGCAGCAGCCATGGACCGTGCACGCGAACGGCATCTCTCAGACCGAGCAGGCGCAGGCACCATACCAGCGGCACGCCGTCCGCCGTCACCAGGTCGGCGCCGTTGACGACGTCCTGGAACGCCGGGTCGTCGTAGCCTTCCATCACCATGTGGACGGTGCAGACGCAGACGTAGCGGCCGGTCCGCTCGCGCGCCCACGCGAACGCCAGGCCCGTCACGTCCTCGCTGGTGATGGCATCGACGCGCGTCCCGACGATCACCCGTGTCCCGTACGGCGCCGCGACGGCCTTGGTCGCCGTGGTCATGATCAGTACGCGCCGTCCGATTTCGCCAGTGCGCCGAAGGTGCGCAGGAAAATCTGCAGGTCCAGCCACAGCGACCAGTTGCGGACGTAGTACTCGTCCAGACGCATGCGCTGGATCAGCGTCAGCTCGTTGCGCCCGCTGACCTGCCACAGCCCGGTGATCCCCGGCCACGCCAGAAGGATCGTGCGAAACTTGTCCTCGAGGCCGTCCAGCTCGTGCTGGATGTAGGGTCGAGGACCGACCAGGCTCATGTCTCCGCGCAGCACGTTGCCGAGCTGGGGAAGCTCGTCCAGGCTCAGCCGCCGCAGGTAGCGGCCAACGCGCGTGACGCGTGGATCGCGCGTCTTGAGCTTCTTGAAATGCAACCATTCCTCGCGTGCGACCGCGTCGTCGCGAAGGTGCTCCTGCAACCGCTGTTCAGCGTCCAGGTGCATGGTGCGGAATTTGAGACAGCGGAACAGACGTCCATGTCTTCCCACGCGTTCCTGCACGTAGAACGCAGGTCCCCTGCTGTCCAGCCGGATCATCAGTGCGATCGCCAGCAGCATCGGAGCGGCCGGGACCAGCAGCACGACGGCTCCGAAGACGTCGGTGATGCGCTTGATGATCAGATTGCTCGGTCGGGCCAGGTTCGAGCGCATCGAGATCAGCAGGTTGGCCCCGATGGTCTCGGTCTCGATGTCGATGACCGCCATTCCGATAGACGCCGGCATCACGCGAAGGGAATCCACGCGGCCCTCGCACAGCGAGACGATCCGCGACAGCATCTCGCCGCTGGCGTCGGGAATGGCGATGACGACGTCGCGCACGCTCAGCGTGTCGAGCAACGAGGGGAGCGCGTCGTATGGTCCGAAGACCGGCAGCGATCCGTCGGAGGCCGTCGTGCCGGGGCCGTCGTGGTCGGAAACGAACGCGATCGGCTCGTAGCCGAGCGTGATGTCGTCCTTCAGGCCGTTGGCCAGATCGATTGCAGCGTCGCCGGCGCCCACGACGAGAACCTTTCGACACCACAGGCCCGCACGTGCCAGGCCCTTCTTCAGCCAGTACCGCGACAGCGTCAGTGCCGGCAGCGAGACGATCCAGAGGCTGCCGATCAGCGTCCTGGCGACCTCGCGGTCGACGTTCTCGGTGAAACCCAGAACCACGACCATGACCGTGCCCCACGTGCTCGCCCGGACGACCGCACGAACCTCGTCCCAGAAATTGCTGTGCCGCGAATACAGCCGCGCCGCCGCCAGGGCGACGAGCCACGGCGCGAAGAAGTACAAGCCGCGGAAATAGAAGCCGAGCTCGTAGAGATCCGGCAGCGACGGAAAGAACAGCGGCAGCGCAACGGTCCGGACCGACCACACCAGCAGCAGGCACGCGCACAACGTCAGCCAGTCTGCCGCCACCAGGCTCAGGCCCACCAAAATCTGCCGCGACTCCTCGAGCAGTCCGCGGCGGGAAGAGAGCTTGGCGATCTCGATGGACAGTTCGCGCGATTGCGTCTCGGTGGTTGCCGTGGCCATCTTCCCGTCCGTTCAGGCCGTCATGCAGGCACGGCAGATCGGACCGGGCGTCGCGCGGGAAATGACAACGAGCGAAAGGAAGACGTGAGGGAGCACCACTCCACGTACTTTAGCGAGGGATCGGCGGACGACCAACCACCGGTCGGTGCCTCTGCGCTTTCTCGATCGCATCAATGGATCGCGGCCGGCGCCGCCGTGCACCTGGCCTGCCTTCACCTCGACGCCGCCGCTCCGGCCGATCCGTCGCCTGCAACGGTGGGCATCCGCAATGTCCTGCTCGTGGTGGTCGCGCCGACACTGCTCGCTGCGGCGACGTTGCGGGCAGGCAGGCCGCGGCCGGCGCTGCGCGCGGCGGCGGCGGCTTTCGTCGTGCTGAGCGCGCTGGCTGCGCTCGGCGTCGCACGCAGCCCCTATCCTTTCGCGGCTGCCGAGCAGGTCGGCTACCTGTGGAGCTACGGCTGCCTGTTCGCCGTGTATCGATGGCTGGCGTCGATGCAGCGGCCGGCCATCTGCGTCGGCGCGATATGGCTCGCAGCGGTGGGCGTGGCCGTCGCCTCGTTCCACACGTTCGTTGCAGGAAACCCCTACGGAGCCGTGACCAATCGGCTGACCAGCTTCGTGGCACCGCAGGCCTTCGGCCTGATGCTTCCCATCGCCTTTTCGCTTGCGCTGATCGCGGCCGAGCGCGGCTGGCTCTCCGCATTCAGCGCCGGCATCGCGGCGGGATCGACGGCCGTGGCCTCGCTCGCCAACGGCAGCCGTCAGGCCTTCGTCGCCATCGTCGGCATTTGGGTGGTCGCCAGTGCGCCGCGAGCCGCGCGCGCCCCAATGGTCACATTCGCCGTCGCGACGCTGTCGCTCGTGCTGCTTTGGACCGTTGCGCCTTCAGGAGTGCGAACGTTCATGCGTGAGCGCGATCCGATCGACCTGCTGCTGTTCGGCACGAGCTTCGCCGAGACAGGTGATGCCGGAACGTTGCGTGACCGGCTGCAGATCTACGGAGCTCTGCTCGCGCGCATTTCACGGTCGGAATGGGGCGAGCTGGCGTTCGGGCACGGCACCTCGAGCTCGGCGGTGGTGATCGCCGAGGGCGACGTCCGTTATCGCGACTACGACGCCGCCCGGCTCGACCCCAACCGCACTGCTCACAACGAGTTCCTGCGCGCCATCTACGAATGGGGCGCGGCCGGCGCGGTGGCACTGGCCGTGGTCGTGATGACACCCCTTCTCCATTTGGGCCGGCTGTGGATGCGGACGCGCTCGCGCGCCGACCTGTGCCTTCTGGCGATCGCTGCCATCGCGCTCCTGCTCTATTCGCTGCTCGGAAACACGCTTTCCGCCGCCTCCGGTCCGCTCGGTGCCGCGCTGGCGCTTCTGTATGCCGAGATCGACCTGCGATGCGCGGAGGGCGGCACGTGAGAGTGCTGCTGGTTCACAACTTCTATCGCCAGCCCGGCGGCGAGGACTATGCCTTTCACGCCGAGGCAGCCGTGCTCGCGCGCAATGGCCACGAAGTGAAGAGGTTCGAGCGCGCCAGCGCCGACGCCACCGACTCGCTCTCCGGCCTCCTCCGCACCGCGATGGCGACGGCATGGGCATCGGAGACGGCGGCTGCGCTGGAGTCCGAAATCCGTGCCTTCCGGCCCGACGTGGTGCACTTCCACAATACCTTCCCGCTGATCTCGCCCTCGGCCTACTACACCTGCCGCCGAGCGGGCGTGCCTGTGGTCCAGACGCTGCACAACTACCGATTGTTGTGCGCCAAGGCCGAGCTTTTCCGCGACGGCGCCGTTTGTGAGGATTGCCTGCACGGCTCTTCGTTCTCTGCCCTGCGCCATCGCTGCTACCGCGGATCGCTGCCCGGAACCGTTGCCGTTGCGGGTATGCTGTCGATGCACCACGCCATCGGCACGTGGCGTCATGCGGTCGACCGGTATGTGGCGCTCACCGAGTTCGCCCGCGCCAAGTTCATCGAGGGCGGCCTGCCGGCGGATCGCATCGTGGTCAAGCCGAATTTTCTAAACGATACGCCGCCGGTTCGAACCACGGACGGCGACTTCGCGCTGTTCGTCGGCCGGCTGACCGACGAGAAGGGCATCGCCACGCTCATGGCTGCATGGGAAAGCCTTGCCATCCCACTGCGAATCGTCGGAAGCGGGCCGTGGGAATCGCGGCTGCGCGCATGGGCATCGAAGCGGCCGCACGTACACATCGAAGGCTGGCTGGCCCCCGAGCACGTGCGCCGGCGCCTGACATCCGCACGTTTTCTCGTCATGCCTTCGCTCTGGTACGAAGGCTTTCCCATCGCGCTGCTCGAGGCGATGGCGGCCGGTGTGCCGGTGCTGGCATCGCGCCAGGGGTCGCTGGCGGAGCTGGCCGACGAGAGCCGCGGCTGCATCCCCGTCGACCCCGGCGATGCGCCTGCCCTGGCGGCCGCGTCGTTGCGCCTGTGGCAGGATGCTCCGCTGAACCGTTTTCTGTCCTCGCGAGCACGCAACGCATTCGAAGCTTCCTACGATGCCGAGGCCGGCTACCGGCGACTTCTCGAGCTTTACGAAGGCGTCGTGGAATCACGCGCATCGCGGCAGCCCCATCCGTCCAGCGTCTGGGTCGAGAACACACCGGTGGCCGACCTGGATCTGCCCGAAACCGTCGCGCTGATCGGAGCGTGGCTCGACGGCGACGTCGCCCGCCGCGTTGCCACGGCCAATCTCGACTTCCTGCGGTTGGCCGCCCGTGACCGCCAGCTCGCGCGTGCGCTGCGCACCGCCGATCTGGTGACGGCCGACGGAACGCCGCTGCTGTGGCTCGCGCGAATGCAGGGCGATCGTCTTCGCAGCCGCGTTGCCGGCGCCGATCTGATCGTGCCGCTCGCCGAGGAGGCTCGCCGCAGGGGACGATCCATCTACCTGCTCGGCGGCATGCCCGGTGCCGCCGCGCGAGTGGCCGGGCTGCTCGGCGAACGCTTTCGCGGCCTGCGCATCGCCGGCGTTGCAGCACCGGCCGTCGATCTCGACGATCCGGAAAGCTGCGCCGCCGCCGTGCGCATGGTGGCCGATGCCAGACCCGACCTCCTCCTGGTCGCGTTCGGCTGCCCCAAGCAGGATCTCTTTCTGATGCGCTACCTCGAGGATCTGCACTGCAAGGTGGGGATCGGCGTCGGCGCCAGCCTCGATTTCCTTGCCGGGAACGTGAGGCGCGCACCGGCCGCCCTCCAGCGTCTCGGCCTGGAGTGGGCGTTCCGCATGCTGCAGGAGCCGCGCCGGCTCGGCTCTCGCTACGCTCGCGACCTGGCGTTTCTAGGCCGAGCAGCGATACGCACTCGTCGCGCGGCACGCCGGCGCAGCCGCACCTCAGGTCCGCAGTGACACCAGTCGGCCGCGCAGCGCGCGCAACACCACTCGCTCGTCCTCGTCGAGCCCCAGCACCCAGCACACACCGACGAACGTGACGCCGACGACGGCGGCCGTCGTCACCATCGCGGCCAGCGACGCGTCGGTGGCGATCGAGCGCACGCAGACGTGGCCCGCCAGCAACGATGCGACGCCGCCGAAGAGCGGTCGCAGCGTACGGCGGTCGACGGGCCACACATGCAGCAAGCGGTGGACCGCGATCGCCACCAGGGCGCTGACCGCGGCGATCGTGAGCGTGTTGGCAATGGCGGCACCGATCAATCCATGACGCTGAACGAGCATCGTGCCGGTCACCGCATTGAGCGCCACACCGAACGCCGTGAAGGCCAGCCACCAGGTCTGCTTGCCGCTCGTGATGAGTAGCAGCACCAGATTGCCCGAAACGACCAGGAGGAGCTGTGAGGTGGCCAGGAAGCGCAACACCGGCGCGCCCTGCGCGTAGGCATCGCCGAACGTCGTGCCCAGCACCGCCCCCGGCATGACGAGAAAGAACACGTAGACGGGAAGGCTCAGATAAAGGCCCCACCGCGTGCTCCGCCACATGAGCTGCTGCAGCGCCGCGTGGTCGCCGGCGGCCAGGAAGCGAGCGGCCATCGGAGCGAAGATCGAGGTGAAGGATCCCACGACTATGGTGAAGGCGATCGAAACCTGGCTGGCCGCCTGGTACAGCCCCATCTCGTGCGGCGGCCGGAAGTAGCCGACGATCATCCGATCGAGCATCGTTCCCAGGATGCCGAACGTCACGGCCAGAGAGGATGGCGCCGCGAAGCGGGCCAGCTCGCCCAGGTTCCAGCGCGGCCGGGAACCCGTTCTCAGCTGCGGGAAGAGCACGAGGAGGAAGGGGATCGTCAGCAGGAACGCGCCGGCGAACGAAAGGAATACCGCCTGCACGGCGGCGTCGAGCGCACCACTTCCGGCGCCCATCAGGAGCAGGAACGCGAACAACGACAACAACGGCTGTGTGACGTCCTCGGCAATGGCACCGACGTGCATTCGCTGAGAGACGCGCGTGGAGTCGACGAGAATTCGCAGCATCGCGAAGACGGGGATGATCTTGGCGAAGGAACGCAACTGATCGCCGCTCAGCGATCCCTGCAGCGCATGGACGCTGATCGCGTCCGCGAACGCGGCCAACGCCGCCGCCAGCGCAAGCGACGATGCCAGCGTCAGCGCGATCGCTTCGAAGACGACTGCGCGGAACCGCGCATCGTCCACTTTCCAGTACCTGGACCCGAAAACGACGATGCCGCGGTGGAGACCGAGAGGCGCGATGGTGCCCAGGACACGGACCGCCACGAGCCCGAGGGCGAGCCGGCCGAAGTCGTGCATGCCGAGGTATCTTGCGAAAACGATCTGCGCGGCGACTTGGATCAGCCGCCCGAGGACCTTTCCGAGAAACGACGTTCCCGCTCCACCTGCAAGACGCAGCGTCTGTCTGTCGGAGAGTCCCGGCGGATCAGCCGACAGAGGTGTGGTTGCATGCTCTTCCTCCATCGACGTCATACTGCCTTGCAATCCATCTGCGAAAAGAGGATTCGTCGGCGCTCGCCCGTGAGTCGCCGCTTCCTTTTAGAGCACGCACGGCGTCGTTGCGAGAGTACTTCCGAAGCATGAAGTCAGGCCGACTGTTCTCCATCGTCACGGTCACCAGGAACGACATCGCCGGATTGCATGCGACAGCAGCCAGCATCCGCGAGCAGACCTGCCGCGACTACGAATGGATAGTCATCGACGGAGCCTCCAGCGACGCAACGCCTCGATGGCTGGCGGACAACGCGACCGACGGCGACATTTTCGTCTCGGAGCCCGACCGCGGCACCTACGAAGCGATGAACAAGGGCCTGGACCGCGCCAGCGGCCGATACGTCGTGTTCCTGAACAGCGGCGACACGCTGGCAGCGTCCGACGCGCTCGACTCGATCCGCGCGGGCATCGACGCTGCGGAGGTCGAGCCGGAGCTCGTCTACGGCGATTCGATCGACGTTCCCTCCGGCGGACACGACCTGTATCGCAGAGCCCGCCGGCACGACTTCCTGCCGTACGGAATGTTCGCCTCGCACCAGTCCATGTACTTCCGGCGCGCCCACCGGCCGCAGCTGCGCTACGATCTGCAGTACCCGCGGTCGGCGGACTACGCGTTCGTGTGCAGCTTCCTGGCGGCCGCCGCGCCGGCGCGGTGCCTCTATCTGCCCCGCGCGCTGTGCCGGTTCTCGCTCGGCGGGCAGCATTTCACGCGTCGCGCGGAAGCGATGCTCGAGGACTTCCACATCCGTCGCCGCCTGCTCGGTCAGCCCCTGGCCGTCGCGGCGGGGCTCTACGCGCTTCACCGTCTCCATCACGCCACCAAACTGATCGCGCCGCGGCTCGCCGGCCGGCTTCGCTACGACGTGGCCGGTACTGCCCCGCCTCACCGGCGCTGATCATGCCGGCCGTCGCCGTCATCGTTCCTGCGCGCAACGCGGAGCCATGGATCAGCCGCCTCATGGCGTCGATCCGCCTCCAGACCTTTCGCGACCTCGAAGTCGTCGTCGTCGATGATGCGTCGACCGACGGCACCGCCGAGAGCTTCGTGCGTCACGCCGGTTCGACGCGCGTGCGCATCATCCGCAACCAGGTGCGCGCGGGCGTGGCTGCGGCGCGCAATCTTGCGATCCGCTCGACAGATTGCCGATGGGTCGCGGCCGTGGACGCCGACGACTGGATCCACCCTGAGCGGATCGAGCACCTGGTGGCCACCGCCGCCGCATCGGCCGCGGAATGGGTCGCCGATCAGCAGCTCTGGGTGGCCGGAGAGCCGCCGCGACCGTTGCGCGCCTTGCTGGGCCGGCGAGGAATGCCGCTGGAACAGTCGTCGTTCGCGCAGAGACTGCTGTTGCAGTGTGGCGTGCAGGGCCGGGACTGCGGCAACCTGGCGACGCTGCAGCCGCTGGTCGCGCGGGCAGCGATGGAACGTAACGCGCTCTGGTATGACGAGTCGCTTCGCTGGTGCGAAGACCTGGAATGGTCGCTGCGGTGCGCACTGGCGGGCCTGCGACTGGGATGGAGTGCGCATGCCGACTACTACTACTGCCAGACTCCAACGGCTTCGTCGCAGTACGGCGACAGATCGGCTCTGATGATCCACGCACACGAAGCGATCCAGGCGAGCGCGGCCGCCAGTCCGTACCTGCAAAGCGCCGTGGCGCGGCGAACACGCGACGTCGAACGATCGTCGGCGTTCCTGCAGGCGGCCGCGGGAGGACGGCACGCACTGCGCAGCCTGCATCCGGCAACGCTCGCATGGAATCTGTGGTGGCGCCTGCGCAACAAGGCGCGTCTGGCGATGCTGCTTCCCTCCTCGGAGCAGCGCAGCCGGTTCGACGGCGCGTGGCGCGCGGTTCAGCTCGAGATGCAGTCGTGACCGACAAAGCCTCGCACACCGCAGTCATCGAAATCCCGCCGCCGGCGCTGCCGCCGCTCCGGCGCTCGTGCATCCATCTGCTGCGATTCCTGCCGCTGCCTGCCTGGCGCATCTACAATCGCAGCATGCGGACACTCGGCCGTCATCGCACGGCCGTCACCTGGTTTTCGGCCCGCATGGACGTGGACATCTGCGATTTCATAGGGATGTTCATCTACCACTTCGGTGTCTGGGAGCCGCACGTCTCGGCAGCGATCGCTGAGCGCCTCGGCCCCGGCGACGTTTTCTGCGACGTGGGCGCCAACATCGGCTACCACAGCCTCCTGGCCTCGCGAGCGGTCGGCGAGGCAGGACGCGTGATCGCCGTCGAGGCCTCGCCGTCGATAGCCGGGCAGCTCGAGCACAACCTCCTGCTCAACGCGGCAAGCAACGTCCGCGTCGTTCGCGCGGCAGCGTCCGATCGTCGCGGAACCGTGACCCTTTTCCGCGGCGAACGCGGTAACAGCGGAAAGACGACGACGGTCGGCAGTCCGCAGCTGGAGAAAGAGGCCGAGGTCCGCTCGGCGCCTCTGCACGAGCTCCTGACCGAAGAGGAACGCTCGCGCCTGCGCCTGATCAAGATCGACGTCGAGGGAGCCGAAGGAGCGATCATCGACGACTTCCTGAACAACCGCTCGCTCTATGCGAACGACGTCGATCTGATCGTGGAGATTTCGGGCGGTCAGGACAAGGCCGGGGAAGTGGTCGAGCGCTTCCGCAGCGTCGGCTACCAGCCATTCATCCTCCGCAACGACTACGACGTGGCGAGCTACCTGCGCTTCGCGCGCATCGAGGCGCCGCGTCCGCTGACTTCGCCTCTGGGCGCGCAGCAGGACGTCCTGTTCACACGCCGTCGGTCGTAGTCTTCGAACGTCAATCGATCTTCGGGATCGGCAGGGTGCCACGCCGGCGCCACAGGTCGCGCAGCGCCGAGGACGCGACCAGCGGGCCGAGGAACGACAGGACCATCGCGCCCGCGTCCGCACCGAGTTTGTCCCAACGCACCTCGAGACCGTCCAGCTCGGCCAGCGCCGCCGACTGGTCCAGGCCGAACGTCGCACACGTTTCGCGACCGAGACGGCGCAGGTAGCGTCGCGCAAAATACCGCCGTACAGGCGTGTTCAGCACCTCGTGCCAGCGGTCCACGGACGACTGGACGACCGACGGCGCGGCGACGTTGGCCGACTTGTCGCCCATTCGGCCCGCGCCCGCGGCTCCCGCGTCGCCTCGCAGCATCGTCACGTCGAAGTCCAGGCCCAGGTGCTGGCAGACCTGGCGGCACACCGTCTCGGGCTCGGAGACGAGACGCTCGTATCGCACTGCCAGAAAACGGTCCGGACGCCTGGTCAAGGCTTCATGGATTGCAATCGGCCCGCGGTACAGGTCCAGGAGCGCGTTGTGGAGCCACAGCCGGTCCTCGCCCCAGGTCGTGATTACCGATGAAAGGACGTCCAGCGGATTGCGCAGCAGGACGATGGCCTTGGCATCGGGGAAGACCTGCAGGATGAAGTCGATGATCAGGAAGTAGCGCGGCGTCTTGTCGAGGAAATAGGCCGGCTCACCCGCTGCAGCGCGACGGTACACGTCCAGGGTGAAGCTGCGCACGGCCTCCTCGAGATCGCGCGCGCCTGCGGGCATCCGTGCAGCGAGATCCTCGATGGCGATGCGGGCGCCGCACTGCGAATACTCCGCATAGCTGCGAATTCCGGTCGCGCTGAACATGCCCGCCAGCGGGAGCAGGATCCACGGCTCGCTCGCTGTCGCGATGCGTGGATGTCCGGCGAGCAGCCGTTGGAGCAACGTCGATCCGCTGCGAGGAAGCGAGAATAGGTAGAGAGGCGTCACCAGTCGTCGACCGTTCGACCGCCATTACCGCTCACCGGCTCCATTGCAATCGGCCCGGCTTTCGCACAGGCTCGAACCCGGCATCACGGTGATGAATGGGTGAAGGTCGCGAACGAGTTGCCACCGGCCAGCCGCGGTCCGGAGTGGATGGTGCGTTGGTACCGCTGGCGCTCGCCGCCCTGCACATCACGGTCAAGGCGATCTCGTACCTGCCCTCGCACCTGGTGCGCAACGCGCTGATCCGGGCTCTCGGCATGCGCTTGGGAACCGGCAGCACGCTTTATGGCGGCTTCGAGCTGCGTTCGCCGTGGAAGATCAGGATCGGCGACGACACCGTCATAGGCCACCGCGCTTCGCTCGACGGGCGTCGCGGCCTGCGCATCGGCGATCACGTCAACTTCAGCTCCGAAGTCATGGTGTGGACGCTCCAGCACGATTACCGCGATCCCATGTTCGCCGTCACCGGAGCGCCCGTCGTGGTCGAGGACTATGCGTGGCTGGGCCCGCGCGTGATCGTGCTGCCCGGCGTCACGATCGGCAAGGGCGCGGTCATCGCCGCGGGAGCGGTCGTAACCGGCGACGTTGCGCCCTACGCCGTGATGGCCGGCGTGCCGGCGCGCCAGATCGCCACCAGACCGCAGGATCTGCGGTACACACTCGGCCATTCCATCGTGCCGTTCATTTGACGGCTGCAACGCGGCGGGCAGCGCCGGGCTGGAGCACGGACGGCCAGCGCGTGCGGTCACCGCGCACGGCGCGTTTGTCCTGCATCGCCAGCTGCCGCTCCGGTGCCTTGATGCGCCAGTCGACCACCAGGCACGCCACGGAAAACCAGAATGGCAGCGCGAGCTTGGCCTGATTGAGCACCGGGTTGAACGTCAGCTCGAAGAGGAACGATGCGACGAAGACCGTGGCGGCGAGCTCCATGCGCGCTGCGCGGGCCACGTAGTCCGGCAGGCTGACGACCGCATGCTTCAACGCGATGACGCAGGGGAGCAGGAACAGGATCAATCCGAGGACGCCGCCGAAGGCCATCACATCGAAGGTGTCGGAATGGCTGGGCAGCACGCTCAAGCCGACTCGCATGATCGGGGAGCCGACGAAAAGCTGGCCCCACAGCGGACTGGTCTGGAACAGCTCCCATCGTTCGCCGTACGTGACCAGCCGCACGCCAGGGCTGCCGCTCGGCAGAAGCGCTTGGTAGACGATTGCCGCCGTTGCCATGGAAGCGAACGACGCGCAGGCAACGGTGCCCACCCATAATCGGCGAGCCGCCGCAGTGCTCTGCTGCACCCTCCGGCGCGAGCGGAGCTCGACCAGAAACAGCGCACCGATGCCGATGAGCGCGAACGCGAAGCCTGTCAGCTTGATCGTCGCAGCGGCGGCGAGGCTGAAGAAAACCACGAGCATGCTTCTTCGCATCGCCCACGGGTCGGCCAGCGCTGCGCCGACGACCGCGGCGAAGTACACGCATTGCTCGTGGTAGATGTGCTTCAGGTCGACCATGCGCACACCCAGTCGCCACAGAACCAGGATGACGACCATGACAACCGTGGCCACCACCAAGGCTGCGGCGAGCCTGCGTTCCAGGTAGCGCTTCTCGGTCGGCAGATACATCGCCATGTAGGACGGCAGGAACGGCAGCGCGCACAGGCCGCGTCCCAGGAACGAATCGGACAGCTCGGCGCCGTGGCGAAAGATCGTGTAGACGCTGCCGGCGATGACGAACGCGCTGAACAGCATCGCCGACAGGAATGGGGCCGTCGCGAGCGGGAATCCGCGCGCACCAAGCCAGTACAAGGGAAGGGCGAGCGTGGCCAGGAACGCCGGAGCGTATTTGGCCGGAGCGAACGGCTGCAGGCCCCACTCCGTGTCGGACGGGTCGACAGCGAAGATGGTCGCCAGCAAGAGCGCGGCCAGCAGCAGATTGGTCCCGAGGCGCACCAACGGCCGGCTCCGAATGATGATCCGGATCGGCTTGACGCGCCTCATGGACGCCGAAGTGCCTGAGATCGAGAAAAACGGCAATGCCGCCGCCTCGTCTTCTCGTCAGATCACGCCTACGATGGACCTGATGCGCGCCGA
>DASPNH010000209.1:0-2139 GCA_035626675.1 Binatia bacterium
GTTCACGATTAGCGGCGTCTATCTGGCGGCTTAGAGGGCAGGCATGGAACGGATCAAACTCACGACGCCGGAAGTGACGCCGGAAGTCCGGGTGACGCAGCTCGATCTCGCCGGGGCCTCGTTTCGACTGGCCCCGCCGGAGCTGGTGATCATCCTGCGCGACAACACTGGCCGGGACAGGGCTGTCCGGTACACCGGGGCTGAGGCCACGACGCGGCTGCAGGTGATCAGTCAGACCGCCATCGCGCGGACGATGCTCGAATTGGCGCTGACCGATCCGCAGATCGACGGGGCACTGGAGACGGTGACGCCGTGAGGGTGTTCCCCTTCGCGTCCCTGCTGACGCCGCGCAGCGAGGTACCGCGCACGGGCACGCACGCGGATCCGGCGGTGCAGCGCGCGCTGAACTTGATCGACGATCCGCTCAACCCGGTGCAGTTGCTCACGGCCGAGGAACTGCGCGAGGTTTACCGGCGCCACGGCTACGACCTCGGCCAGCGCGGTGGAGACATCATCGCCTTCCGGGCGCCGAATGCATCGGGCGTCTACGACCCGCATATCTACCTGAACGCCGACGCCGAGCGGATCAGGAACGCGCGCACGGACCCCTCGCCGCTGAACGATCTGCTGCTGGCCGGTACCTTGGTGCACGAACAGACGCACAACACCGAGTCAGGCCCCCAGGGCGAACTGGCCGCGATGCAGCTCGAGATGGACTATCTGGCGTCTCAGGTGCCCACGCTGAAAGGCTGGGACCGACGGCAGGCGGAAGCCCGCGTGAAGCAGATTCGGGATGTGCTGGCAGCGCAGCGTGGGGCGCTGGCGCGGAGTCTGCGGTGAGCCCGCGACAGGTCAGTGCAGGCCGCGGGGCGTGGCGAGGACACGTCCCGCTGGCCGGCTGGCCTAGCGCTTCGGCGGTTCCGGCTGCCGGTTGGTCTCGGGCTTCTCCGCCGGCTGCTGCGGACTCTGCGGCGGCTGATTCGGCCCACTCGGCGAGCTGGGCTGATTCGGTTGATTGGGCATCGATCCTCCTTCCGGGAAACGTAGCACACCGGGGGCCGGGATGAGCCCGACCGTTCGCAAAGCGCCCGAGTGGAACGACGTCACGAAAGAGTTGACGCCGGCGCAAACCGTGGCGCTCACGATCCTCGGTGAAGCGATGCCGGGCAGCTTGGACGCCATGCGCGATGTGGGTGCAGTCATTCGCAACCGGCTCGCGCTCGGCCGCTGGGGGGACAGCTACAAGGACGTGTGTTTGGCGCCGTGGCAATTTTCGACGTGGCGCGAAGCAGGGGGACGGAAGAACTACGAGCGGATCATGCGACACGCGCGCATCCTGCTCGATCCGACTCAGGCACGCGCCGAGGACGTCATCGAAGCGATTTGGGTGGCCGAAGGGATCATGACTGGCATGTTGCGAGATTCGGTGTCCGGCGCCACGCACTACTACGCGCCACTCGCGATGGTGCCGAAGGGCAAGGTGCCGAGCTGGGCGAAACATCAGACGCCCGTCAAAGCCGCACACGGTCACGTCTTCTTTACTGGAATCTCCTAATGGCCATTCCCAATTATCAGAACCGCGTGCGGGCCGTGTGGCTGCTGCTCGGCCGCCCGAACCTGGGTGCGCAAGGCACCAACGCTATCGCGGCATTCCGGCGCACCGTGGTGCAGACGATCTACTACGGCACCGACGGCGAACCGCGCGATCTGAATGTCGGCGAGTGGTTCAAGTCTGGCACGCCGCCGCACGATCGCGATATCAACAAGCTGGTGTGGAAACACCCCGGCGGGCGCGGCGTGACGTTCGCGGACCTGTGGCGGATGCACGATCCCAACGCGAGCGAACCGCGCTGGATGGAGAGTGAGTTTCCGAACGACGATCAAGCGAACTGGCGCGAGCCGCCGTCGCCCGTGAACGACCGACCAGACCCGCCGCCCGATGACGAGCCGCCGCCGCAGGACTGGGCCGAGGTGATGGCCGCCGTCGCCTCGATGCGGCAGACGCTGGACGAGTGCGTGCCGATGATGCTGGAAGCGCGGTCGCACATCGCGGAGCTCCACGCCGAAGTCGAAGCGCTGACGGCGCGGCTGGAGAATTTGCGCGTGGTCGGCACGACCTCGCGGGAGTGGGGTCACGGC
>DASPNH010000210.1:0-69487 GCA_035626675.1 Binatia bacterium
ATGTGCGCCCACCGCATTCTCTACCAGCCGGCCCCACCAGGGGCCGTCAGCGAGCGACTGCTCGTAGCTGCGCAGCGAAGGTGCGGTGATCAATGCGTTGTTCCACAAGATCAGCTTGGGGCTGCTGCCGCGTTTCCGCACGGTACCGCGTGAGAACAGCTCGAGGCCGCTGGCAAGGAACGCCGTCTCCAGGAGGCGAAGATAGCCGGCCAGCGTCACGGTGTTGCCGGCGTCCTGAAGCTGACCGAGCATCTTGTTGTAGGACAGCATCTGCGCTGGGTGCTGAGCCGCCAGAGCGAACAGATGCCGGAGCAATGCGGGCTTGGTCACCGTCTCCATCTGCAGCACGTCACGGGCGACGACGGTTTCGATCAGCGAATCGACGACGTAGCGCTTCCAGTCGTGCTCGTTCGCGATGAGCGGGGCCGCACCGGGATAGCCGCCGAAGTAGATCCACTGCGGCAGCGACCAGCCGAAGGCGTCGCGGCATTCCGAAAACGACCAATGCGGGCAGCGGTGCAGGAAGAAGCGGCCTGCAAGGCTCTCGGTCAGCCCGCGCTGCACGAGAAGCGCAGAGGAACCCAGGAGGAGCACGCGCATGGCTCTTGCGGCGCGAAGGTCCTCATCCCACAGGCGTTTGACGACCTCGCTCCAGCCCCGCACCTTCTGGATCTCGTCCAGGATCAGCAAGGCAGGCTGGGCGCGCGCACGCGCCAGTTGCCACTGCGTCTCGATCCACTCCGGCGGCTGAGGCATGGCAGCGTCAGCCGAGGCAAAGACGGTTTCTGCGGCGATCTTCCGCTCCAACTGTGTGGCGATCGTCGTCTTGCCAACCTGGCGCGGACCGATGAGAACCTGCAGCAGCGGCTTGGGCTGCCCCAGCGCCTGCACCACCTCGGCAACGATCGACCTCTCGAACGCCATGGCTGGATTTACTGCGACCGGGTGATTTACTCAATGGTTGAGTAATTTTACTCAATGACTGAGTAAATCTTTGGCGACGCACCCTCTTCCTGATTTTCCCCTCCAGCTCTAGATTGTTCGTACAGCTTTGTAGGTAGCGTCTGGAGGGGCCATGCGCCGAAAAAAATACAGCATTGTCGCGACCTTGGCGATTGCGATCATCCTTGCGGCGCAGCCGTCGCCGGCCGCCCTGCCCGCGGACTCACTGCCCAGCGTGACCA
Source organism: Binatia bacterium (assembly GCA_035626675.1). GTDB lineage: Bacteria > Desulfobacterota > Binatia > UBA1149 > CAITLU01 > DASPNH01. The sequence continues at coordinate 1,185 of DASPNH010000210.1, forward strand.
GTGGCCCGCTGCCGGGTCCGCCGGTCCTGTACGCTCCGGCCCCGGCCGCGCCGCAGCTCGAGAACCGCGACCCGCGGTTCCAGGCCGCGCCGCTTCTAATCTCCGGAACCGAGGCGTACGTGGACGGCGAGTACCTCTACCAGGACCACCTCTACGACGATTACGGCTCCGACAGCGACGGGCAGGGCGCGTTCTCGCTTTCGCCGCGCGCCGGCGACATCGACTACCCGAGCAACTTCGCGCGCTACGCCGGCAACGCCGCCGACCTCGTCGAGTTCCGCATCGCGGCGCGCGCCGACGAAGTCGTCTATCGCATCACGCTGAACTCGCTGACGGTGGCGGACTCCACCATCATCGCCATCGCCTTCGACACCGATCGCAACGCCGCAACCGGGATCTCGACGCTGCCGCGCGATCCGGGCGCTCCCTTTCCCGGCACCGACGAGGTCATCACGATCTGGGGTAGCGGCGCCGAGCACTCCACCGCCGCTGGCGTGACGACGGCGCTTTCGGTCAGCACGGACCTCGAGGCCAACCAGATCACCGTCGCCGTTCCTCGCACGGTGTCGAATCCGCGCGGCATCTGGCGCGCAACCGTTGCGGCCGGAGCCTACGACACGACCACCGGCGGCTGGCTGCGTCCCGCGCTTCAGACCAGCGCGACGGCGCCGGGCGGCGCCGGTCCGCTCGATCTCATGCCGAGCGGCATCTTCAATCTCGCGTTCCGCTTCGACGAGCCCGTGCTGACCAGCGACGTCCCGCCCGACACCAACCAGTCGGTTGCTCTGCGCAACAAGGCTCCCACGACCTACGCGCACGACATCGACTTCGCCGCGCTCGATGCGGGCGAGGACCGGACCACGGTGCCGCTCACCGGAACGATGGTACGCATCTTCGCCAGCCGCCTCTCGCTCGGCGAGGGCCGCGACTTCAACGATTTCCCGTCCTATCGCGGCCAGCTCCAGCCGTACTCGCTCTACATCCCCACCACGTACGATGCAGACATGCCTGCGCCGCTGACGCTGAACCTGCATTCGCTGTCCGAGCATCACTGGCAGTACAACGGCACCAACATGGTGCAGCAGATCGGCGAGCAGCGCGGCAGCATCGTGGCAACCTCGATGTCGCGCAGCGACGACGGCTGGTACCAGCGCGAGGCCGAGTACGACGTCTTCGAGATGTGGAACGACATCGCGCACCACTACGTGCTCGATCCCGACCGCACCGCCATCAGCGGCTATTCGATGGGCGGGTACGCGACCTATCGCCTCGGGACGCTGTATCCGGACCTGTTCGGCAAGGCGTTCTCGCAGGTGGGACCTCCGGGCGAAGGCATATGGCTGCCACCGGCACCGCCGACGGGAAGCTTTCGCGGCGACGACTTCACGACCAATCCGTCACCGGCTACCGCTACGCTGACCAACCACTGGCTCGAGAACGCGCGCAACGTTCCGTTCCTGAACGTGGTGGGCTCCACCGACGAGCTGGTACCGCTGAGCGGCCCGGTTGCGCAGAACCTCGGCAACGACGCGTTCGGCATCCGCGGCTTCGACCAGCTCGGCTACCGCTTCCACTTCTACGTCTTCGAGCCGTGCGACCATTTCGTCCTGTTCGTGCTCGACGACTATCCGATGGCCGCGTCCTTTCTCGGCGACGCGTTCGTGGACCGCAATCCACCGCACGTCACGTTCGCGTATGTTCCGGGCAGTGACCACGCCCCGCTCGGCCTCGTGCACGATCACGCCTATTGGGTCTCCGAGGTTCGCCTCGCCAGCGACAGCGGCAATCCCGCCAAGGGCGTGATCGATGCCTTCAGCCACGGTTTTGGCGTGGGCGATCCGGCAAGCAGCGGCGGCATGCGGCCCGGCACGGTGGGGCCGCTCGCGTACGAGGAGTTCTACCGCGAGTGGGGCCAGGCGCCGGCCATCCCCGTCGCCAACCGCATCGACGTGACGCTGACCAACGTCGGCTCGGCTTCTCTGGACCTTGCGCGAGCTGCGCTCAGCACCGCTGCGCCGCTGGCGGTGCACACGCGGAGCAGCACGGCGTCGCTGCTGCGTCTGGACGGAGCCTTCGCCGACGGCACGCAGATCTTCGAAGCGGGCCAGCCCGTTGCCGGAGCCATCGTCACGCCGACCTACGCCGTGGTTCCGGTTGCCGAGGGCACCCACGTCTACACGATCGCGGGCGAGCCGCCGCCCACCACGACCACGCTCGATCCGACGACGACAACGACGCTGGATACCACCACGACGACGCAAGAGCCGACGACGACGACCAGCACGACCGTGACCACGACGACGCTGCCGCCGCTCGAAGCCACGATCGAGGAAGCGCGCGCAACCATCCGTGCCTCGCGGCCAGGGCGCGGCGACGGGAGCATTCTGGCCAAGGGGTCGTTCACGATCGCGAGCGAGGACGAAGCGATCGTGGCAGCCGATGGTCTGTCGCTGGATGTCACCGACGCCGGCACGCTGGCAGTGTCCGCGGCCTGGCCCGGCGCCAATTGCCGTCAGAGCAGCAGCGGCAGCATTCGCTGTCAGAGCGCCGACCATTCCGCGCTCGCAAAGCTCAAGCGCTTGGGCAGCACCTACCGCTTCAGCATCAAGCTGCGTGGACTGGTCGACGAGGACGCGGCCGTGGCGCCCGTTACGCTCCGTCTGAGCCACGGCGAGACCGACCGCGCTGCCGAGCTGACGCTCTGCACGCTCAAGAACGGCAAGGCGAGCTGCCAGACGCAGCCTTGACGCCACGTCGCCGTGACGTGCCGACTCGTCCGCAATCTGCTGACGCCGTCGTGACGTGCGGCCGGCGGTGACGTGCGACCGGCGGTGACGTGCTGGCGCAGGCTCGATCCGCCGAGGTAGAGGCGAAGTCAGCACATCTTCGTCATTGCTGCGGGCCGACGCTTCGCGCACCATCGCGCCTCTTTTCGGCGGAGGTCGCGGTGGTGAACGACAGACAGCGGTTGATGGAGAAGCTGCGGCGCATCGAGGCGCTGTGCGCGCGGCCCGGCACCGAAGGCGAAAGGCTGGCGGCGACGCGGGCTCGCGAGCGATTGCTGGCCCGGCTCGGCCAGACTCCGCGCGAAGAACCGCTGATCGAGATGCGATTTCGCGTCACCAACGAATGGTCGCGTCGCCTGATGCTGGCGCTGCTGCACAAGCACGGGCTCAGGCCGTATCGCCGAGCCGGCCAGCGTCAGAACACCATCACCGTCCGTACCACCACCAACTTCGCCTACGACGTGCTGTGGCCCGAGTTCGAGCGGCTCGACCGTCGCATGCAGGGCCAGTTCGACTCCTACACCGAGCATCTGCTGGCCGAGGTCATGGGAGGCGTGCGGCGCGGCAGCTATTCGCGCTGACCTGCGCCGCCATCGGCGCACGGCTGTTCGCGCTGAGGTCAGGCAATTCTGCGCATGCGGCGCGCAGCTGTCCGCACTGACGTGCGCCGGACGCCGGAGCTGCGGCTCAGTCCGACATGGCGCGCAGCCCCGGGCAGTCCTGCCGCTTACTCGCTGCATGCAAAGCAGAGGTCAGCGACTTTCCATCGCGCGCCATGCCGCCCTCGGCCTGCATCGAGATCCCGTGTGCGACCGAGGCATCCGCGCATGCCAGCCCGACGAGAAACTCCGTCACCGCTGCCGGCGCCGCCGCACCGCCGCCGCTCGCCGACAGATCGGTCATCTCCACGTTGGCATCGTCGAGCGCCGCGCCCGCCAGCTTGGCGCCACGTAGCACGGCGCCCTGAAGCCGCGCGCCGCGCAGCGACGCGCCGGTCAGATCCGCCTCCGACAGGTCGGCGCCGCGAAGGTCGGCGCGTTCCAGATTGGCGCCCGCAAGCTTGGCGCCGCGCAGCACGGCGCCGCGCAGGATGGCATCGGCCAGGAATGCGCCGTGCATCTCGGCCTCGTTCAGCACGGCGCCGCACAGCTTGGCTGCTGCAAAACGCGTCTGCGCAAGGCGCGCCGAGGACAGGTTGGCGCGATTCATCCGCGCGCCCGACATCGAGCCGAGCTGGATCTTGGCCCACGACAGATCGGCGCCGTCCAGGATCGCGTCGTCGAACATCGCCTGCTGCATCGAGGCCCAGCTGAAGTTGGCGCCGGCAAGGCGCGTTCGCACCAGGCCCGCCGGCTCGCAATCGGGCGGATCCTCGCAGTCGCGGCGCTGCCAGCAATCGGCGGGCAACGGGGCCGGCTCGATGTCGTCGTCGCGCACGGCGCGCAGGTCGAGCTTGGGAAGGACGGCGTTGTAGAGATCGGCGAAGCGAAAGTCGCGACCTTGCAGTGCCTGGAACGGCGTCACCTTGGCCAGCACCTGCTCGAGCTGCTCGGGCGAGCTGTCTCGCAGGGCGTTGATGTCTTCGGGCGTCAGGGTGTTGGCGGTGAGCACGCGCTCGCGAAGCTGCATGTTCTGCGCGAACCAGGCCAGGCCGCGCTCGGGATCGTCGGGGATGACGGCGACGAACAGCGAGACGAACACCGTCGCTGCGCATGCCGCCATGATGAGCACCGGCACCGACACGGCCTGTCGCAGCAGCCTCTGCCAGCGACGCGCGTGCTTGGCCGAGCGAAGATGAGGCCACATGCGCGGCATCAGGACGAAGACGATGAGGCCGACGTCGGCCAGGATCGTCGCGCGGTGAAGCCAGGTGTCGAACGGGCTGTGGAAGGGCAGGAAGCGGATCTGGATCCACAGCAGCAGTCCCAGAGGCAGGACCACCGTCGTCACCCACGTGATCAGCGCGGAGAGCACGTGCAGGAAACGCGAAGGTGCCTGACCGGTCAGGTAGAGCACGTAATAGAAGTTGGCCACGCGCTGGCGCAGTAGCGTGCGCTGCTGATCGGGAAGGTTGGCGGCTTCCTGATCGAAGCGCTCGATCTCGTTCGAAAGGATCGAAAGCTGCAGCAGCAGGTCCGAATGCAGCAGCACGATCAGCCACGGTGCGATGCTGTAGAAGCCGAACGGCCCGATGATCGGGATCTGCGCGTTCAGCAGTGGAAGCGTGACCAGGCTCGAGGCTCTCAGCAGCATCTCGTGCGTGGTCGAGGCCACGGTGACGGCTACGTAGGCGCCGACGCTGATGAACGTCACGAAACGGGCGCTGACCGCGCCGGCTGCCTCGTTGACCGCGCCGAGAAGCTTCTCGGCGTACTGTTCCTGGGTAAGGGCCATGGGCGAAGCCGGCTACTTTGCCTGAGCAGGCCGGCACGGCCAGCGAAGCCACCCCCGCCTTCCCCCATGCGCCCGTTGTATCCGATAGACGGCCGCTGACACCCTTGTGGGAGGTCGCTCCACCCCTCGGTGGCATGCGTAAGTCCGGGAACAGGCGATTGAAACAATCGCTGCTGACAACGACGTAGGAAATTTTCGCCACCCTCTTTACGCTCCTGTCAATGCGCCCTAGCGTTCCGCAAAGGTGAGGCGCCGGGGTGGGCGCTGAGCTTCGAGACGAACCGAGACACTCGGCTTCGGCAGCGGCGCCGACCTGTGCGGCGACCTTGGAGGGGAAATGAGAGCAGCAAGCGTCGAACAGGTTCTCGCGGAGCTGGAACAGGCGTTCCGGCCGGCCGGCCCGGTAATCTTTTCGCGGCAACCCAGCCAGCTTCCCGACCTCCTGCCCGGCTACGAGCGGCGGCGCTGGGACGAGACCGTCGCCCTGGACCTGAACCTGCCTTCGGCCGTGCCTGCTCGCTTCACGCCCATTGCCTTCGTCGTCTCCGCCATACTCTTCGTCGTGCTGACGCTGGCCGCTCCGTTGATCGCGCACGCACAGTTCTCCGCCTATCGCGTCAAGGAGATCTATCCCGGCACCACGCAATCCGTGCCCGAATACCTGACGGTGCTGGGAGACCACGCGTTTTTCGCAGCCTCCGAATCCACCGCCAGCCGGGAACTGTGGAGGAGCGACGCTACGGCTGACGGAACGGTCCTGCACGCCGACATCGCGCTCGCCACGCTCGCGTCCAGTCCCGAGGAGATCGTGCGTGTCGGCGACCTCATCCTTTTCTCCGCCAACGACAACGTCACCGGCCGCGAGCTGTGGGCAACCGACGGTGTCGAGACCTCTCAGGTGCGCGACATCGAGCTCGGAAACACCGGGTCCTCGCCGATCGACCTGACCGTGGTGGGCGACAAGGTCTTCTTCAAGGCAACAACCTCCGCCTTTGCGCAAGAGCTGTGGGTCAGCGACGGGACGCCGGCCGGAACCGCGATGGTCGAGGACCTGAGCGTCGGTCCGCTGGGAACCTCGATCTTTCACATGGCCGAGTCGCAGGGAAAGCTGTTCTTCGATGCGCTGACCCAGGGCTTCGGCGGCGAGCCCTGGGTCAGCGACGGCACTGCGGCGGGCACGTTCATGCTCGCCGACATCTGGCCGGGCAGCAGCGGCGGCGGACCCGACCAGTTCACTGAATTTGCCGGCAGGACCTTCTTCAAAGCCTACGACGGCGGCACCGCCGTCGGCGAGGAAATCTGGGTAACCGACGGCACGGAGGCGGGCACGCACCTGTTCAAGGACATTCAGCCCGGCGTCGAGAGCTCCAGCGTTCACGGCCTGACCGTCATCGGCGACACGATGTGGTTCGGCGCCGATTCCGGCGGTACCGGGCGCGAGCTGTGGAAGAGCGACGGCACTGTCGAAGGCACGGTGTTGGTCGAGGACCTGTGGCCGGGACCGACCTCCTCGCTGCCCCATGGTTTCTTCGGCGTCGGCGACGTCGTGCTGTTCGCGGCCCAGACGCAGGCCAATGGCACCGAGCTGTGGCGCACCGATGGCACCGAGGAAGGCACGTATCTGCTGAAGGACATCTTCCCCGGAACCAGCTGGTCGAATCCGGCCAACTTCATCGTGCACGAAGGACGACTGTTCTTCACCGCAACCGATGCAACGCATGGCACCGAGCTGTGGATGTCGGACGCAACTGCCGCCGGCACGGTTCGCGTGGCGGACATTCGAGCGGGGTCCGGCAGCTCGAGCCCGGCGTGGCTGACGGCACTCGGCAACCGTCTGCTCTTCAGTGCAAGCCCGGGAAGCGAAGGCATCGAGCTGTGGGCGCTCTCGTTCTGCGGCGACGCGCTCGTGGATCCGACCGAGAGCTGCGATGCCGGAGCGGCCAACGGCGGCAACGGCTCGTGCTGCAGCGCCGCGTGCACCGTAGCTGCGGCCGGCTCGGTCTGCCGCGCGGCCGCCGGTGCCTGTGACGTCGCCGAGATCTGCAGCGGCGCGTCCACGACGTGTCCTGCCGACGGTCTGGTCGCAGCGGGTGCGCAATGCCGTGCAAGCACGGGAGCATGCGACGTTGCCGAGACCTGCAGCGGCGCCGACGCCTCGTGCCCCGACGACGGATTTGCCGGCAGCAGCGTGGTGTGCCGCGCCAGTGATGGCGCCTGCGACGCAGCCGAGAAGTGCACGGGATCGTCGGCGCAGTGTCCCGATGATTCGTTCGCCGGCGCCAGCGTGATCTGCCGGCCAACCATCGACGGCTGCGACGTCAGCGACCGATGCACCGGCTCCTCGCCGGATTGCCCGGCCGATGCGTTCGCCGGTCCCGAGGTCGAATGCCGCAACGCGCTCGACGTCTGCGACGTGGCCGAGCACTGCTCGGGCACCGGCCCATCGTGTCCGGCCGATGAGTTCGAGCCAGCCGGCACGTCTTGCCGTCCCATTGCGGGCGCCTGCGACGAAGCCGAGTCGTGCGATGGCGCCGGCCCGCACTGCCCGGGCGACGGAACGGTCGCCGCCGACACGGTGTGCCGGCCATCGACCGGCATCTGTGACGCCGAAGAGCTCTGCGACGGTTGGAACACGGACTGTCCCGCCGACGCCGCCGCCAACGCCGGTGCCGTGTGCCGCGGCGCTGCCGGAGCATGCGATATCTCCGAATTGTGCGACGGGATCTCGACGGCCTGCCCCGGTGACGCCAAGACCACGGCGCTGTGCCGCGCAGCCGCAGATTCCCAGTGCGACGTTGCCGAGTCCTGCGACGGTGTTTCGAACGACTGCCCCGCCGATGCGCACGCGGGCGACGGCACGAGCTGCGACGATGCCGACATCTGCAGCACCGCCGATTCGTGCCAGGCCGGCTCGTGCCAGGCCGGCGGCGTCGATCCTCTCGGCCGTACGCAGCTGAAGGCGACGGTGCGCGACGGCACCGATTCGTTGAAGATCAAGGCGATGCTCCCGCTGGCGCATCTCGTCACCGAGCCCGACCAGGGCGGTTTGATGCTGTTCGTGATGGGCGAGGGCGGAGAGGAGATCTTTGCGGCCGAGATTCCTGCCGGCGCGTTCGAGGACGCAGCCGGCGACGGAAGCGTCTATCGCTTCCGCGACCCCGATGGCGAGGTCCCCGAGGCGCAGGGACTGAGCTCGGTGATGATCAAGAAGCGCGGCGATGTCGCGCGCATCACGATGTCGGGCAGCAACGTGACTCTTGGCGAAGCCGCCGGTCAGCCGAGCGCCACGCTCTCGATCATCATCGGCGACGATGTCGAAGGCTCATGCGCCACCGCGCTGGCGCTGAGCTGCCGGACTGCCGGCCGCTCCTGGAAGTGCGAATAGCCGATCACTGCGGCCTTACCCATACGCCGCCCTTGGGCTGGATCGTGACGAGCGGATCGGGCTCGACGACGCGGTCGTCGGCGAGCGGCAGGCGCAGGCGGGAGAGCCACGTCGCCAGCACGATGCGCGCTTCCATCGCGGCGAACGCGAAGCCGATGCACATGCGCGGGCCCATCAGGAACGGAAAGTGCGCGAAGCGTGGCCGCGTCGCTGATGCTTCGGGCGTGAAACGGTCCGGGTCGAAGCGCTCGGGATCGGGCCAGAACTCGGGATGGCGGTGCGTGACCCACTGGCTGAGGAACACGAGCGAGCGTTTCGGCACGCGAAAGCCGCCGATCTCGTCTTCCTCGCTCGGGGTTCTCGAGACCGCCCAGGCGGGCGGATAGATCCGCAGCGACTCCTCGATCACGCGCCGGGTCAGCTCGAGCTTTTCCAGGTCATCGTATCCGGCGGTGCGCCCGCCGAGCACCGAACGTGCTTCGTCGGCAACCTGGCGCGCGATCTCGGGATGACGGCCGAGAAGGTAGATCGTCCAACCCAGCGTCATCGCCGTGGTCTCGTGGCCTGCCGCGATGAGCGTGGTGACCTCGTCGCGAAGCTGCTCGTCGCTCATGCCCTTGCCGGTGTCCTCGTCGCGCGAGGCCAGCAGCATTCCGAGCAGGTCGTTGCCCTCGATGCCGGCGGCGCGCCGGCGCGCGATGATGGATTCGACCATGCGGTCCATCTCGAGCTTGGCGCTGCGCAGCGTGCGATTGCCTTTGGTGGGCAGCCACGGAAGCCGGCCCAGGACGCTGGTGAACTGTGCTGTGATGAGCTCGTTCAGACGGCTGAACGTCTCGCCGAAGCGATCGCTGTCGCTGCCGGCGTCGACGCCGATCAGGGCCTGCACGACGATGTCGAGCGCCGTGCGCTTGGCCTCGGCCACGATGTCGACGACCTGCCCGGCGTGCGCCGCGGCGGACAGGCGTTCGGTGGAGGCCTCGGCCTCGCGGCCCATCAGTGCTGCGAACCCGCGAATCTTCTCCTTGTGGAAGGCGGGCTGGATCAGGCGCCGCTGCTGCTTCCAAAGCGCGCCGTCACTGGTGACCAGGCCCTGGCCGAGCACGCGCGCCAGCATCTTATAGTCCTGGTTCTGCTTGGTGTAGACGGTGTGCCGTTCCTGCAGGATGTGGCGCACGCCTTCGGGATGCGAGATCAGCATCGCCTCCAGGCCGAACAGCCGCATGCGCGCGACGTCGCCGTAAGTCTCGCGCAGTTCCATCATGCCGCTGAGCGGCCGCTGCTCCATGATGCGAACGTTGGCGTAGCCGAATACGCCCGGAGGTCCCGGTGCGCGGCGAGGATGAGCGGTCGAAGCGAGGCGAGGCGCGGCCTGCACGGAAGCGACTATCGACCCGCCGGTGCGGCTTTGCACATGGGGTTCACGGCGGCGGCGCAGCTGCGTCGCCGTCCTGCCTGACGCCGGCTGCGCCGGTCGCCGCCTGCGGCGGCAACGTGACCTTGTCTCCGGGCCGTACGCCGTGGCGCTTGGACCAGCCCGCGTTGACCTCGAGCACGAAGCGAGCCGGGCCCTTGGACGGGATCGACTCCTCCGAATAGGGCCGGGTGCCGGCGGCGATCGAGTCGATGAAGCCGTCGCCGCGGATGTAGATGATGTCGAGCGGCAGTGGCGTGTTGCGCATCCAGAAGCTGCGCTGCTCGTCCTCGTCGAAAACGAAGAGCATGCCGGCGTCCTCGGCCATTTCCTTTCGCCACATCAGGCCCTTGGCCTGGGCCTCGCGAGTCAGCGCCAGCTCGACGCGAACCGCGACGTCGCCGCCGCCGGCATGTACGACGACCTGCGGTCCGCCGCCGCGCGCGCACGCCACGAGGAGCGCGGCAAGAAAAGGGGTCAGGCACCTTTTCGCAAAAGGGGTCTGACCCCTTTTGGAAAAAGTCGCCCGACCCCTTTTTCGGCGGTGCAAGGCCGCGTTTTCTCGCGGCTCCTTGTGCATGCTGCCCGATTGCAAGGCAGCACCTTCCCCGGTTAAATCCGCCCCGGCCCTGACACGAGCACCGGCATCGATAGGCGAGGCCGGGCGGATGCAGGGACCTTCGTCGGGAGGATTCATGCTCAGCACCATCATCTGGACGATCGCGTTCCTGGGACTGGTCGGCTACCTGATCTACCAGTGTTACGAGCGGTTCGCGGTCCTGCAGCACCTGCGGCCCGCCGCTCGCTGGGACAACATCCCCGAGCGCATCCAGCGCACCCTGAAATACGCCATCGGGCAGTTCAAGTTCTTCAAGGGCCCTCGTCACGACCGCACTGCCGGCATCATCCACGCCCTGGTCTTCTGGGGCTTCCTGGTGCTCGGCTACCAGGTCGTGCACATGTTCGCGCGCGGCTGGTTTCCGGACTTCCACCTGCCGCTGATGAGCGCCACGGGCATCGGCGGCCCGGTCATCCTTCTCAAGGACATCATGGAGCTGATCGTCGCCGCGTGCGCGATCATCCTGCTGGTGCGCTGGCTGGTCACCAAGCCGCTGCGCCTGATGGGCTTCCTGCCCGCCGAGCACCGCCTGCGCAATCACTCGCACTGGGAGGCGTACCTTATCCTGGTGTTCATCACGACGATCTGCACCAGCGGCCTGCTCTACGACGCCGGCCGCTTCGTCTTCATGCCCGAGGATCCCGAGATCCAGGCCGAGACGATGTGGTCGCCGGTCTCCTACGCACTCTCGGGCCTGTTCGCCACGCCTGCGGCAGCACTGGCGGTCAGCAACGCGGCATGGTGGATCCACAACCTGGTGATCCTGGTCTTCGTCAACCTGCTGCCCAAGTCCAAGCACTTCCACGTCATCACCTCGATCCCCAACGTCTTCTTCACCAAGCTCGAGCCGTTCGGCCGTTTGTCGAAGCAGGACCTGGAGTCCGAGAACGCCATCTACGGGACTTCCGAGATGCGTCACTTCGACTGGAAGCAGGTCCTCGACATGTACTCGTGCACCGAGTGCGGCCGCTGCTCCTCGCACTGCCCGGCCACCGCCACCGGCAAGCGCCTGGCGCCGCGCCAGTTCCTGCTCAACCTGCGCGACTTCCTCTACGCGCATCCGGAGTCGGTGACCGATCCGAACTTCATGCAGAAGGTGGCCACCGGCGAGGTCGAAGGCGCCGAGGAGATCATCCACGACGAGGTTCTATGGTCGTGCGTGACCTGCCGCGCCTGCGAAGAAGCCTGCCCCGTCAACATCGAGTACGTCGACAAGATCGTCGACATGCGCCGCCACCTCGTTCAGGAGGAGTCGCGCTTCCCGGCCGAGCTGACGCGCGTGTTCCAGGGCATGGAGCGCCAGAGCAATCCCTGGGGAATCGGCGCCGACAAGCGCGCGGACTGGGCCGAAGGCCTGGACATTCCGACGCTGGCCGAGAATCCGGCGGCCGAGTACCTGTTCTTCGTCGGCTGCGCCGGGTCCTTCGACGACCGCGCCAAGAAGATCACGCAGGCGGTGGCCAAGCTGCTGAAGGCCGCCAACATCTCGTTCGCGATCCTGGGGCGCGACGAGCCGTGCAATGGCGATACCGCACGCCGCCTGGGCAACGAGTATCTCTACCAGTCGATGGCCGCGATGGCCGTGGAAGTGATGACGGGCATGGAGGTCAAGAAGGTCATCACCAACTGCCCGCACTGCTTCAACACCATCAAGAACGAGTTCCCGCAGTTCGGCGGCAACTACGAAGTGCAGCACGCCAGCGAAGTCGTGGCCGACCTGCTCGACAAGGGCCGCATCAAGCTGAACGGCAGCAACGTCGGCTCCGTGGTGTTCCACGACTCGTGCTACCTCGGCCGCTACAACGGCATCTACGATGCGCCGCGCCGCATCCTGGAAGCGCTCTCGGGCGTGGATCTTCGCGAGCCCGATCGTCACAAGAGCTTCGGCATGTGCTGCGGCGCCGGCGGCGGCCGCATGTGGGTCGAGGAAGCTCCCGACCAGCGCGTCAACGTGCTGCGCGTCGAGCAGCTCCTGAACACCGAGGCCAAGACGATCGCTTCGGCGTGCCCCTACTGCATGACGATGCTCAGCGACGGCGTGAAGGCCAAGGAGAAGGAAGAGGAGGTCCGCAACAAGGACGTCCTCGAGCTGGCGGCCGAGGCGCTGCCAGGCTGACGCCATTGGTCCCGCTGCCGTCGCAGGCAGCGGGACTCCTCCCAGCTACCTCATCCGGGGCCGAGATTCGCCGACCTCATTGACGGCGTCCGTCCGCGTGTCAGCCTTCTTCCTATCTACACAAATGTAGGCCCGCCAAAGGAGGAAGAACCATGAGCGATGTCCCGCGCTTGTCGGTCCCCCGCGCCCGCCGGCTCCTGTCCCGCATCGCCGCAGCCTGTGCGATCGTTTTCGTCGCCAATGCGGCCCAGGCCCGGGACTTCCCGTACAACCCCATCCTCTTCGTCCACGGCATCGAAGGCTCGGGCGCGCAGTTCCAGTCCCAGGCGATGCGCTTCGAGAGCAATCGCTATCCCGCAAGCTGGATCGACCAGGTCGATTACGACTCGACGCGCGCCGTAGGCGACAAGACCGAAGTCCACGCCCAGATCGATGCGGCCATCGCCGACCTGCAGTCGCGCACCGGCAAGGAGCGGATCGACGTAGTCGCTCACTCGCTGGGAACCTCGGTCATGCACGACTACCTGACCGACGACAGCCTCGGCGAGCAGCGGCGCGCCAGCATCGGCCGCTACGTCAACGTCGATGGCCAGAGCGAGAATCCCGGCGTGCCGACGCTGGCCGTGTGGGCAGGCCGAGGGTCGCCGGGCCGCAACATGGAGGGCGCCGAGAACGTCACCATCCCCAACCAGACGCACGTCCAGGTGTGCACGTCTTCGGAAGCGTTCGTCGAGTACTTCCGCTTCCTGACCGGCCGCACGCCCCGGCGCAGCATCCGCCGTCAGTCGCGCATCGAAGTGTCGGGCAAGGCGCTCGAGTTCCCGCAGAACTCGGGCCTGGCCGGTGCCACGGTGCAGGTGTGGCCGATCGACGAGAACGGCCAGCGCACCACGGAAGCTCCGCTGGCTTCGATCGCCGTCACCGACGGCTCTCGCGGCGGCGGAAAATGGGGGCCGGTGTCGATCCGCCGCCGCCAGCGCTACGAGTTCGCACTGGTTCGCACCGCGCTGCCGACGCTGCACATCTACTACGAGCCGTTCGTGCGCAGTGACCACACGCTGCGGCTGCTGGCGTCGACGGCCTTCGAACAGTACGCCGGCAACCGGCCCGGCAGCTCGTCCTGGGTCAGCATCCGTTACAAGGAGCTGTGGGGCGATCAGCCCGGCGAGAGCGATCAGCTTCTGGTCGACGGTCTCAACATCGCGACGCCCGAGCTTTGCCCGGCCAGCAAGCAGGTCAACGGCTACTTCGCCTTCGACGTCAACCGCAACTCGCAGTCCGATTTGACCGAGGAGCCGGTCCTGAGCGCCCTGCCATTCCTGCAAGGCGCCGACGTGTTCGTTCGCGGCGCCACGCCGCCCGACGCCACGATCACGTTCGAGCTGCTCTCGCGCGGCGGCGGGGATGTCAGGACGATGAAGGTTCCGAACTGGGAAGCGCTGGGTGACGGCATCACGCTGACCTGGAACGACTTCGATCGCCTGCGGTTCTGAGGCGAACGAAGAAAGGGGTCAGGTTCGGAATCGTGAATCCGGAACGATTCTCGACCAGCATCACCAGAGTTCGCTCGGCCGCTATCGCTTCGATCAGCTTCCCCGCACCGCGCCACATGGACACGAGCAAGCCGGACCTGGTCTGTCTGCCCACGCAAGTGCTCGAGCTCAGCGTCCCCCGCGCCCTGACGTGATTTCAGCGAGGGTTGGCTCATCCGCGGCAAATCGCCCGGGCCAAGCTGCAGGCGTCGGCCGGCGCATCGCGAAACGTATGGCTATCTCGCTCTTTTCGGGTCATGAAGCCTGTTGGAGGCCGGCTTTGAAATGCCCGGACCTCGATGGCTCGGAGTGAGCCAAGGAGATCGTCATGTGCGACCGCAGCTTTTCGTCTTCATCCTTTCAGGCCGGCGGCCTGCTGGCCCTGGCACTTGCCGCTGCGGTCCTGTGCGTGCCTGCGGAGGCCACTGCGCAGTCCGATCCGACCACGACCTGTCACGTCAAGAAGCTCGACACGGCGCGTACGTATGGGGCATGCCGCCTGAAGACCGTTTCCAAGTCGGTGAAGAAGGGAACGATCCCGAACTTCGAGAAGTGCGACACTTCCTTCGACCGCAAGTGGACCAGCATCGAACTGACGGGCGGCGGCAACTGCCCGACCTCCGGCGACGGCGAGCTCATCCAGGAAGAGATTCAGGAAGACACCGACACCATCGCCGGCCTGCTGGCCACGGGAACGCTTCCGACATGCGGCGACAACGAGATCAACGGCCGTGAGACCTGCGACGGCACCGACCTGGCAGGCGTCACCTGCGGCGACTTCGGCTATCTCGGCGGCACGATCGGGTGCAGGCCGTCCTGCCTGCTGTACGATCTTACCGAGTGCACTGGCCGCAGCGTCTATCCGGCCACCGGTCAGACGATCTCCTACGAGGCCGAGACCTTCGGCATGCCCTCGCATTCCGTCCCAGATGACGGCGCACTGCGAACCGGCGGGCCATTGAGCTTCGTCGACAACGGCGACGGAACCATCACCGACACCAACACAGGCCTGATGTGGGAGAAGAAGGGTTTCGAGATCAGCGGCGACCATAGCGCCGAGACCACCTACGCGTGGTCGAGTGACACCTCCGGTACGATCTGGGACTGGATCGGTCGCCTCAACGACGACAACGGCGGTGCGGGTTACGCGGGCCATGACGACTGGCGTGTTCCGAACCGACGCGAGCTCGACAGCATCGTGGATTTCAGCCGCAGCGAGCCGGCGGTCCATTCCGCGTTCAACAACGGCTGCGTCTCCGATTGCACGCCGCTTACCTGCAGCTGCACTCTGGTGGACGAGTACTGGTCGTCGACGACGAGCGTGGCCAACGACAGCCTGGCGTGGGCCGTCAATTTCTCGCGTGGTGCGGCCGGAGATTTCGCCAAGACCAGCCGCCGCGCCGTGCGAGCCGTCCGCGGTCCGGACTGAGTGCCGCGCACACGTCACGTCGAGAAGCACTTCACCGCCTCGGAGACGGTGCGTGACGTCGTCATCGGCATGTCCGATGGACTGACCGTTCCGTTCGCACTTGCCGCCGGCCTTTCTGGCGCCGTCGACTCCAATCACCTGATCATCACGGCAGGCCTTGCCGAAGTCGCGGCCGGCGCGATCGCGATGGGACTCGGCGGATACCTTGCGGCGCGCACCGACGCCGAGCACTTCGTCGCCGAGCGCGCACGCGAGGAACGTGAGACCCGCGAGCTTCCCGAGACCGAGGCCAACGAGGTCGCCGACGTCTTTCGCGGTTACGACCTTCCCGAGCCTCTGGTGCAGCAGGTCGTGGCCGCGATCCGCGCCGACCGCACGCGCTGGGTCGACTTCATGATGAAGTTCGAGCTGTCGCTGGAGCCGCCCGACGCAAGCCGCGCGCGCATGAGCGCGATGACCATCGCTGCTTCCTATGTCGCCGGCGGTCTGGTCCCCCTGTCTCCGTACTTCTTCCTTCCCTCGGTGCCACAGGCTCTGGTCATCTCGGCGATCCTGACGGTAGCCACGCTCTTCGTGTTCGGTTACGTCAAAGGCCGCTTCACCACGTCGCGCCCTACCTACAGCGCATGGCAGACGGTCATGGTAGGCGGGCTGGCCGCCGCGGCCGCTTTCACGATCGCCAAGCTGATCGGTGGTTGAGCTGCCCGGAGCCCGCGGACAAAAAACGTGAATCGCTCGGCGCGGGCGTAACCGATCACCGGTCTCGATCGTGAAGCAGGAAGACGCGACGAGGACGATCATCAGGCCGGCCGTCGCCAAGACGAATGAGGTGCTCCATGAAGCTGCTCGACAAGTTCCGTGCCTATAACCGCGTCATGAAGCGGGCGACCCGCAACAAGAGCGACATGACCAGGGTACTGAAGCACCACCCGAGGATCGCCATGGCCATTGGCGCCTACGAAAGCGCCGTCTTCTTCAGCAGCAAGGCCGACGCCAGGCTCAAGACCCTCGGCGCCATCAAGGCTTCCTCCCTTGTCGGCTGTCCCTTTTGACTGGACATCGGCTCTGCCGTCGGCAGAGAGATGGGCATCACCGAGGAGCAGCTGGCCGCCCTCGGCAGCCATGAAGAGAGTGCGGCCTTCAACGACGTCGAGCGTGCGGTCCTCGACCTTGCCGTGGCGATGACGTCGACGCCCGCCGAGGTTTCCGACGAGCTGCGCCAGAGGCTGCGCACGCACCTGACCGAAGGCCAGCTGGTCGAGATCGCATCGCTGATCGCCTGGGAAAACCATCGTGCGCGCTTCAACCGCGCCTTCGGCGTGCGTGAAATGGGCTTCAGCGACGGAGCGTTCTGCGTCCTGCCGCAGCGCAAGCAGTAGGATGAGTCAGGCGCCCTCTGCGGCTGCGACGAAAGGCGCCCGACCCGACGCACAGCGGCACGCGGGTCTTGTGAGCCGGCAGGCGGGCGAATATCGTGTGCTCTCCGGCAGCGGGATGGGAACTCGCTGTGCAAGGAGGGCTCATGGTCATCGACGGCTCGAAATTGCGTAGTCTCGCCTCGTTGCTGTTCTCGGCCTCGGCGATGCTCGCCGTGACTGGCGGCGTGGCCGTCTCCGGCGACGCTCCGCGCCCCGGAACCGTCGTCAATAGCGGCAATGCCGACCAGTACGCCGAGTATCTGGGTCCTGGTCTTCTGTGGGCGGTCCAGCGCGGCGCCTCGCTTCCCGTCGTCGCGTACAAGCCGATTCCGCAGCCGCCGCCGTATCAGGAGGCGACCGAGAAGTTCTCGGACCAGGTCGTCCTTTCCGACGACGGAATGCGCCTGGACAACTACGTCGCGGGCATGCCGTTTCCGTCCGTCAAAAAGACCGATCCGCGTATGGCCGACAAGCTGATGTTCAACTTCTCGACCGCCATCGGCATCGACGACTCCGACATCCGCAACTTCGACTGTGACACCGGCTCGCTAGGCGATCGTGGCGATCCGGTGCGCGTCGAACGTCATTTTCTCATCGACCACATCCGGCGGCTTTATTTCACAGGGCGGCTGGTCGTGGATCCCAAGCCCGCCATGCCCAATCGCGATGCGGCGCGTTTCAAGGAGGCGCTGTACCCGCTCATCGAGCCGTTCGACCTGAAGGGCACGGGCTTCACCTTCACGCGTTACCTGGATCCGGCGCGTCAGGACGACACCTGGCTCTACCTGCCGCAGCTCCGCCGCGTGCGACGGCTGTCCTCGGCGCAGCGCTCGGATGCGCTGTTCGGCCAGGACACCGACGCCGACAGTTACGAAGGGTACCAGGGCAACATCGCATGGATGGATTGGAAGTATCTGGGCGAGAAGACCGTCCTGGGGACCATGCACGCCAAGAAGCTGCCCGTTCAGTGGGCAGAGCCATCGGGCGACTTTCTCCACGACGACGTCTGGGAGCCGCGTGACGTCTGGATCATCCAGGGCGTCTCCAAGCTGCCACAGTACGCCTACTCCAAGCGCGTGATTTATCTGGACAAGGAAACCTATCGCATCCCTTTCACCGACATGTACGACGCAGCCGGTGAGCTGTGGAAGATGTGGGTCAACAACTACCGCTTCGCCAAGGAGCCGCGACCCGGATCGCGATACAAGATGGACTGGGAGTACGGTTACCGGCCTTCGATCACGATGATCGACATGCAGCTGGAGCATGGGACGTTCTGTGCGCTGCCGAGCCACCGCTTTCCGGGCGAGCAGGGGTGGTACGTCAATCTCGGCGAGAAAGAAGGGACCAACGAGGGGTTCTTCGATATCTCTGCGATCATTTCGGCGGGACGGGGGTAGAGGGCACACCTGACGTCGCGGACCGCAATCGAGGGACGAACCGACGCGGGCCGCCTCGCGTCTTGCACGTCGCGTTACACAAAATCATACGTTCGGCGTAGACCGGCCCTTCGACTTCGACGAAGGAACCGCGATGCAACCGATGAAGCGACTCCTGTTCGGTGCCCTCGGCGTCTACGATTGGATGCGCTTCGGCGTCTACAACCGCCTCCACTACGAAGGACGCGAGCATCTGGCCAACCTGCCATCCAAGGGCGTTCTGTTCGTCTCCAACCACCTGACCTACTACATGGACGTGCTGGCCATCCATCACGCCATCGCCGGCCCGCGCTGCTCGCCGCTCGACGGCTTCCGCGCCAACCTGAACGTTCGCTTCGTGGCGGCGGTCGAGACGCTCAACAATCGCGGCCTGATCCCGAAGATCTTCAACTACACCGGCGCCGTTCCGATCCGTCGCACATGGCGCGCCGGCGACCAGGACGTCAAGCGAAGCGTGGATGCAGGCGACCTCAACCGCATCGGTGCAGCGCTGCGCCGCGGCTGGCTCATCACCTTCCCGCAAGGAACGACGACGCCGGGCGCACCGGTGCGCAAGGGCACTGCCCACATCATTCGCGAGCATCGGCCGTGCGTGGTTCCCGTAAGCCTGGACGGCTTCGACCAGGCTTTCAGCAAGAAAGGCTTTCGCCGCATCGCCAGCGGAGTCGATCTGGCCGTGCGCTTCAGCGCTCCGCTGGTCATCCATGCCGACGACACCATCGACCACATCGTCGAGATGCTGACGGAGGCGACGGCGAGGCGACAGACGGCCTGAGCGTGGAGCTGCTCGCGCAGCTCGTCAACAGCGACACTCCCACGTGCTGGACGGCTTCGTTTACGGATGCGGCCAAGAATACGCAGGCGCTCTTTGGGGCGCGCAGCGAGCCGGAGTACTGATCCTTCGACGACGGCCGAGTTCGCGAGAGGTTCGCGTGGCTGAACCGATTCTCGAGGCAACTACAGGAGGAACGACATGAGCTCGACGACCATTCCGGAATCGATGCGTCCGCTTCCACTTCGTGGCGTCATCGTGGTGACGTCGCTTGCCGTCATGGCCACGGCAGCGGCAGCGGCGAACTGCGGCGGCGCCACGCCGTGCGCTTGCGGTGACACGGTCACCTTGGACCGCATCCTGACGGTCGACGACCCGGTCACCACCGGCGCGTGCGGTGCCGGGACGGCTCTGACTGTCGACGCGGGGGTGACGCTCAACCTCGGGGACCGAACGATTTCCGGTGACGGCAGCGGGCAAGGCCTGTTGCTCGACGCTGCCTCCAGGCTCCTTGGACCTGGCACGGTGCAGGGCTTCACGCGCGCGGTGATCGGAATGACGGGCGCCGACGCAATCGTGGTCGCCGACGTCACGGCGACGCTGAGCGACGACAATGCGTTCGATTTCGTCAGCGACGGCAACACCTTTCTGCGCAACGCTGCGATCGACAATGGCGGCGACGGGATCTTCCTGGTCGGGTCCGGCAACGTCGTCATGTCCACCTGCTGCGGGACAATGGCTTCCGGGGCGCGTTCATCGGCGGCTTCGGACAATCGGACAACGTGGTGCGGCGGAACCGGGCCATTTCGAACGCGAGTCACGGCCTGGTCATCGTCAACGACGTCGTCACGACCACGGGCGAGAACGTCTCCAAAAACCGGGTGAAGGGTGCCTCCGACGGCGTCACCGCCGGCGCCGGATTGGCGGTACGATCCGCGAGCAACCTTGCCACCGGCAACGTCGTGCACGCCAACACGGTCAAGGGGTACCAGCAGGGCATCGAAATCACCGGCACGGTGGTCCGCGCATCCTCGAACAAGGCGCAGGATGGCGGTATCGGGTTCGTCGTCGACACCGAGGACAGCGTCATCGTCGACAATCGCGCGGTCGGCAATGGCACCGGCTTCGACGTCATCGGTAACGGGAATGCTTTCGGCGCGAATGCGGCCAAGCGTCAGACCGGAAACGGATTCGACGTGACCGGAAGCAGCAATACATTCGTCGGGGACCGTGCCATCAAGAACGGTGACGTCGGCTTCGTCATCGCGGACACCGCTCCCGGTGAGGGCAACACGCTCAGCGAGACGCGCGCCAAGCGCAACGCCGACTGTCAGTACCAGATCGGCGACAACAACGTCGACGGCGGCGGCAACCGCGCCAACGGGAAGTCGATCTCGTTCGGTGCTGACGGCGGGGACTTCTGCCCCTAGCGCAACGGCTGGACCGCGAGAGCTTTGCTCCGCGCCGGGAACGACTGGGCTGGGCGCACGTGCTGCTGGTGATCAGTCCGCGATGCAATCCGGGCATGCGGTCGCGAGCGCCAGCCCGACGGCGAGCTTGAGCGTCATCAGCGAGTCGAGCGCGGTGATGGAGCCTGAGCCGTTGACGTCACAAATGCACAGGTTGCATGTGGCGGTGCCGACGGCGCTCTGGAGCACGAACAGGGCATCGCCGGCCTTGACCTCGGTGTCGCCACTGGCGTCGCCGCACAGGCATTTCCCCGCCTCGGCCGCCTCATGCACGTCCTGGATCTCTTCGAGCGAGAGCGCGCGGTCGTACAGGGCGATCTCGTCCAGGAGGCCATCGAAGTGCGTAGGCTGGACCGGGCCGGGTCTGGCCGCGAAGAACAGGTCGTAGGAAGTCTGGGGCGTGAAGGTGCCGAGACTCGCCTCGGCGATCAGAGTTCCATTGCGGTAGTACCTGGCCGCGCCGCTGGCCTTGTCGTAGGTGAACGCTACGTGCTGGAAGGCGCCGCCGACCATGAAGCCATCGCCTGAGAACATCACGTGGTTGCCGCCGCCCGTGTCGACGAGGTTCGCGTAGACGTTGCCCGCATGAGGAAGCTCGTCGAGATTGGTGGTCGCGATCCACAGATGCGCGCCCCAGTTCGGAGATCCGGACTGGCGGTTCCATTCGAACAGGGGCTCGCGGGCGGCGTTGGTCGTAGGATTGACCCATAATTCCAGAGTGAAACCGGGGCCGGTCCCGACGTCCAGGCTCGCGGAGGCCGGGACGAGCACGTCGTCATCCTCACCGTCGAAATCGAATGCCTGACCGACCTCGCCCTCCGCGAAGGTCGTGCCGTTGCGCGTCGTCCCGTCGTTGGTGCCGACGACGTCGTTGGCGTTACCGTTGCCGGGCCACCATGCCACGAGGCCCTGGGGCGGGCTGATGCATGCATCGCCCGCCACTGCGGGCGCCGCGGAGGCGATGGCCAGCACCAGTAGCATGACGCTGCCAGGAAGGCCGGGCGTTTTCCGGTGAAGACGAAGCTGCATACACAGGGTTTCGCACGATCTTCCGCCGCAGCGCAAGCACGCTACCGGCTACGCGGCGCGATGCCACGGTCGAGTGGGCGCCGGTTCCAGGGTAGCGGTCCCAGCCGTGGTCGGCTTCTCGATCCTCCCATGAAGCAAGGCCGCATCGATCTCTCGATGCGGCCTTGCAGGGAATTGCCGGCGTCGCCTTTCGTGCGGCAGCGCCGATTGATCGGAGCGGTCCGCGTTACTTGGCCAGCCCCTTCACCTTCTCGGTCATCTCCGGCACGAGGGTGAAGAGGTCACCCACCAGGCCGTAGTCCGAGATCTGGAAGATCGGCGCTTCCGGATCCTTGTTGATCGCGACGATCACCTTCGAATCCTTCATGCCGGCCAGGTGCTGGATGGCGCCCGAGATGCCCACGGCGATGTAGAGCGTGGGAGCCACGACCTTGCCGGTCTGCCCGACCTGCAGATCGTTGGGCACGTAGCCCGCGTCCACTGCCGCGCGGCTTGCGCCCATGGCGGCGCCGAGCGCGTCGCACAGCGGCTCGAGCACGATCTTGAAGTTCTCGCCGTTCTTCAGGCCGCGGCCGCCCGAGACCACGCGCGCCGCCTCGGTCAGCACCGGACGGTCGGACTTGGTCTCCTCGATCGACACGAACTTTGCGCCGTTGGCGATGGTGCCCACGTCGACCGACAGCGCCTCCACCGGCGCGCTGCCGCCCGAGGATGCGTCGAAAGCGGTCGTACGAACCGAGATGATCTTCTTCGGCGCCGCCAGCTCGACGGTGGCAAAGACGTTGCCGGCCCACATCGGGCGAACCAGCGTGCCGTCGTCGTTGATCTCGGTGACGTCGCTGGCGATGGCGGCGTCCATCGCGGCCGCGAGACGAGGCGCGATGTCCTTGCCCTTGGACGTGGCTGCGAAGACGACGCTGTCGCAACCCGTGGCCGCGGCAGCGCCCTTGAGCGCGGCCACGGTGATGTCGGCGATGGCGTGATCGAGCGCCGCGTTCTCGAGGGTTACGACCTTGTCGGCACCGAGCGCCGCAGCCTGCGATGCCACGTCGCCGAGGCCCGTGCCGAGAAGGGCGACGATGGTCTGTCCGCCGCCGGTTGCAGCTGCCAGCTTCTTGGCCGCGCTTACCGCAACGGCCGTGGCCTTGGGCAGATGGCCGTGCGCATGCTCTCCGTAAACGAGTACGTTGCTCACTTCCCTGTCTCCTTACAGAACCTTGGACTCGGTCTGAAGAGCCTTGATCAGCTCGTCGACCGACTCGACCTTGCGACCGCCCTGGCGCGGCGGCGGAGGCGTCAGCTTCTTGATGCGGATGCGCGGCGTCAGGTCCACGCCGAGGCTGGCCGCATCGATCTCTTCGAGAGGCTTCTTGCGCGCCTTCATGATGCCGGGCAGCGAAGCGTAGCGCGGCTCGTTCAGGCGAAGGTCGGCGGTGATGATGGCAGGCAGCGGAACCGAAATGGTCTCGAGACCACCGTCGATCTCGCGGACGACTTCGGCGGAGGCCTTGTCGGCCGACAGCGTCAGCTTGGAGATGAACGTGCCCTGCGGCCAGCCCAGCATCTGCGCGAGCATCTGGCCGACCTCGTTGCTGTCGTCGTCGATGGCCTGCTTGCCCATGATGACGATGTTCGGCTGCTCCTTCTCGATGATCTTGACCAGGATGCGCGCGACGGCCGTGGTGTCGGGCTTGTCGGCCTTGACCAGGATCGCGCGGTCGGCGCCCATGGCCAGGCCCGTGCGAAGCTGCTCCTGCGATTCGGCCGCACCGATGGTCACGACGACGACTTCGGCTCCGCCCTGGTTTTCCTTGATGCGCAGCGCCTCTTCGATGGCGATCTCGTCGAAGGGGTTGACGACCCACTTGATGCCCGCCTCGGCAATCCCATCCCCTGCGGGATTGATCTTGATCGAGGACTCGGGGTCCGGCACGCGCTTGGCGGTGACCAGAATCTTCACGCTGAATTCCTCCCGTGCGCGGACGCGAAGCCCGCGCGAATTTCCTGAATTGGCAGTGGCGGAGCAGTACCTGGGAACGCCGGCCCCACCGGCTTGCGAACCCGTGGCGGGTACCATGCGATGCGTTATGACGCAAATGTCAGTTGCCTGGATACCGGTCGTTCAAAACCCTCCCCGCAGCCTGGTTTCCGCCCTTTTCGCTTTAAGGGGACAGTCCCCTTAAAGCCGTGCGGCACGCTCGTTCGATGGCGGCAGCGTCCCCTCGAGCGGCGCGCTTTCCGAGGCTTAAGGCGACCTGTCCTGTCGAGTCTCAAGGGGAGTCTTGAGGGGACTGTCCCCTTAACCGTCCATCCCCGCGAGCGGCGCGGTTTCCTAGTCTTAAGGGGACTGTCCCCTTATCCGTGCCGCGCTGTTTCCGCACGAGGGGACTTTGCCTGCCGGGGCGTCTCGGCAAAGTTCGGTCATGGCCAAGATCGTCGTGTTCGGGCAGGCCCAGTTCGGGCAGCGGGTGTTCGAGGAAGTTTCGGCGCGAGGGCATGAGGTCACCGCCGTGTGCGTGCCGCCGGACGTGCCGGGCCGGCCCGAGGATCCGCTCAAGACCGCTGCGTCCGCGCGCGGCACCCGCATCGTCCAGCGGCGCTCGTACCGCGACGCCGAGGCTCCTGCGCAGGTTGCCGCCGAGTCGGCCGACCTCGGCGTGCTGGCCTACGTCACCCAGATCATCCCCCGCGCCATCCTGGATGCCCCGCGCCTGGCATCGATCTGTTTTCATCCGTCGCTGCTGCCGGCCTACCGCGGCGGCTCGGCCATCAACTGGCAGCTCATCAACGGCGAGACCGTCGGCGGGGTGACGCTGTTTCGACCCGACGATGGAATCGACGAAGGCCCGATCTACCTGCAGCGCCGGATCGAAATCGGGCCGGACGACTCGGCCGGCTCCTACTACTACGCGCGGGTCTTCGATGCGGGCGTGGCCGCCACCCTGGACTGCATCGAGCTGTTGTTGTCGGGAAAGGCGCAGCCGCGCGTGCAGGACGAGTCGCTGGCGACCTACGAGCCCCTGTGCCGCGACGAGCACGCGGTGGTGGACTGGTCGCTGCCGGCGCAGAGGCTGCACGACCTGATCCGCGGCTGCGATCCGTCGCCGGGCGCGCATTGCCGGCACGGCGAGCTGCAGGTGCGCCTGTACGGTTCCCGCATCGCGTCGCGCGAAGCCACCGGTGCCGAGGCGGGAACCGTATTGGCGATCGACGAGACGGGCCTGACGGTGGCGGCGGGGCAGGGCAGCGTGCTGGTCCAGAAGATGGCGGCAGGAGCAAAGAAGGTTGCGGCGGGGGAGGCGGCAGCGGCGGCAGGGATCGAGCCCGGCGCCCGACTCTCGAACGGCAGGCCCTGAGCCGGCGTTTGACACCTGCGAAACGGCGTTTAAGCAGGAGCGAAAAACGGGGTCAGGCACCTTTTCGGCCGCCGAAAGGTGCCGGACCCCGTTTTTGCCAGGAGCACCGCCATGCCGAGAGCCAGTCTGGGAAGCGAGCTCGAGCAGTACCGCATCGGTGATCGCGTGCGGCGCCTTCGCCGTGGCCGCGCGATGGGACTGGTCGAGCTCGGCCGCCACACCGGTCTTTCGTCGGCGATGCTGTCGAAGATCGAGAACGGCAAGAGCGTGCCCACTCTCTCGACGCTCACGCGCATCGCGATGGTGTTCAGCGTGGGGCTCGAGCACTTCTTCCGCCCCGAGCATGACCGTCCGGTCTGCGCGATCGTGCGCCAGCGCGAACGCATGCGTTTTCCCGACGATTCGAACACGAAGAGCCCGAGCTACTGGTTCGAAAGCCTCGACTTCCCCGCCACCGATCGAAAGATGAGCGCCTACGTGGCCGAGATCGAGCCGCAGGAAGAGCCCGGTCGCGCCGCGCACGAGCACGAGGGCTTCGAGCTGCTCTACGTCATCGAGGGGATTCTCGGACTGTGGCACGACGGCATCGAGCACAAGCTGGTCAAAGGCGACTCCGTCTACTTCGACGCATCGGCCGCCCACGGCTACCGCCGACTCGGCAGCAAACGCTGCACCGCCATCGTCGTCACGGCGCCATGAACGAACACCACGATCGACGGTAGCATGCCGGCCCTCCGAGCCGTGGCCGAGTGAGCAGCCACCTGCCGCGATGCACACTCCGGCCGCGGGCCGTCTCGAGCCCGAATCGGCGTGCCTGTCCGCGTCATTCAGAGCTGCAGCGCAAGATAGAGCTGGAAGAGGAGGATCGGCTCGTCGTCGCCGAAGGCCTGCTCGGCGCCGCTGCCGGGCATCGCGATGCTGACGACGGGGCTTGCCGAGAAGACGCTGGTGATGGCCCAGTCCACGTAGAGGTCGATCTCGTCGGCGAAGGAGGAAGCCCGAGCCGGGGCCGCGTTGGCAACGAACGATTGCGGCTCCTCGAGCGTGAAATGCCAGTACATCGCGCCGGCACCGACGGTTGCCGACAGATCGCCGTGCAGGTGGACGTGATGCACCGTCTGATTGCTGTTGAAGAGGTAGGCTGCGCCGACGATCTCGGCCTGCGACCACGTACCCCAGCCGCGCTCGAAGTGATCGCCGTAGAAGAGCGGATCGAAGGCCTCCGAGCGCGGCGTGTCGGGGTCGTCACCACCGAACCACGCGTACCGGTAGCGGAGCCACGGCGTCCATCGCACCGACGACAATCCATACTCGATCTCGGCGTAGCCGGCGTGCGCGCGAACGTTGGAGGCACGACGGTCGTTGCTCTGGTAGGCGTACTCGAATGCCAGCCGCAGGTCGCGCGACTCCAGCGGATGAGTGACCGCGCGCGCGCTGATCGTGTTCAGTCCGTCGCGATGCTCGAAACCCCGGTCTGCATCCAGGCTTCGCAGATACAGCAGCGCTACCAGCAGGCGTGACATGCGCCATTCCAGGTTGGCGCCGGCGACGTGGGCACGGCCATGATCCTCGTCGGCTTCCAGGTAGAAGAGATCGCCGTGCCACGCCCCGTAGGTGGCGCGTGCCAGCGCGGCCAGCGGAAAAGAGTCGCGCGCGATGAGCTGCACGGTGCCTTCGTCGCGCGCGTCGAAGTTGCCATCCTGGATCAGGAAGCCGTCGCCGATCAGGAGATCCTGACGGCCCACCGAAAGCTCGATGCCGTTTGCGCCGGCGGCGAGCCACTGCCGGTCGCTGCGCCAGCCCGCGAACATGTGCTCGAGCTCCACCTCGCCGGTGCTCTCGAAAGCCGCATCGCCGATGTCGCCGTCGCCGTGACCGAGGCTGGCGATGACGCTGGAGCCGCCGAACAACTCGCCCGTTGCCGGCAGCCTGTAGCGGACCTCGGCGGATGGCAGAGCGTATATCTCGAGCCAATCCAGCCGTTCCTTGCCGTCGCGCAGCCGTCCGGCGCCGAACCCGGTATTCTCGGCGTGGAAATAGCCGGCCTCGGCCAGCAGGTGCAGCTCGACCGCGACCGGGCCTCGCTCGGCCAGATGCGCACTGCAAGGTCGGATTGCGAAAAGCGCGAGTGCCGCAGCGATCGCGGTCATATTGCGCGCCGGCATGAGCAGGCCGCGCATCATCGGTTCGGACGAAGAAACACTCCGCTTGCGGTGATGCGCGTCTGGGCCAGCGTCTGCAGGTTCTGGCGAAGCTCGGGTACGCGCCGCAGCAGGTCCTCGAAGCGTTTGCGATTGAGCGAAAGCAGCAGGCACGGCGTCAGCGCTCGCGCCGTCAAGGTGCGCAGGGCGTCGCGCAGCAGCGCGATCTCTCCGAATGCGTCACCGTCGTCCATGACGCTTACCACCTGCTCGGTGCCATCCTCGAGCGTCTTGCAGGCGGCCACGCGGCCACGGACGATGACGTAGAAATTCTCGCCGATGTCGCCCTCGGCGAAGATCTTCCTGCCCGCGTCGTGCTGCTCGCTGACGAACATGTCCGCCACGTCCGCGCGCAGAGAGGCCGGGACGTCCTTGAGGATGGGAAGGTCCGCCAGCTTGTCCGCTTCGACGGCGGCATGGTCGCCGGAGGCGCTCATGCGGAAGCCGTGCTGTTTCTGCCAGAGCCGCGCGTACAACCCTGCGGCGGCCAGAAGCTCCTGGTGCGTTCCCTTCTCGGCGATGGCGCCCTTTTCGAGCACCACGATCTGATCGAAGTCCGTCACCGACGCCAGTCGATGCGTCACCGAGATGACGGTACGTCCGCGGCGCAGCCGCGACAGCGTCTGCTGGATGGCGGCCTCGGCCGACGGATCGAGGGCGCTGGTCGCCTCGTCCAGCACCAGCAGGGCCGGCTCGCGCACGATCGCGCGAGCGATGGCGATGCGCTGGCGCTGCCCGCCCGACAGGCGACTGCCGCGCTCGCCAACCACGGTATCGTAGCCCTCGGTCCACCCCTGGATCGTCTCGTGCATTTCGGCTGCGGTTGCCGCGGCCTCGATCTCCTGATCGGTGGCGCCGGGACGGCCGAGGCGAATGTTCTCGCGAACGCTGGTGTTGAAGAGAAAGCTTTCCTGGAACACGACGGCGGTCTGCGCCCGAAGCGTCTCCAGCGAGGCCGCGCGCAGGTCCACGCCATCCAGCAGAATCGCGCCGCGGTCGGGATCGTAGAAGCGCAGCAGCAGGCCGAGCATGGTGCTCTTGCCCGAGCCGCTGGGGCCCACGAATGCAACCGAAGCTCCTGCGGGGATGGTCAGCGAGACCGCGCGCAGGCTGGGCTCACGTCCGTCGTAGCTGAAGGTGACGTCGTCGTAGAGGACCTCGCGCTGCAGGCGAGGCAGTGGCCGCGGCGCTGCAACGTCGCTGACGCCCGCCGGCTCGTCCAGCAGCTCCTCGATGTGCTGGAGTGCTCCACTGGACTGCACCAGCGAGGGAACGTACTGGCTGATGTACGTCAGCGAATAGCTGAGCGACAGGAACAGGGCCTGGAACGCCGCCAGCGTGCCGATGGAGATCTCGCCGCGGCTGGCGTGCCATGCGCCAACACCGAGGACGGCGACCTGCAGCACGTAGATGGCGATCGTCGCCGAGCGCTCCACCAGTGCACCGAGGAAGCCGACGCGAACCGCGCTGTGAACCAGGATGCGGTTGCGTACCTCGAAAGCCGCGTTGGCGCTGCGCGCCAGCGCGAAGGCCTTGACCACGGGCTGCGCCGCGATGTTCTCCTGGACCTGCGCCAGCGCCTGCGCCTCGTCCTTCTTGCGTCCGAAGCTGGCAGTGGTCGCACGCGGTGCCAGCACGCGCGGCCCCAGCAGCGACATCGGGAACACCAGCATCGCCAGCATCGCAAGCTTCCAGTCGAGCACGAACAGCAGAATCGAGCTCGCCACCACGTCCAGCGCCGGCAGCACCGCCCACGGGACGAGGGCGGCGAGAGTCGATTCGATCGTGGTCAGGTCGCCGGAGAACCTCGTCAGGACCTCGCCGGCCTGCGTGCGCGTGTGGAAGCCGAGCGGCAGCAGCTGCAGATGCTCGAAAAGCTCGCGACGGAGGTCGCCGGCCACGTCGGCGACGATGCGAGCGTAGCGGAAGTCGCGCACCGGCCCGATGGCGCCGATGACGACGACGGCGCAGGTCATCGCTGCGAGCACCAGCGGCAGGCGTCCGGTCTGCTCGCCGATCAGGACGTGGTCGACGATGTAGCGGAAAAAAAGCGGGATGGAGGAGTGAAAGCTCATCTCCATCAGCAGGCACAGCAGGACCACGGCCGAGCTTGCCCGGTAGGGAACGAGTCGCCGCGTCAGGGCGCCAAGAAAGTTCCCGATGCCGCCGCCCGCTGTGGGCGACGCTGTCATGGCCTGGTCAGGTAGTTCTTGCGGATCGAGCGCAGCGAGCTCGGGTCGCGCAGTGCGGATTCGACCTCGAGCTTCTCCTCGAACAGCGTCCACAGGGGTTGCTCGACGCGGCCGATGAACGGAAAGGCCTCCGCCACGACGCGGTCCCAATGGTCCGCCAGCCGCTCCATGTCATCGGGCTGCACCGTGCCGCGACACTGCGCGAACTCACACGCGCACTCGAAGGGATGGGTCAGGTTGAGCGTGGCGTAGTCGTCGGTCAGCTCCTCGCCCGGCAGGATGTCGCGTACGGCCAGCTCGAAGTCGTAGCCCGCGCTGAGGCAGTTCGGGTTGCAGGAGTGGTTGAAGAAGCGCGAGTGGTCCCAGCACAGAATCGACGTGCCGTTGGAGTCGACGAAGGCGTACTTGTCGAGGATCTGCTGATAGGGGCCGGGAAGAGCCGACACCTGCTCGGGCGTGAAGCTCTGGTCGAGGCGGTCGCGGATCCAGGTGATGGTGCCGCGCGGAATGAGGGCGGTGGCAACCACCCCGAATCCGATGCGGGCCGAGATCAGACGCAGCTCCGTGTCCGGATGGACCATGCGGCGCTTCGGTATGGTGAGAATCGAGACAACACAAGAGCGGGCGGCGTGAACGCCGCGCTGCGGGCCGCTACAATGCTGGACAACGAACGCGGGCTGCGACACGACACGGCCACTTCACGTTCGGAGAGGAAACACCTATGCGGGCTCTGGGTCTGTTGGCGTCGGTTGCCATGCTGGCGAGCTTCGTGTGCCCGGCCGGTGCGGCCGAGGACTCGGCCGATCTCGGCCGGATCCTGATCACGGCCACGCGCACACCGCTTTCCAGCCTGGAAACTCCGTACTCGACGAGCCAGGTGGACGAGAGCGAGATCGAGCGCCGGCTCGATCGCACCGTTCCGGAGGCCTTTCGCTTCACGCCCGGCGTGATGGTGCAGAAGACGGCCTATGGCCAGGGCTCGCCCTTCCTGCGCGGGTTTACCGGCTTCCGCACGCTCTATCTCATCGACGGAATACGCCTGAACAACTCGGTGTTCCGCGAGGGCGCCAACCAGTACTGGGCAACCGTGGACCCGCTCTCGCTGGAGGCCATGGAGCTGGTCAAGGGGCCGAGCTCGGTGCTGTACGGGTCCGACGCCATCGGCGGCACGGTGCAGGCCTTCACGCGCGGGCCGAGCGGTTACGGCGAAGGTTTCGGCAAGGCCGTGCGCCTCTACTACCGCGGAGCCAGCGCCGAGAGCTCGATGACGGTGCATGGCGAGGGCTCGGCGACCTGGGGAGAGCGCGCCGGCTTCTACATCGACGGCAGCTACCGCGACTTCGACGATCTGCAGATCGGCTCGGGCACCCAGCGCAACGCGGGCTACGACGACTACGGCGGCAGCGCCAAGCTCGAATACTTCCTGGCGCCCAAGCTCGTCCTGACGGCGGCGCGCCAGACGGTGCGCCAGGACAACGTGCCGCGCACGCATTCGACGTTCTTCGCCAAGTCCTTCGCGGGCTCGGTGCCCGGAACCGATCTCCAGCGCGACCTCGATCAGGAACGCGACCTGACCTACGTGCAGCTTCGCGGCCAGAGCATGGGAGGCTGGGTAGACTCGATGCAGCTCAGCATGTCGTGGCACGACCAGTCCGAGGTCGAGGACCGCACGCGCAGCAACGGCTCGCGCCGCGAGCAGGGCTTCGACGTCGACACGATGGGACTGTGGGCGGCACTGACCAGCAACACGTGGGCGGGCAACTGGTCGTACGGGTTCGAGTACTACCGCGACTGGGTCGACTCGTTCTCCACCGCCAACACGATCCAGGGGCCGATCGCCGACAATGCCAGCTACGACCTGTTCGGCCTGTACCTGCAGAACGAGCTGGCGCTCGGCGAGCGCTTCACGGTCATCGGCGGCGGTCGCTTCTCGTACGCGGCAGTGGAGTCCAACAAGGTTTTCGATCCGGCAACGGGTCTTCCCACGTCGATCGACGACGACTGGAGCCATGGGACCGGCAGCCTGCGTCTGCTGTTCCGTGCCATTCCCGAGCACTGGAACTTCTTTGCCGGCGTCTCGCAGGGATTTCGCGCGCCCAACCTCTCCGACCTCACGCGACTGGACAGTGCGCGCAGTGGCGAGCTCGAGATTCCATCGCCCGGCCTGGATCCGGAGGAGTATCTCTCGTTCGAAGTGGGGACCAAGGCCACCTACGGCGGCGCCGGCTTCCAGGGCGCGTACTTCTACACCGACATCACCGACATGATCGTGCGCACGCCTACCGGCAATACCGTGGGCACCGACTTCGAAGTCACCAAGACCAACGTCGGCGACGGCTATGTGCACGGCGTCGAGTTGGCGGCGGATTATTCGTTTCTCGAGCAGCTGCGACTTTGGGGAGCGTTCACGTGGATGGACGGCGAGGTGGAATCGTTCGCGACGTCGGCGCCGGTGGTGACCAAGGAGCCGCTGGATCGTCTGATGCCGGTCACCACCGTGCTGGGGCTGCGCTGGCAGAAGGCGTCGCTGCCGGTTTGGGCCGAGGGGATCTTCACGTTCGCGCAGGAGCAGCACCGTCTGTCGCCCGGCGATGCTGCCGACACGCAGCGCATTCCGCCCGGGGGAACGCCGGGCTATGAAGTGCTCTCGTTCTACGGTGGATGGAACGTCAACGATCACGTCGCGCTGACCGCCGCGGTCGAGAACGTGACCGACGAGAACTACCGAATCCACGGCTCGGGAAGCAACGAGCCCGGCGTCAACTTCGTCATCGGCATCGACAACCGCTACTGAATCGGGAAAAGGGGTCGCGCACCTTTTGGGAAAGGTGCCTGACCCCTTTTCTCGCAGGAGCAGCGTATGGACTTCGAGCACTCCTCACGGGCACGAGACTACATCGCCCAGGTCGATCGCTTCGTTCGCGAGCGCGTCGTCCCTTCCGAGCAGACCTACCTCGACCAGCTCGCTCGCACCGATGACTGGAAGAAGTGGCGCATCCCGCCGGTTCTCGAAGAGCTCGAGACCGAGGCGAAGTCGCTAGGCCTGTGGAACCTTTTCCTGCCGGAGAGCGAATACGGCGCCGGGCTGGACAACCGCGACTACGCCCCTGTCGCCGAGGTGACGGGCCGCAGCTTCCTGGCGCCCGAGGTCTTCAACTGCAGCGCGCCCGACACGGGCAACGCCGAAGTGCTCGTGCGCTACGGCAGCGAGGAGCAGAAGGAGCGCTGGCTGAAGCCGCTGCTGGACGGTCGCATTCGCTCCGCCTTCGCGATGACCGAGCCGGCGGTGGCCTCGAGCGACGCCACCAACATGAAGGCCACGTGCGAGATCGACGGCGACGAAATCGTGCTGAACGGTCGGAAGTGGTGGACGAGCGGCCTCGGCGACCCCCGCTGCGCGTTCCTGATCTTCATGGGCGTTACCGATCCGAACGCGGAGCGGCATCAGCGCCACTCCATGGTCATCGTTCCCACCGACACGGCCAACCTGAGGGTGCTTCGGATGCTGCCGGTCTTCGGACACCTCGATGAGCCGCACGGCCACGGCGAGGTGCTCTTCGACAACGTCCGCGTGCCGCGCGCCAACTTCATTGCCGGGCCCGGTCGCGGTTTCGAGATCGCACAGGGACGGCTCGGCCCCGGCCGCATCCATCACTGCATGCGTGCCATCGGAGGCGCCGAGCGTGCTCTGGAGCGGCTGTGCCGGCGAGCGGTCGGGCGCGTTGCGTTCGGCAAGCCGCTGGCCAACCTCGGCGGCAACCGCGACATCATCGCCAACTGCCGCATCGCCATCGATCAGGCGCGCCTGCTCACGCTCAAGGCCGCCTGGGCGCTGGATACGATGGGAACGATGGGCGCGCTCACCGACATCTCGGCCATCAAGGTGGTCGCGCCCAACGTCCTGCAGATGGTCACCGACGCAGCGATCCAGATCCACGGCGGCGAAGGCATGGCCGACCCCGAGCTCTCGCGCTTGATGGGCACCGCCCGCGCCCTGCGCATCGCCGACGGCCCCGACGAAGTCCACCGCGGCCTGGTAGCCCGCCTGGAACTCCTCAAATACCAATGAACGGGGTCAGGTACTGAAAACACGGTTTTGGGGTCAGGTACTGAATTCCGCTCGCGCCCCTGCCACCGCATCGCGTCGACCGCAACGCCGCATCCCTTTACGGCCGCTCATCTCCCAGCCCGCGTCGCCGCCTCGCCCGCCGACGTCTGCCGCTCCGACCGCCGCCCCACCTGCTTGCGCAGATCCTGCAGGCCGAGAAGAAACGCGCCGATTACGACGACCGCGATCACCCACACTCCGCCGTCGGCAAAGATGTACGGATGCGCCTGACGAAGGCCCCACGCCGCCAGCAGTCCTAGCACGAGCCCGATCGGCCGCAGCTCCGAGAGCACGAGGCGATTGCGCCCCGTCACGATCGCGCCGAACGGCACGAACGAGCTCCTCTCCACGTACGGCCCGTGAAGAGGAGGGTTGCGCGCCCGCAGCTTGGCGTCCTGATGGATGCTGCCAAGCACGGCAATCACGGAAAGGCCGGCGAAGAAGATCGTCCCGGTCATGCGTGTGGCCAGGAATGCGTGCGCGAGATTCGTCATCGCCAGCCCGACCATGAACGGATGTCGCGTGATGCGTTCGAGCCCGCGCGGCTCCGGCTTCTTTCCGGCCGAGCTCAGGTAATAGGCCGAGGTCGGGTAGTCGAACAGCGAACCGACCAGCAGCACGATACCGAGCGTCGCAACTACGATCAGAGGCCAGCGCAGCACCGGATCCGCGCCGAGAGCGAGCCCTGCCGGGCCCTGGGTGCCAACGACCGAGTAGTTGTATGCCAGCAGACTGAACATGACGGTGGCCACCGCCGAGAACAGCATCGTGAAACCGAACGCGCCCAGGCGCGCGACGAGCGGACCGCGTACCGCAGCAGTGGCCATGACGATGTGGGTGGAGCCGAAGAGTACGAGGGTGAGGATGACGCTGAGAACGGGATCCATCATTTGGTTCTCCTTGTAGAGGGGGGCGGCTTGGAGCGCTTGCCACCGGTGCCTGCCGGCGAGCCTTCCGCTCCGGCATCCGGCCCGCCGGCACGGACGGCAGCGGCGCCTTTGGCGCCCGCTCCCATCGCTGCCGCTGCTCCTGCGAAGAGCGGCGGCGGAAAGGGGCTGCCCGGTGCGAGCATCCCCGCGGTCGCATCCATGATGCGAAAGAACGTCTCGAGCGTATCCAGACGCTGCTTGATGAACGCCTCCTGCTCGGGCGTGACCGGCTCGTCGATGGCGCGCGTTTCCTGGATCGTCGTCAGCACCTGACGCATGTTCCATCGAAAGCGGCGCTCCATGATCTCCTGCATCACGCGCACCAGATCGGTTGCGGCCTGGTAGTGGTCGCGGCGCGAGCCGGGGATGCGCACGAGCCGCACCAGGTGCCAGTCGGTCAGGCCGCGAATGTTGATCGAGATGTTGCTCTTGCTCTGGCCGAGCCGCAGCGCGATGTCCTCCAGCGCCAACGGCTCGGGCTCCAGGTAGAGCAGGCCGAAAATGCGCCCCTGAAGCGCGTTCAGGACGCCCGAAGTTGCCGCCGAAGCCCCGATCCCATCGACGAAAATTGCCGTCTTCCGTTCCATGCACGCCTCCGCCACACAACAGCCTGTACGTTATGAACGTTTAGATAATTTTGTACGTTGCGTCAACACGAGTCGCAAAAATTCTCGGTCCGCCGACTGGACCAGCCTCCCCCAGGTACGAGCGAACGAAGGGCGACCGCGCCGGTCTTCGGCGCAGCTACTTCCTGACCGGCGGATGGAGCGTCATCGTCGAAGCAGGTCGCAGAACGATGGCTGCGAACAACAAAAGGAGATTGTCATGCGCAAGCGCCGACGAGACGGGATCACGAAATCATGGCTGGGAGCGCTATGGCTGGGCACGACGCTGCTGCTGGCTCCGGCGCGGGCGGAGGCAGAGCCGTCATTCTCGACGGCTGCGATCTTCTCCAATCTGACGGGCGTCACTCTCGCCATCTGTCATGCCTTCAACGTGAGCTCGAAGCCGGCCGAGATGACGGTCGAGATCGTCACCGACGTTGACGTCGTCCTTGCCAGCAACGGCCCTGCCACCGTCGAGCCGGGAGGCCGGATCGTCACGTTCGTCGCGAGCGCGTCCAACAGCTTCTGTCGGGTAAAGGGCCTGTCGGAAAAGAAGGCCACGGCAACTTTTGCTCACGTCAACGGCAACACGCCGGTGATGTGGACTTCGGTTCCGTAGGGCGGACGCGCAGGCGCCACCGCCATGTTGCGGCTGCCATTCGGCGGTGGGACGCCGGCTCACGCGTCCGGCAGCTGCTCCAGCTTGACCAGCACGTCGCCGGGGCCGACCATGCCGCCGGTCTCGACGCGCAACTCCACGACGCGTGCGCGGTGCGTGGCGCGCACCGTCGTCTCCATTTTCATCGCTTCCAGCAGCAGCAGCGGCGCATCGGCTTCGACTTCGTCGCCGACGGCGACCAGCACCTGCAGCACCTTGCCGGGCATCGGCGAGCTGATCTCGGGAACGAAATGCCCGGCGCCTGCCGCCTCGGCGGCAGCTTCCTCGCCGGGAACGAATTCGAAAACGTGTCCGGCGCTGCCCACGAAGACGTGGCCGCGCTCGGCGTCGTAGAGAACCCGATGCGTCCGTCCCGCGATGCTCAAGGTGACGTGGCGATCGTCGATGCAGACGTCGTCGAGCGCGACCTCGTCGTCGCCGATCCTGACGATGCTCTTGCCGTCGCGCTCGGAAAGATCGAGCGCCAGCATCTGACTGCCGACGCGGAAGCGAAGCTCCATCTCAGGCCCTCCCGCCCACGCGCCAGGCACCCAGCGTGTCCCACGGGCCCGGAATCCTTTGCACCGTCCCGTCCCCGCCGGCCGCGGCTCCCGTGCCGCGAGTGCGCCCGCTCTTGACCAGCAGCGCCACGGCCGCGGCGGCGGCATCCAGCGCGAGACCGGGCTGCGGCTTCCAGTCCGTGTACTCTTCGCCGATCGTCGTGGTGAAGAACTGCGCGCTGGCGAAACGGTCGCTCTTCAGCAGGTCGATGAGGAACGGGATGTTGGTGGTCAGGCCGAGAATGGGAAAGCCCTCGAGCGCGGCGATCATGCGACGGATCGCCTGCGGCCGGTCGGGAGCCCACGTCACGGCCTTGGCCAGCATCGAGTCGTACTGCACCGGCACCGTCCACCCGTCGCGCAGCGCCGAGTCGACGCGTACGCCGACGCCGCGCGGGTGCTCGACGCGCCGTATCTTTCCCGCCGACGGAAGAAAGCCGTTGGCCGGATCCTCGGCGCACACCCGGCATTCGATGGAATGACCGCGCGCGCTCGGTGCCGTCGCCGGCAGCGCACCGCCGCCGGCGATCTCGAGCTGCCACCGTACCAGGTCGGTATTGGTGATCATCTCGGTGACCGCGTGCTCGACCTGCAGGCGTGTGTTCACTTCCAGGAAGTAGAACTTGCCATCGGGCGCCGCCACGAACTCGACCGTGCCTGCGCTGCGGTAGTGGATCGACTTCGCCAGCGCCACCGCCGCTGCGCCCATGCTCTCTCGCTGCGCAGGGTCGACGACCGGCGAGGGCGCCTCCTCGATGATCTTTTGATGCCGCCTCTGCACCGAGCACTCGCGCTCGCCGAGATGGAGCGCATGACCATTGCCGTCGCCGAAGATCTGGATCTCGATGTGGCGGGGGCCAACCACGAACTTTTCCATGTAGACGCGCGCATCGCCGAAAGCCGAGCCCGCCTCGCGCTGCGCCGAAGCGACGGCGTCGGCCAGCGTGGCCGGATCATCGACGCGCCGCATTCCTCGCCCGCCGCCGCCGGCCGCGGCTTTGACCAGGACCGGAAACCCGAGCCGTTCGGCCGCTTCGCGATTGGCGCCCGCATCCTGCGAGACCGGCGCCGACGGCAGCACCGGCACGCCGGACTTCTCGGCAGCCTCGCGCGCTCGGATCTTGTCGCCCATCGCATCGATGGCCTCGGGCGTGGGGCCCACGAAGGTCAGGCCGGCGTCGGTGGCCGCACGTGCGAAGCCGGCGTTCTCGGCCAGGAAGCCGTAGCCGGGATGGACGCAGTCGGCGCCGGTCTCGCGCGCGGCGGCCAGGATCTTGTCGACTGCAAGATAGCTCTCGGCCGAGCTGGAGCCGCCCAGTGCGACCGCCTCGTCGGCGGCGCGCACGTGCTCGCTGCCAGCATCGGGCTCCGAGTAGACGGCCACGGTTGCGATGCCCATCTCTTTCGCAGTCTGCGCGATGCGGCAGGCGATCTCGGAGCGGTTGGCGATCAGGAGCTTGCGGAGTCGAGCAGCGGCCATGGGGAAGCCCATAGCCGTGGTATCGAGGATCGACAAGCTGTCGGTCGCTCCGGTCAGCTCCTGCACCGGATGGTGACGGCGTTGCGCTGCAACCGGGCTTCGAGAGCCGGCCTCGCGTGCCATGGCGGCAATTGCGGTGGCTACATCCGGAAGATGCCGAACCGCGTATCCTCCGGCGCGCGGTTGAACGACGCCGCCAGCGAAAGCGCCAGCACCTGGCGCGTCTCGAGCGGATCGATCACACCGTCGTCCCACAGTCGGGAGGTGCTGTAGTAGGGGCTGCCTTCGCGCTCGTACTTCTCGAGCACCGGCGCCTTGAAGCGCGCCTGCTCGTCCTCGGGCATCACTCGGCCTTCCTTCTCGTACTGCGCCAGCTTGACCTGCAGCAGGACCGAGGCCGCCTGCTCGCCGCCCATCACCGAGATGCGCGAGTTCGGCCACATGAACAGCAGCCGCGGCGAGTAGGCACGCCCGCACATGCCGTAGTTGCCGGCGCCGTTGCTGGCGCCGATCAGGACGGTGAACTTGGGGACGCGCGTGGTGGCCACGGCCGTTACCATCTTGGCGCCGTCCTTGGCGATGCCCTTGGCCTCGTACTCGCGCCCGACGATGAAGCCGGTGATGTTCTGCAGGAACACGAGCGGAATATGTCGCTGCGAGCACACCTCGATGAAGTGCGTGGCCTTGAGCGCCGACTCCGAGAACAGCACGCCATTGTTGGCGACGATGCCCACCGGGTAGCCGTGGATGCGCGCGAAGCCGCACACGATCGTCGGTCCGTAGCGGGCCTTGAACTCGTGGAAGTAGCTGCCGTCGACGATGCGCGCGATGACTTCGCGGACGTCGTAGGCGCGCCGGTTGTCGGGCGGCACGATGCCGTAGATCTCGGCCGGATCGTAGTAGGGCTCTTCGGGAGCGCTCATCTCGAGCGGGCACGAGCCCGAGGGCGGCAGGCTCTCGAAGATCTGCCGAGCGATGCGGATGGCGTCGGAGTCGTCGTCGGCCAGATGATCGGAGACGCCCGAGGTCCCTGTATGCACGTAGCCGCCGCCCAGATCCTCGGCCGTCACTTCCTCGCCGGTTGCGGCCTTGACCAGGGGCGGACCGGCCAGAAAGATCGTGCCCTGTTCCTTGACGATGACGGTCTCGTCGCACATCGCCGGGACGTAGGCGCCGCCCGCCGTGCACGAGCCCATCACCACGGCCACCTGCGGAATGCCGAGCGCGCTCATATTGGCCTGGTTGAAGAAGATGCGCCCGAAATGCTCCTTGTCGGGAAACACGTCGTCCTGCATGGGCAGGAACGCGCCGCCGGAGTCGACGAGGTAGACGCAGGGCAGGCGATTCTCGAGCGCGACTTCCTGCGCGCGCAGGTGCTTCTTCACCGTCATCGGGAAGTAGGTGCCGCCCTTGACCGTGGCGTCGTTGGCAATGACTACCGCGCGCCGGCCGTGCACGGTCCCGATGCCGGTGACGATGCTCGCCGCTGGCGCCTGCCCCTCGTACAGGCCGTGCGCGGCCAGCGGCGACAGCTCCAGAAACGGCGATCCGGGATCGAGCAGGCGCTCGACACGCTCGCGCGGCAGCAGCTTGCCGCGACTGGTATGCAGCTTGCGCGCCGATTCCGGCCCGCCGAGCCGCGCCTGGCCGATGCGCTCGCGCAGCTCGGCGGCCATCTGCTGCATGCGCGCCGCGTTCTCGCGGAACTCGACCGAAGAGGTCCGAACCTGACTGCTCAGACGTTTCATCGTGGATGCGACGGCCTCCTGCGATCGTCGCCGCCGGCCAGGGCCGTCAGCACCGGGACTACCTCCTCGGGCTCGGTGAACAGCAGCGTCTTCCAACCCAGCGCGCGCGCCGCCTTGAGATTCTGTCCGATGTCGTCGACGAAGAAGATCTTCGAATGCGCAACGCCGAGGCGCTCGGCCGTGATCTCGTAGATGCGTGGCTCGGGCTTGCGCGCGCCGACGGCGCTGGAGTCGATGACGACGTCGAACAGGGCCGGGATGTCGAGCAGGCCCTGCCAGTCCTGGCGCCACTCGACGATGTTGTTGGTCAGCAGCGCGGTCGGCATGCGGCGCCGGATTCTGGCCACCAGATCGACGATGTCCGAGCGCAGCCGCATCTTCTGCGCCATCGGCTCGGGATCGCCCATGAACGCCGCAGCGGTGGCAGCATCGACGTTGCCGCCGGCGTTCTGCACTTCCTGGCGCAGCTCCTCGACGAAAGTCTGGTAGCTCACCTGGCCGCGCTCGAGCTCGGCCCAACGGCCGTTGTTGCCGAAGATGCGCCGCCGCAGCGGCTTCCATACCTCTTCGGTCAATCCGCACTTCAGGCCGAAGGCGACGACCTCGCGTGGTCCGCCGGCGATCAGTACGCCGCCGTAGTCGAAGACGGCCGCGTCGATGTCGGCTGGATCGAAGTCGAGCTCGGGCATGGCGGGGAGGTGTAATGGAAACTGCAGCCGGGGCCAAGAAACCGGTGTCTAGAGCATCCCGCCGATGCGCTCGACGGCCCAGGCGAGACCGGCCAGAGCGATCAAGGAAGAGAGCGCGATGGTCAGCGGCCGCGCCGCCGCGCCACGCAGCAGCATGTGCAGCACGGGCACGACGATGAGCAGGACGACCAGCTGTCCGGCCTCGACGCCGAGGTTGAACGCCAGCAGAGGCAGTGCCACGCCGCCTGGCGGCAGTCCGGTTTCCGCGAGAATCCCGGCGAATCCG
Source organism: Binatia bacterium (assembly GCA_035626675.1). Lineage (GTDB taxonomy): Bacteria > Desulfobacterota > Binatia > UBA1149 > CAITLU01 > DASPNH01. The sequence goes on from DASPNH010000210.1 coordinate 41,799, forward strand.
AAGCCGTGGATCAGGCCGAAGGCGAACGTGACGAGCGCGCGCCGGTCGCCGGTCCAGCCGAGGATGTTCTCCATCGCCACGTAGACGATGCTCAGCGCGATCACGACTTCGACGGGACCCGAAGGGAGCTGCACGATTCCAAGCGCCGCCAGTGCCAGCGTGATGCTGTGCGCGACCGTGAACGAGGTGACGATGGCTGCCAGCCGTCGCAGGCCGCCGCCGCCGAGCAGCACGCCGAACAGGAACAGCAGATGGTCGTAGCCCGTCCAGATGTGCTCGACGCCGAGCTCGAAGAAGCGGCGGAAGGCGTCGGAGGAGCCGGCGGCGTGCTCGCCGTCCTCGGCTTCGTCGTCGCCGGCTGCAGCGTCGTGCTGCGTACCGCTGCGCGTCGCATCGCCCTTCGTCGGCGCGCCGCCGCCTGCTGCCGCATCGCCCTTCCTCCCGGTATTGCCACGCGTCGCCGCGTCGTGACCGGTGTCGCCGGCGCTGGCGTCGCCTGTCGGCAGAGGTTGCCCGAGCGTCAGGCGCGCGCTGCTCGGCGTGAATACGGTGCTGTAGGTCTGGCCGCCGAAGCGCACCGAAGCGATGTTCTGCCAGTCGTCGAGCACGCCATTGAAGGCCCGGAAGGTGATGCGCATGGAAGGGATCCTCTCGGCGGGACACTTCCACACGATGATGGCCTGGAGGTCGTCGTTCAGGTCGGGACCGATCAGGTTGTCGACCGATGGTTCGCACTTTCCTTCGGCCACGCGCATCTCGACGGTGTCCTGCATCCAGGATTCCACCTGGTCCTGCAGCGCCAGGACCTGGCCGCGCGCCAGCTTGCCGCCGCCTTCGGTGGGAAAGCCCGGCGTCAGGTGCGCGGCGTATTTCAGCCGCAGCACTGCGCCGCGATCGGAGACGTCGATGTCGGTATAGCTGATGTTGCCGAGGTGCGCGCACGCCGGGGGAGCGAGGAGCAACCCGGGCGCGAGCAGAGCGATCGCCGCGAGTATCGTGCCCATCGGGTTCAACGCCGTGGCCCCACGTTCAAAAGAACACGCTGCGACGCGCCTGGCGGCCGCGCTCGAGCTGTGCCTGAAGGGCAGCCTTCACCTGGTCGACCTTTTCTTCGATGACGTCGTCCTCGTCCTCGTGATGTCCCTCGAACGTCAGCGGCTCGCCGAACTCGATGTGATAGCGCACCGGCAGCGGCCACATCCCGAGCGGTCCCAGCCATGGAAACGTGAAGGTGATCGGGAACGACGGCATCCCGAGCATGCGTGCCAGCGGCGCGATGTTGGCGATGCCGGGGTTCTGCTCCTCGGAGCCGACGATGGAGACGGGCACGATCGGCGTCTTGGTCTCTAGCGCCAGCCGCATGAAGCCGAGGCCGAACTCCATCAGCCTGTAAGCGTCGGCGTAGAGCTTGTTCATGCCGCGTACGCCTTCGGGAAAGGCCAGGACGCACTCACCATGATGCAGCATGTCTACGGCGGTCTCTCGCGTGCCGACGGCGCTGCCGGTGCGGTCGAGCAGAATGCTGAGGTAGGGCAGGGTGCCGAGCCAGTATTCGCCCATGCCGCGCGCCAGCCGCGGCGGATTGGCCTCGAGCACGCACGCCGCCGAAACCATCAGGCCGTCGAAGGCGATCTGCCCGGCATGGTTGCCGATCAGCAGCACGCGCCCTTCAGGAAGATTGTCGAGCCCGCTGGTGCGGCAACGGAAGTAGTACCGGTACATGATCGCCGCCGGCAGGATGAATCGCTTCAGTGCCTTGGGGCTGTAGCCCCAGCGGTCGTATCCGTACTCGTTGAGCTCGGTAGGGATGCGGTCGACCTTCTGGTCGATCTCGGCCACCAGTTCGGCAAGAGGAGTGGTCAGGCCGCCGGCCGCCTGGCCGAGCCGGTCGACCAGGGTACCAATCATCTCGATGGGATCGTTCATCGCCGGTTGCTCGCGGGAGATGCCCTCATGACGCTACGCTCGCGAAGATCTCCGCCAGCGAGTGCCGAGGCCGGAAGCCCGTGGCGGCGCGGAAACGGTCGTCGCTGATGGTGCATGGATACTTGATGTAGTCGATCGCGCCCGGCGGAAACTGGTAGATGCTCAGGTTGAACAACGTGCCGATCAGAAGATGCGCGAAGGGATCGGGAATCGAGACGCGCGTGCGACCCATCTCGTGGATCGCCCGCTTGATCGGCACCGCGCCCGGCCCGGCCACGTTGAAGACGCCGCGGATCTTCTTGTTCAGGACCAGCTCGGTGGCCTCGGCGACGTCCTCGGCGTGGATGAACTGCATCATCGGGTTGAAGCCCATGATCGTCGGCACGGCGGGAAGCTTCAGGTAGGTGCCGATGGCGCTGTGCACCCCTGCGCCCAGGGTGTTCGCAGGCCTCAGCACGCAGGTCGCGATCTCCGGATAGCGCCACAGGAACGCCCCGACCAGGCCCTCGACCTCGCACAGGTCGCGGATCTCGGGAAAGTTGCGCGAGGCGTTGAGCGGATGGTCCTCGTCCATGTAGCGCGGATTGGTCGCCATCGCGCCGTAGACGTAGGAGCTGGACAGGACGATGACCTGCTTGACGCCGTATTCGGCGCAGTGCTCGAGCACGCGCTTGGTGCCGGCCACGTTGATCTCGTGGCGAGTGGCAGGGTCGGAGCGGAAGTGGCGGATGAATGCGCCGTGCACGACCGCATCGGGACGCTCGGTGCGGAAGATGTCCTCGAAACGGCGCTTGAGAAAGTCGAACTGGTGGACGACGACCCCATCGGGAGCGCTCGGCCACGGCTCGCGGTCCACGCCGATCACCTGCCATTTGGAACGCACGCTCTTGGCGAGCAGACGGCCCTGTGCGCCCGCAATGCCGGTGATCAGGAGCTTGGGCACGCGGTGGGATTACGGGAATCGAGGATGGGAGGCAACGTTGCCGCCGCAATGTACCTCGCCGCCTGTTCCGACATAATGCGCGCCCCGTGACCGATCGTGCTTCCCACTTCGAAGGATGCCTTCTTGGCGTCATGGTCGGCGACAGCCTCGGCTCGCGCGTCGAGAACGCTTCGGCCGCGATGATCCGTCACCGCCATCGCGACGAGGACGAGATGCGTGCGCTGCGTCCGGGCCCATACGGTTCGGCCACCGAGATGACGCTGGCGCTGGCCGAGGCACTTGCCGAGGACCCCAAGTTCGATGGCGATGCGTTCGCGCGCCGGGTTGTGGCGCGCCACCACGAAGCGCGCATCTACGGGCAGGGAACCTCGCTCGCCATTGCGCGGCTGCGCGCAGGTTACGACTGGCGCGACGCAGGCAGCGGGCATGGGCGCGGCAGCTACGGCAACGCGGCGGCGGTGCGCAGCGCGCCGATCGGCCTGATGTTCGGCCACGACGTCGACCAGCTGCGCTGGGTGGCCGAGGAGGCAGCCGGCGTCACGCACACGCATGCGTTCGCCGTCGAAGGCGCCGTGCTGTTCGCCCTCGGCGTGGCCGCCGCGTTGTCGGCGCGTGGCAGCGCACTGGATCCGCTGGATTTCCTCGACGCCGTTGCCGCCGAAGTCCATACGCGCGAGTACCGCACCCACATCGAGACCGCGCAGGCCATCGTGCAGCGGCCGTGGGACGGCGGCATCGTGGTGGCGCGTCTAGGCAACAATCAGACCGCGCTGGGCTCGGTGGTGACCTCGATGGTGTGCTTTGCCAGTCACCCCGCCAGCTTTTCCGACGCCGTGCGCGCGGCGGTGGCCCTTGGCGGCAATGCCAGCTCCATCGTGGCGATGACGGGAGCGCTGGCGGGAGCGTTTCACGGGGCGGACGACATCCCGCCCGTCTGGATCGACGCGCTCGAAAACGCCGACATCACTGCCGAGACGATGCGAGCGGCGGGACGGACGCTGGAAGCGCTGACGCGATCGATCGAATAGCGCCTGCGCGAGCGCGGACGCCTAGCGCTTGCCGATCGCCTTGTTGGCCACCGGCGGCTTGGCCGAGTAGTCGTAGAAGCCGAGCTTCGTCTTGCGGCCCAGCGTCCCCTCGGCCACCAGCTTCTCGAGCAGCGGCGTCGGCTTCATGTAGTCCTGCTGGAAGGTCGCGTACAGGTTCTGCGACATGGCCAGGACGATGTCGAGACCGATGTAGTCGGCCAGCGCCAAAGGGCCCATCGGATGGTTGGCGCCGAGCTGCATGGCGGTGTCGATGCCGGCGATGTCGGCAAGGCCCGACTCCACGCAGCGGATCGCGTCGACCATGTACGGGGTCAGCAGGCGGTTCACGATGAAGCCTGTCTCGTCCTTGACCAGCACCGGCGTCTTGCCGAGCTTCTCTACGAAGGCGAGGGCGTCGGCGGTGACGGCGGCATCGGTGGTCGCCGTCGGAATGACCTCGACCAGCTTCATGACGGTTGCGGGATTGAAGAAGTGCAGGCCGATGAAGCGGCCGGTGCGCCTGGTCGCATCCTGCATCCTGGTGATCGACAGCGTCGAGGTGTTGCTGGCCAGGATGCACGTCGGCTTACAGATGCGGTCGGCCTCGGCGAACTTGTCGCGCTTGGTGGCGAGGTCCTCGACGATCGACTCGATGAAGACGTCGGCGTCGGCCGCTTCCGAGATCTGGTCGGTGAAGGACAGGCGCGACATCGTACCGTCCATCGCCGACTGCTCGAGCTTGCCGCGCTCGACCTGGGCGGCCAGCTGCTTCTCGATGCCGGCGCGCGCCGTGTCGCTGGGGCCGGGCGTGGCCTTGATCATCACCACGTCCAGACCGGCTGCCGCTGCCACCTGCGCAATGCCCGAGCCCATCTGTCCGCCGCCGAGTACTGCAACCTTGCCGATGCTCATCGTTTCTTCCTTCGGGTCGGTCACGGGCAGATCGCGTGTCCCGTACCTGACTCTAGAACCGTCTTTTCAGTACCTGACCCCAAAACCGCGTTTTCAGTACCTGACCCCATTCCTGGCGGTCAGCCGTTGACGCGGAAGACGGGGAACCAGCCTACCTTGTCCGCCTTGTAGTCGGCGAAGAGCTGGGGGATCTCGTCGTAGTCGTAGACTCGCGTGTCGAGCGGCGGCAGCCAGCCGTTCTTCTCGGCGAAGGCCACCGACTCTACGCCCTGCTGGTAGCGGGCGTAGTGCGTGTTGACGTGCTGGTGGCGCGCGATGCACTCGCTGGCGCGCACCAGCTCGATCATCATGCCTTCTTTCCAGCCGGCAGTGGCGATGACGCCCTGGCGCGCCAGCGCCTTGAGCGTGGCACGGAAGACCGGGACGCCGACGTAGTCGATGAAGATGTTGACGAGGTTGCCGCCCGTCATCTCTTCGACCTTCTTCATGAAGATGTTCTCGGCGGCCAGATACTTCCTGGTGTACTCCTCGTCGGTGCGGAAGCGCTTCTTGTCGAAGTACAGGTCGCGGAACTCGCGGCGATCGACGGCGCGGATGCCGAGGCTCTCGATGGTCAGCAGGCGCTCGTCGGTCGACGCTATCTGCGCGACGTTGGCGCCGTGATGCTTGGCAAGGGCGAGCTCGCCGAGCGTGACGCCGCCGCCCCATCCCCAGACTTCCGGATGCGGCAGCTCTTCCTCGTTCAGCAGCAGGCGCAGCGTGCCCCATGCCAGCTCGAAGTTGGACCACGCGGTGACGTAGCGAAGCGAGAACGCTGCCCACTGCTCGAGCGGATACTGGGTCTTGGCGGGAATCGGAATGACCTGATGGGCCTTGAGCTTGGTCTGCTTGGCCAGGAACCCGATGCTGCCAGGATCGTCGTAGCCGAAGATGCGCTCGGGATAGCCGAACTTGTCGGGCGAGCCGTTGCAGAACAGGATCGCGTTGTCGCCTTCGCGAGCAGTGGTGACCGCCGAGCCCACCTTCTCGACTCTGCACACGCCGGCGTTGCCGATGACCAGCTTAGGCTCGTTGCGCGCCAGGCAGATGTCGATGGGCTTGCGCTCGACGGCATGCCCCATGTTGCCTTCCATGCATCCGAACAGCGGCGAGACCAGAACCTCGTTCGGCCCCGGCTCCTCGAACTCGAACGTCTCGCGGACCAACTCGGTCCGCTGCGGCGGTGCTCCCTTCTCGCCTGCGTAGAGCACCCAGGCATCGGTCTTGATCGTCATCGTCGGCTCCTGTGGGGTTGAAAAGCGGCGGGAAGGTAACGTGGGGCTTGGCCGAAGACAACAAAACGAAGGGGTCAGGTACGGAATCGTGAATCGCCCGGACTTCACGATTCACTACCTGACCCCGCTCCCGTGCGGTAACGGGCAGCATCCGTTCACGGACGCCGTGAACGAAGAACTGGCGCTCCGAAAGTGGCAAACGAAAAAGCCCCCGCGTCTTGCGACGCGGGGGCCCTGTTCGATCGCTCGCTGCCTCTCCGTCGGAGAGTCAGCTGACGAGGTTGACTACGGGCAGTTCGAGCCGCCCGGCAGGTTGTACCGGGTGCCGTTGGCGCAGAACAGGTCGAAGTTGAAGTTCAACTTGACGCGGCCGGGGCCGGGCAGGCCGCCGGCGCTGTTCACGCCAGGGTTCGAGGTCTGCGCGGTGCAGAACGTCGACACGCCCGTGCTCTCGAAGATGCCCGGGATGCCCGTGGTGGTGATGGTCGGCAGGAAGCAAGCACGGACTTCGTCGGGCTGGCAGGTGCCGCAGTCGCCACCGGGGCAGTCGGCGTCCAGAGCATCGCAGTCGCCCTGGTTGTTGCAGGTGATGATGCCCTTGGGAGCGCCGCGGTTGTCGGCACGCACGTAGTTGCTGCAGTGCGAGACGATGGGCGTGTCCTCGTCGCAGAAGCCGTTGTTGCCACCGTTGTCGACGCAGCCGGCCACGCCGTCGGTGCACGCGTTCTGCTGCGAGTTGGTGCCGCCCGTGCACAGGCCCGCGCCGGCCGCGATGCAGTCGGCATCGGAGTCGCAACCGATGGTCGTGTCACCGGTGCACTGCATGCAGTGGCAGGGCGGGACGCTGCAGTTGCCGGCCGCCAGGCCGGCGGTGATCGACTGCGTGCCGCTGCTGAACTTCAGCGCCAGCGTCAGGCCGGTGCCCGAGACGTTGACCATCGCGCTCGGCTGACAGTCGAAGCTGGTCGTGCCGAAGTCCGCGCTGGTGGCGTTGCCGTCGCAAGCCTGGCCGTTGCGCACGCCGCCGCTGCACGTGCCGTTGCGGTTGCCATCGTTCAGGGTTCCGTCGCCGACGCAGGTCGGGCACGGCTTGGAAACGCTGATGCCGAGGTGGACGACGGCCTTGGTGGAGGTCGTCACGTCGTACTCGCCCAGGCCGATCGTGTTGCCGGTGAACTGCCCCGAGAAGCGGTTGCTGACGCAGACCGGAGTGCTCGCCGAAGACAGCGGCAGCGGAGGTCCGAAGTAGCACTGGCAGTCCTGGGTGGCCAGACCGGCGCAGCCGTTGGGAGCCGCATCGTTGTCGTTGCCGTTGATCGTGTCGCAGGTGCGCGTCACGTCGCTGCTGCAGCGGCAGGTGCTGTAGGTGCCGGTGTAGGAGGAATCGACCGGAGTCGGATCCAGCGTCACGTCGCAGTCGTCGCAGTCGTCGTCGCAGTTGTTCAGGTTCACGGCGCCCAGGTACTGGTCGATGACGTCGACGCCGTGCGCGAGACCGGTGTAGCCGGAGTCGAGGACGGTGTCGGTCTGCTTGCTGCCGAAGCCGGCGTTGATGATCACGTTGGCGGAGGCCGGACAGGTGCCGGGCAGCTCCTGGGCAATGGCGGCGAGGCCGTTGGCCAGAGGCGTGACGGCGCGATTGGTGACGCACTCTACGAGCTGGCTGGCGCTCTGGCCGCACAGGTCGAGCTCGAGGAGGTCGGCGGCGGGAACCGCTGCACACGCGTCATTGATGGCCGTGGTCACGGCGGCCAGCGTCGGATTGATCTTGCCACTGGCGTCACCGGTGGCGCAGCTGTCGAAGTCCTCGGCGTTGCCGGTTCCCTTCTCGATGGTGGCCTGGCACTTCGCGCGCTCCTTGCCGGCAGTGGCGATGGCCTTGGCGGCCGTCTTGCCAATGCCGCCCTGGCAGGAGGCCTGCTCCTTGGTCAGAGGCAGATTGCCCGAGGCAGGATTGCCGAGGATGCTGACCGCGAGACGATTCACGTACTCGTCGGACAGCGCGATGAGGCAATCCGAAAGCTCGACGAAGGTGTCGATGCCGGTGGTCGCACCGCCATCATCGACGGTCTTTACGGGCACGGGGCAGCGCGGGTACATTGCCAGCACGTCGGCGAACGGAGTGCCGTCGATGACACAGGCCTTCAGGATCGCCGCTTCGACCTTGTCGCGGGCGCCAGGCAGACCCATCTTCAGGTCGGCGGTATCGACGTCGTTGCAGTTGGTGGAGGCGACGATCTTGGCGCCGCTGCGGGACTTGTGGCAGCCGGTTACTGCCTTCATGAGAGTGGCTTGATACTTTCCGATATTCTTGGCGATGGTCGCGTGACACTTCGCGCTCTGCGCGGAGGCTGTGCCTGCCGCAAAGACGCAAACCGTCGCTACCGTCGCCGCACTGACGAGCAAGCGTGCAGTCGACTTCATTCGAATTCTCTCCTCCTGTGGGACTCGGGAAGTGGTTCCTTTTTTGTCTGGTTCCGGCGACGCGAATGCATCCCCGTAACGAGCCGCTCTCGTATCTGATGTTGCGCGAGTTCAGTCAAGAGTGGAGTGCGCTCCTGACATGCCGTCGGGAGTCAAAAAGTCGTGCGAGTCCGCTCGTCTTGGGGGCAGTTTTCGCTTCGACCAACTTGCAGCGGTCGTGCAAGGACCGCCGCGCCGGCCAGCAATGACCGGCGAGGTTTGGCTACGACGCGGTGCGGCCAACGCCGCAGCCGTCAGAAGCCCATCGTTCGCAGATAGTCCTCGACGCGCTCGAACCGCATGAACGGATTGGAGCGTTTCTCCTTTCCGATCGTGGATGTCCGCTCCGGCGCGTAGTTGTGGCCGGGCAGCAGGACGGTGTCTTCGGGAAGCTTCTTCAGCTTGTCGTTGAGGCTGTAATAGAGCTGAGTCGGATCCGAGCCGGGCAGGTCGACGCGGCCGCAAGAGCCGATGAAAAGCGTGTCGCCCGAGACCAGGTTCCCGTCCACCAAAAAACATTGCGATCCGGGCGTGTGACCGGGCGTATGCAGCAGGCGAAGGGGGATCTTGCCGATCTGGACGGTGGTCTCGCCGTCGCAGGCGACGAAGTCGGCATGGGTCATGCCGAGCTGGCGCGTGACGTACGGCGCCTCCTCCTTGTGCATGTACACCTTGCAGCCGCGGGCGCCGAGCAGCTCGCCGATCCCTTCGATGTGATGGCCCATGAAGTCGCCGCCGATGTGGTCGGGATGGTAGTGCGTGATCAGGGCCCCGGTCAGCTCCAGCCCGTCCTTGTCGAGCTCGTCCAGCAGCGCCTGGATGTCCCAGGCCGGATCCACCAGCATCGCCTTGCGCTCCTCCATGTCCGCGATGACATAGACGTAGTTGGCCATCGGCCCGATCTCGATCTGCTTGATGGATAGCGACATGACTCTCTCCCGGGGTCAGGTACTGAAAACGCGGTTTTGGGGTCAGGTCGTGAATTTCGAGGGTGCCGCAGCCTGAAATTCGAGCCGCCCCGGTCCTACTTCGGCTCTTTCCTCTGCCTGCGCCCCGGCGGCGGCGGTTCGAGGCCATGCTGCCAGAGCACCTCGCCGTGCCCCGTGGCGTGCGCGATCCAGCGCGACTGCACGAAGAGCAGATCACTCAGCCGGTTCAGGTACCGGGCGGCGTCGGGCGAGCAGGCACCCTCGCGCATCAACGAAGTGGCCAGGCGTTCGGCGCGCCGGCAAACGGTGCGCGCCACGTGCAGCATCGCGCCGGCGCTTCCGCCGCCGGGCAGCACGAACGACTTGAGCTCGGGAAGATCGGGGGCAAGCTCGTCCATCCACGACTCGAGCCGCGCGATGTTGGCCACGCCCATGCGAATCATGCCGTCGTACTCGGACTCGGGCGGCGTGGCCAGCTCGCTGCCGAGGTCGAACAGCTCCTGCTGCACGAACCCGAGCACGCCATCGATGCGCTCGGCGGCAGCGCTGCCCTGGTACGGCGCCTCCGCCAGCAGCGCGCGAACGACACCGAGCACGCTGTTGAGCTCGTCGACCTCGCCATACGAAGCGATGCGAGGATCGTCTTTCGGCACGCGCTTGCCGCCGACCAGCCCCGTCGTGCCGTCATCGCCCGTGCGGGTATAGACGCGATTGATCCGAATACTCACGAGGAATTCTTACGGAGGTTTGCGATTCAAGTACAGACGGCGGTCGCGCGGAGCGGCGCATCCGCCGCGTTGCGCTCCTCGTCCCTCGCTTCAGCGGGCCTCCAGCCCGCTTGCGCTCCTTCCTCGTCGCGCGCCTTGCGGCTGCACCGCTGCGCGCAACCGGCTAGCCGACTACCGGGCAAACGACTGCCAGTTGAAGAAGCTGCGCGCAGCCGTCACCTAAACGCCGGCGCGCGCCTCGACCAGCTCCCGCAGCCTGCTCGGATCGATCGGCTTCTTGAAGATCACGTCGCGCAAGCCTTCGGCCTTCGACCTCTTGATGACGTGGTCCTTGTCGTAATAGTACGCCGTCATCAGCACCACCGGCAGCTCGGAATGGTCGGCGCGAATCTGGCGGAACAGCTCGTAGCCGTCCATGTCGGGCATCTGCACGTCGCTGATGACCAGGTCCACCGGCTTCTCGTCGAGGACCTTCAGCGCCTCCACGCCCGAGCCCGTCGTGAAGACCTGACATCCCTCTCCGCCGAGGATGTCGGCCATCGACGTTCGCACTTCCTCGTTGTCGTCGACGACCAGTACGCTCTTGCCGCGAAGATGACAGTCGGGCGGGGCCGGCGGCGGAGGAGGCACGGGCACGCTCGCCTCGTTCTCGAGGCCGAGGTCGGTCATGAGACGACCGGGCATGTACTCGCTGGTTGCGTAGTTGCCCTCGGCCGCCATCTCGCCGACGCGCTCGACGATGGTCTGGATGCGGCGCAGCTCGCGCTTGATCGCCGCGATGCGATCGTGCTCGCGCGTGTAGTCTTCCTCGCTGGCCTTCTGCTTGAGGTAACGCTCCAGCAGCTCGACCTGATTGACGAGCACTTCGAGCGGATTGTTGATCTCGTGCGCGAGGCTGACCGCGAGCTGGCCAAGGGTGGCGAGCTGGTCGTGCTTGCGCAGCCTGGCGATGTCCTTGGCAAACCCGATGCTGCCCTGCTCGCGGCCCTTTTCGTCGTGGATGATGGAGCCGGAGATGGCCACCGGCACCGCGCGGCCGTCCTTGGAGACGAACTCGGTTTCGAAGGTCGAGACGTGACCTTTGCCGGCCCGCATGGAAGACATGACGCGGCGGGCCTCGTTGGTGGTGGGATAGAGCCGGGCGACCGGAGTGCCCAGGACTTCGTCGGCCTGATAGCCCAGAGTCTCCTCGGCACCGTCGTTGTAGAAGATGATGGTGCCGTTCTTGTCGACCGCCACGACGATGTCGGGCGAGGTCTCCAGCAGGCGCTCGAAGTAGACTTTGGGAAGCTCTTTCAAGAGACCAGGGTCTTCGCGGACTCCGTAACCAAAGCATCGTAGGCCTAGAGCACTGCTAGTCAAGACGACGATAGGGGAGGTCAGGCCCCCGACACAGGCACGGGTTTCCCGGACGCCAGGGCCGGCATAGAAGCTCGCGATGCTCGGTCTGAGGATGCGGACGGTCGCAGTGGCCGCCGTGCTGATGCTGGCAACGGTCGGCGGCTGCTACTGGCTGAGGTACGGCGAGATCGCCCGGACCCACGCCGAGCTGCTCGAGCGCCTGGCCATCGATGCGCGGGATGCGGTGGCGGCCGGGCATCGCCTCTCCAACTCCGACATCGAAACGCTTCGGTATCCGCTGGAGCGGGCCGAAGACTTCGTCCGCATCAGCGACGATGATCCGCCGCCGGAGTCGCTGGTCGCGCTGCGCGAGACGGCGGCGTCCTACCGCGAGCTCGTCGACCTTCTCGACCGCCTGCGCGTGAACGAGGTCGCCGAGCCGGACAAGGCCAGGGTCGACGCGCTCGCACGGCGGATCTCGGACGCCGCCGGCCGCACCACGGCCGCCCTCCAAAACGAATGAAGGGGGCAGGTGCAATTACTGGCCGCCAAGCATTGCACCTGTCCCCTTTATTGGCTGCCCCGGCGAACCGGACTTTCAGCACCTGACCCCAAAACCGCGTTTTCAGTACCTGACCCCGTTCCGGGCCGTGGCTACTGCGGAACTTTTTTCCAGTCGTCGAGGAACTTCTTGAGGCCCAGGTCGGTCAGCGGGTGGGAGAGCAGGGTCTTGATGACGCTGAAGGGGCAGGTGGCGACGTCGGCGCCCATGCGGGCGGCGTCGACGAAATGGGTGGGGCTGCGCACGCTCGCCACCAGGATCTCGGTGTCGTAGTCGTAGTTCGAGAAGATCTCGACGAGGTTCGAGATCAGGCCCATGCCGTCCTCGGAGATGTCGTCGAGCCGTCCGACGAACGGGCTGACGTAGGCGGCGCCCGCCTTGGCGGCCAGCAGCGCCTGCGAAGGCTGGAAGATCAGCGTGACGTTGACGCGAATGCCGTCGTCGCTGAGCGCGCGCGTGGCCTTGAGGCCGTCGTAGGTGATGGGCGCTTTCACCACGATGTTCGGATGCAGCGCGGCCAGGCGCCTGCCCTGCTCGACCATGCCCTTGAAATCCTCGGCGGTGACCTCGGCGCTGATGGGCCCGTCGACGATCTCGCAAATGTCGGCGAGCACCTCGTCGAATTTGCGGCCGGTCTTGGCCACCAGCGACGGGTTGGTGGTGACGCCGTCGACCACGCCCAATGCCACGCCTTCGCGAATCTCTGCAATGTCTGCACTATCGATGAAGATCTTCATGGGAACCTCGCGGCCTTCGATCGCCGCCGCTGTCCGGAAAAACGAACGCGCGCGTCACGACCGGAACAGCATCACCTTCTTCTTGTCCGGCGTATTCGCAAGCAGTGAGGAGACGGTCGACCCCAGCACGGGGTGGTGGAACGCGGGCGCCAGCTCGGCAAGGGGAAGCAGGACGAACTTCCGGTTGGGAACCTGCGGATGCGGCACCTTCAGGTTCTTGCTCTGGATGACCTCGTGGTCGAAGAGCAGGATGTCCAGGTCCATCTCCCTCGACACCGAGGTCTTGGCCGGGTCACGCTTGCGACCGAGCGCCAGCTCGATCTTCTGCAGCTCCTTCAGCAGGTTCGGCGCTTCCATCTCGGTGGAAACCTCGACGACGCCGTTCAGGAACCAGTTGCGGGCCTTGCCGTGCGGCTCGCTCTCGTACAGCGAGGAACGCCGGGTGATGCGCGTGGTCGGCAGGCTGGAGAGCTTCTCCAGCGCCGTCTTGTAGTTGCGCAACCGGTCTCCGAGGTTGGTGCCGATTGCGATGTACGCCATGTGGCTCACCGCGACTCCAATTGCGCGCGGTATAGCCGCTTTGCCGGGGGGCAAGCAATGGGCCGAATGTGCGGGAAGGATTAGAGGCCCAGCATGTCCTCCATCGAGTAGAGGCCGGCGGGCTTGCCCGCCAGCCATGCGCCGGCCCGGACCGCGCCGGCGGCCAGGCAGTCGCGCGAGGCGGCCCGGTGCGTCAGCTCGATGCGCTCGCCGGTGCCCACCATCATCACCGTGTGCTCGCCGACGTTGTCGCCGCCCCGCAATGCGACGACGCCGATCTCGCCGGCCTTGCGCGCCCCTGCCATTCCCTGCCGTGCCAGCGTCATGGCCGTGCTCGCATTCAGGCCTGCGGCTGCGGCGGCGGCCTCGGCCAGCGCCAGCGCGGTGCCCGAGGGCGCGTCCTTCTTCTTGTTGTGATGCAGCTCGACGATCTCGATGTCGAAGTCCGGCCCCAGCTTGGCCGCTGCCTGCCGGACCAGCCCGAGCAGCACGTTGACGCCCACGCTCATGTTGGCTGCCTGCAGAACGGGAATCGTTGCGGCCAGAGCCGCGATCTCCGACTTCTGCTCGGCCGTCAGTCCGGTGGTCCCGATGACGATGGGCGTTCCGGTCTCGGCCGCCGTGCGCGCATGCTCGATGGCCGCTTCCGGCGCCGTGAAATCGACGGCCACCGCACCGGCGCCCGCGCTCTTGGTGGCAGCGCCGAAGTGCCCGGTCACGGCAACGCCGATGGTGCCGATGCCGGCAAGGTCGCCGGCGTCGCGGCCGATCAGGTCCGAGCCGGCTAGCTCGACCGCTGCGGCCACCACGGTTGCCTCTCCCTCGTGCGAGAGCGCCACGATGCGCCGGCCCATGCGGCCTGCGGCGCCCAGTACGATCAGCGGAACGCGCGACACCGGCTCAGTCCGCGAGCAGCTTCTGGCTGCGCAGGACCTCGCGCAGCTTGCGCTCGGGCTCGGCCGACAGCGGAGTCAGCGGCAGGCGAAGCTCGTTGCGGATCTTGCCCACCATCGCGAGCATCGCCTTGACCGGGATCGGGTTCACTTCGACGCCGATCTGCTGGAACAGCGGCAGCAGTTCATACGTCGCCTTGCTGGCGCGGTGGAAATCGCCCGCCAGAGCGGCATCGACCATGGCCTTGACGCGTGCAGGCACCACGTTGGCCATGACGCTGATGACGCCCTGGCCGCCGATGGCCATCATCGGAACGGTGACGGCGTCGTCGCCGGAGAGCATGCAGAACTCGGGGCCGCAAAGCTGCAGGATTCGCAGCCACTGGTCCACCGATCCCGAGGACTCCTTGACGCCGACGATGGTGGGCACCTCGGCCAGACGCGCGATGGTCTCGGGCGTCATGTTGATGCCGGTGCGGCCCGGGATGTTGTAGACGATCAGGGGCAGGTCGCTGGCGGCCGCGATCGCCTTGTAGTGCTCGACATGTCCGTGCTGCGTCGGCTTGTTGTAGTACGGGCTGATCAGCAGCGAGGCGTCGGCGCCGGCGTCGGCTGCCGCGCGCGTCAGGTTGCACGCCTCGCGCGTGTTGTTGGAGCCGGTGCCGGCCATGACCTTGATGCGGCCGCGCGCCTGCTTGATCGAGAGCTTGATGACCTGCTCGTGCTCGTCGTGGCTGAGGGTGGCCGATTCGCCCGTGCTGCCGCACGGCACGATGCCCTCGATGCCTGCCTCGATCTGCTCGTTGATGAGACGGTGCAGCGCTTCTTCGTCGATGGCGCCGTCGCGAAACGGCGTCACCAGGGCGGTAAAGGTTCCTCGAAACATGATGTCCTCTGCAGGCGGGAGCGTGTGCTTGCGCCGATGGGGCGCGCCGCGAACCGGCCGATGGTTCTGTCTGTCGGGAGATCCCGCCCAGCGCAACCCGAATGAAGGGGACAGGGACGATTGCTCGCAGGCTCGCGCCGGCGGGGCGCTGCGGCAGGATCACAGGCGTGCGCGCCGCCGCAGCGCTATGGAGCAGGATCGCCGACGCGCGCGCCGGCGCGGCGCTGCGGAGCAGGATCACCGGCGGTGCGCGCCGCCGCGGCGTCACGGCACCGCGATCGTCCCCGTGAAGACCTCGACCGACGGCCCGGTCATCACCACCGACCCGTCCTCGCGATACTCGATCTCCAGGTCGCCGCCGTTCAGATGCACCGTCGCCCTTCGCTGGCTTCGTCCGGTCAGCACGGCGGCCACCACCACGGCGCATGCACCGGTGCCGCATGCCGCAGTCTCGCCCGAGCCGCGCTCCCACACTCGCATCGTCAGGTCGGTCGGCGAGTTGACGCGCACGAACTCGGTGTTGACGCGCGCCGGGAAGAAGCGGTGATGCTCGAACGGCGGGCCGATGCGCTCCAGGTCGAGCACGCCCAGATCCTCGTCGAAGTCGAAGGTGACGCAGTGCGGGTTGCCCATCGACACGCAGGTGACGCGCCAGCTGCGATCGGCGACTTCGAGCTCGCGGTCGATGACGGGTCCGTGGGCGTCGACCGGAATCTGGCGGCCCTCCAGGATCGCCTGGCCCATCTCGACGCGGACGCGCGAGACGCGGCCGCCGCCGTGCTCGAGCGCCAGGTGCTTGATGCCCGAATCGGTCTCGATGCGAAGATCGTCGCGCGCGGTCAGGCCGTGATCGAAGACGTACTTGCCGACGCCGCGAATGCCATTGCCGCACATCTGGCCGCGGCTGCCGTCGGCGTTGTACATCTCCATGCGAAAGTCGGCGGCCTGCGAGGGACAGATCAGGATGAGCCCGTCGCTGCCGACGCCGGTGCGGCGGTCCGAGACGATGCGCGCGATGCGCGAGGCGTCGTCCAGGGGGCGCGAGGTGCAGTCGACGAAGAGGTAATCGTTGCCGCAGCCGTGCAGCTTGGTGAAGGTCAGCTCCATCGCGGCCCTATACCCGCCGCATGCGACAGAACGAAAACCGCCGCGTAAAGGCATTACGGATAAGGGGACAGTCCCCTTAACCTTAAGGGGACTGTCCCCTTATCGTCATTCGCAGGCTGGGCAGTCGAGGTCGGCGCTTTGGCCGACGGCGTTGCGCAGCACGATCAGCGAGTCGGTGGCGGTGACGTTGCCGCTGTCGTTGACGTCGCACACGCACAGCTCGCATTCGACCGTGCCCACCGCCGTGCGCAGGACATACAGCGCGTCGGAGGCGTTGATGGCCGCCGCCGTGCCTGCATCGGAATCGGGCCGGAAGACGAACAGCGGATCGCCGCAATCACCGAGCGGCACGGTCGTCGTGGTCGTCGAGGTGATCGAGTCGCACTCGACCTGCATGCGGATGCCGACGAAGTCACCGGCCTGGCTGCTGGTTTCCAGCCGCAGCCGGATCTCGTCGCCGGTCGATACGGCGATGTCCTGGACCGCGGCGGCTCCGCCCGAGCCGTTCTCCAACGAGAACGGAGCGCCGCGCGAGTAGATGTCGCCCGAGGCGATCGCTCCCTGGGACAGCAGCGTCGCATCGTGCAGCAGCTGCCAGTTGACGGAGCGCCCGATGTCGCGCCCCATCCAGGCCGCGCCGCTGATCGTGACGACGCCGTCGAACGGGCTCGTCCATACCAGCTCGGCATGGCCGTTGCCCTGGCCGTTGGTGCCGTCCCAGGTGTGCACGACGATGTCGTCCTTGAGGAAATCGCGGTCGAACGTGGCCTTGCCATTGCTCTTGAAAAAGAACGGCAGCCGGTTGTTGGAATCCTCCGACTCCGCCCATCCGGGCTGGAACTCGCTCCAGCCGCCGATCGTGCGCTGCCACGCCTCCACGTGCGGCAGCGCATTGGTGCCTTCGCGGTACGACCACGGACCGTTGGGGTTGGAGGTCTCGCTCCAGTCCTCCTGGACGTCGTAGGACTGGCACAGGCCGCCAGCGATGGCGGGAACCGGCAGCAGGGACATCAGCAGGGCGACCACGAACAGACCACGGCGGCACGACTCGATCATGCGAAGTCCTCCCGGAGATGCGTCCACGTTGCCACGGCCGCAGCCAGTCAGACAACCCGTGCAGCGCCAAACTCGGCTGAGGCGTTTCGCGAAGGACATGCAGATCGTTTCCGTGCTAAGGAGAAACGAACGTCGCGACCGCCGGCCGAGCCCGAGCACGCGGTGCAGATCTCGTTTCGAGGGAGGAATCGTGGCCCGGGCAAGGTGGCTGACCCCGCTTCTCGCTACGACCGCTCTGACGGCGGCGGCTTGCACGCAGTTCGAGCCGTACCGGCGTTACGACATCGCTCCCTCCGCGAAGGCGCCGGACGTCGATGTCATCGACGCACGCCTCCTGCTGATCGGCGACGCCGGTGATCCCGACCGCGACGGCGAGCCCGTCCTGCAGCTTCTGACCAAGAAGGCGCGCGAGCTGGAGGACCGCACCACCGTCGTCTTTCTGGGCGACAACGTCTACGAGCGCGGCATGCCCAAGATCGACCTGCCCGATCCTCTGGCCGAGGTCACCGAGGCTTCCAAGGTCCTGCTGCCCGACCTGATCGATTCGCGAAAGGAGGCCGAGCGCTGTCTCAACTCGCAGATCGACGTCGTGCGTGGCTCGCGTGTTCCGGCGATCTTCATTCCGGGCAATCACGACTGGGACCAGTTCGAGCTGGGAGGCTGGGACCGCATCCTGGAGCAGGGCAAGTTCATCGAGGCGGCGCGCCAGCAGGGCAACAACGTCTGGCTGCTGCCGGCCGGCGGCTGCCCCGGACCGGTCTCCATTCCGCTGGGCAAGCGCGGAATGCTGATCGTGATCGACACGCAGTGGTTCCTGGAGACGAGCATCGACGGCAAGCCCACGCCCGACAACAATCCCACCGGCTGCTTCTACATCACCGAGGACCAGGTGCATGACGGCCTGATCACGCAGTCGAAGATCGCCGCGCGCGAAGGCCGCCGCATCATCGTCGCTGCCCACCATCCGCTCGAGAGCGCGGGTCCGCACGGTGGCTTCGTCGAAGGCTGGACCCACCTGTTCCCGATGCGCTTCCTGCGCCACTACGTGCCGTTCTACATGGAGTGGGTGCCGATGCCTTTCGTCGGAACGATGATGGTGTGGGCGCGCCAGTACTTCTCGCCGAGCGCGCAGGACTTCTCCAACGAACGCAACGAGCACCTGCGTGGCTGGCTTCGCAAGACCCTCGACGACGCCGAGAACGAGAATGCGCCGGCGCTCGTCTACGCGGCCGGGCACGATCACAGCCTGCAGGTGTTCCGCACTCATCCCGGCCCGCATTACGCGCTGGTCAGCGGCCTCGGAGCCAAGTCGCGCGCGTCGGGAGTCGGCATCGCCAACAACACGCTGTTCGCGCACTCCAATCCTCTCAATCCGGGCTTCATGCAGCTCGACTTCCTGAAGGACGGCACGGTGCGCCTCGGCATCATCGAGGTCACGGCCGAGCAGACCACCGAAAGCGCCGAGTACGTGGCGGGTGACGAGGTCTTCTCCTACATCCTGACCGCCGGACGCGCTCCGACGGTGTCGCGCTGGCAGCGCTGGCGCGAGCGGCTGCGACGCAGCGAGCGCAGGCAGCAGATGCAGCAGGAGCAGCAGGAGCAGCCGCCCTGGTGATGCGGCCGTGGTTCACGCGCCGTGTCGCGCAGCGCGCGAACGTTCGTTGCCGGGGCACCCCTAGCGGACCACGTAGGCGCGCCAGCCGCCGTACGCGGTGATGTCCTCGGCGCCGGCCAGCGCTTCGGTCTCGCAGACGAAGCCGCTGACCTGCGAGCCGTCCTCGAGCGTCAGCTTGCCGATGGCCAGGGGCCGGGGCACTTCGGCCACGAAACTGCCGAAGGCCTGCGGCGACAGCGACCACACCTCGACTTCGATGCAGGCGCCGCCGCTTGCCACCCGTCGCAGGCCCGGCTTGGGCGGCGAGACGCCAGCCAGCGCGAAGAGCCGGTAGTCGGCGCTCGTGCGCGTTCGCGCCTCCAGTCGAGCTCCGCGCGAGGCGAGCTGGTGATGCAGCGGCATGCCGGACAGATGTGCGCCGACCACCGCGATCGCAATGCGGGCCGGCGGCCGCAGGCGCGGAACGGCAGCGGCTACTTCCTTCTCGAGCCTGCTCCCGAGCGCGACCAGCAGCGCCTCCGAATCGGGCCCGCCGCAGATGGTCACGCCGAAAGGAACGCCGACGCTCCACGCACCGCTCGGCACCGCGAGCGCCGCCATGCCGAGAAGGTTGGCGAAGTTGTTGAACACGCCGATCTTCGGGCTCGCTTCCAGCGGGCGCGCCATCACCTCGGCGATGCGGAAGAGCTGGGGAACCGTGGGCACCAGCAGTACGTCCACGCTCTTTCGGATCGGCGCGGTGGCGCGCTTTTGCTGCTCGAGCTTCTGCAGGCTCGCCTCGACCTGCGCCGAGGTGATGCTGGCGGAATCGGCGACGATGGCCGCCACGGCAGGATCGACGGCGTCGGGATGCGCGCGCAGAAAGCTGCCGAAGGCGCGGTCACGCTCGACCAGCCATGCACCGCGGCTGTAGAGCAGGTCTGCGGTCTCGCGAAACGGTGCGTATTCGATCTCGACGGCGACGCCGCCGCAGCGCTCGAACGCCTGGACGGCCGCGGCGAACAGCGAGTGCGCTTCGATGTCGAGCGGCGCCAGCTCGGTCGGCGTCGGGATGCCGAAGCGAAACGTCGCGGGCGCCTCGTTGCCGCGCGATGCGCCGCCGCGCACGCCGGTTCTTGCGCCCGGGGACCGGGGCTCGCGCATCACTGCGAAAACGCGCTCGGCCTCACCGCAGGTTCGCGCGAACACCGACACGCAATCCAGCGACGGGCATGCCGGCACGACGCCCGCCGTGCTGACGGCGCCGCGCGTGGGCTTGAGTCCCACCACGCCGTTGAGCACCGCAGGGACCCGGCCCGAGCCGGCGGTGTCCGTTCCCAGAGCGAAGCTGACGAGGCCTTGCGCCACCACCACTGCCGACCCGCTGCTCGAGCCGCCGGCGATGTACTCGGCGGCATGCGCGTTGCGACACGGCCCGTGCGGCGAGCGCGTTCCGACGAGCCCCGTCGCGAACTGATCCATGTGCGTCTTGCCGAGCAGGATCGCTCCGGCGGCAAGCAGCCGCTCGACGGCAAGCGCGGTGCGGTCGGCGACGTAGCTGTAGGCCGGACAGCCGGCGGTGGTCGGCAGGCCCGCCACGTCGATGTTGTCCTTGACGGCGAACGGGACGCCATAGAGCGGCAGCCCCTGCGGGCCATGAGCCTCCAGCTCGGAGATGCGCGCTTGCAGCGAGTCGCGTCCGAGCACGTGGATCCACGCTTCGGGCCGCCTGGAAAGCTCGATGGCGTCCAGAACGTCGTCGACGATCTGCTGCGGCGTGATGCGTCCGCTCTGGAGCGAGGTCGATAGCGCAGCGATGTCGGTTAGATCGGTCATCGCAGCGGTGCAGCCGTCATCGCACGGATCGTGGCGCCGCGGTACCGGTACGGCCGGTCATCGCAGCCCCGCACTGGTCATCGCAGTGGTCGCAGCGCGAGCAGCGGAGCGCCAGCCACCACGATCTGTCCGGCCGTGCAAGCCAGCTTCTCCACGACGCCGGTCACGGGCGCAGGCACGGGCGTTTCGGTCTTCATCGCCGACAGCACCACCAGTTCCTGGCCGGCCTCGACCTTCTGGCCTTCCTCGACCGGCACGCTCCAGACCTGCGCGCCCAGCGGCGCCTTGACGACGATGGCGTCGGCAGAGGCGACGAACTCCTCGGTCTGCGAGCGCAGCGAGGACAGGCTGCCTTCGGCGCTTCGGGCCGCCTCGAATTCTCCCGAATCGATCCAGCGCTGGCGCTCTTGGGCGAATGCCGCCTGCTGCTGGCGCCGAAAGGTGCCCGCGTCCTCGGCGATCGAGCCGAGGAAACGGTGATAGGCGTCGACGTCGAAGACGTCTTCCTCGATGCGCAGCTCGTGACGTCCCTCCACCACGGCGCGGCGCATCTCGAGCAGCTCGCCCGCTTCGACAGGGTAGAATCGGATCTGGTCGAAGAAGCGCAGCAGCCACGGCGCGCCGGCGTTGCCGGCAGCCCATCGCTCGTAGGTGTTCCACACCGGCACGGTGCGCCCGACCAGCTGATAGCCGCCCGGCCCTTCCATGCCGTAGATGCAGAGGTAGGCGCCGCCGATGCCGACCGCGTTCTCCGGCGTCCACGTCCGCGCCGGATTGTACTTGGTCGTGACAAGGCGATGGCGAGGATCGACGGGCGTGGCCACGGGCGCGCCCAGGTAGACGTCGCCGAGGCCGAGCACCAGGTAGCTGGCGCCGAAGACGATGCGGTAGACGTCGTCGTGCGAGTCCAGGCCGTTGATGCGCCGGATGAACTCGATGTTGCTCGGACACCACGGCGCATCGTCGCGCACCACGGCCATGTACTTCTCGATGGTCTTGATCGCCTGCGGGTCGTTCCACGACAGCGGCAGATGCACGATGCGAGTGGCCAGGCGCAGCCCGGCTCCCGAGCCGATGCCGTCTTCGAGCGCTTCGAGCATGGCCAGCAGCCGCATCAGCGGCAGCACGCGCGGATCGTAGTGGACCTGGACCGAGCGGATGCCCGGCGTGACGTCGACGATGCCCGGCATCGATCCTTCGTCGCGCGCCTTGTGGATCGCTTCGAAGAGAAGCTGCGCGCGGATGCGAAGATCGATGTCGAGGACCAGCGGCCCGTACTCGACCAGCACGTAGCGATCGCCGCTGCGGCGGTACGTGACCTCGGGCGTTGCAGCGGTGGCAGCGCGGCGCGACACCACGCCGCTGGTCAGCGGGCCGCGATGCGATCCTCCGGCGGCAGGCGTGATCCCGTGTGTGCGATCGACGTAGCCGCGCTTTTGCAGCCAGGCGTCCTGCGCCTGGTCGAGCGAGGTCGCCTCGTCGATGGAGACGGCGCGGAAGGTGACGGAGTCGCCCGGGCTGAGCTGTCCGAGCTTCCACAGGTCGGCGTGGATGACGACGGCCGGACAGACGAAGCCGCCGAGGCTCGGGCCGTCCGGTCCGAGGATCACCGGCATGTCGCCGGTGAAGTCGACCGAGCCGACGCCGTAGGCAGTGTCGTGGATGTTCGAGGGATGCAGGCCCGCGTCGCCGCCGTCGCTGCGCGCCCACGCCGGTTTGGGTCCGATCAGCCGCACGCCGGTGCGCGCCGACTGGTAGTGGACCTCGAAGCTGTTCGCGTAGAACGCGGTGATGTCGTCCTCGGTGAAGAACTCCGGGCTTGCGTGCGGCCCATCGATCACGCGCAGCTCCCACGCCTGGGAGTACTGCTGCTGCATGGCACGCGCCCAGCCCGGCTCGAGCATCTCGTCCGGCGCCGCATCGGCGTTGCCGAGCGGAAGCACGTCACCGACCACCAGCGCGCGGCCGGAATGTCCGCCAAAGCGTCCGAGCGTGAAGGTGGATCGTGAGCCGAGGTACTCGGGAACGTCCAGGCCGCCGCGCACGAGCAGATAGCTGCGCGCGCCAGGGCCGACGATGGCGCCGAGCTCGAGCACGAAGCCGGCCGGCACCTCGACGGGCTCCCACATCGCGCACGGCTGGCCATCCAGCAGCGCGTCGACGGCGGCGCCGGTGATGCAGACGGTGGATGCACGGTGGAAGAGCAGGGTGGGGCCGCGCAGCGTCACCTCCAGACCGGCGGCTCCTTCGGCGTTGCCCAGAATGCGGTTGCCGATGCGCAGCGCCAGATCGTCCATCGGGCCCGACGGCGGCACGCCCACGTGCCAGTAGCCGAGACGCCCCGGCCAGTCCTGCACCGTCGTCATGGCGCCAGCTTCGATCACCTCGACCGCTTCCGGCTCGAAGCGGAAGTCGGCGAGCGAGCCCGTGTGATGCTCGGCGCGCTCGAGCTCGTCCCATGCGGCGACGGCGCGCGCGTACTCGAGGTTGGTGCGGACTCCGCCGAGACGGGTTCGTTCGAGCGCGTCGCGCAGCCTGTTCAACGCAGCGGTGCGGTCGCTGCCGCAGGCGATGACCTTGGCCAGCAGCGGATCGTAGAAGGGGGAGACCTCGGTGCCGCGCTCGACCCAGCCGTCGATGCGCACGTCGCCGGGCAGTTCGGCCTCCGAGAGGACGCCGGTGCTCGGCTGGAAGGCGCGGCCGGGATCCTCGGCGTACAGCCGCACTTCGATGGCATGGCCGCGCGGCTGGTGGGTGTAGTCTCGCATCGGCGAGGCATCGCCGGCGCCGAGCCGGATCATCCACTCGACCAGGTCGATGCCGCAGACCTCCTCGGTCACGCCATGCTCGACCTGCAGTCGCGTGTTGACCTCCAGGAAGTAAAAGTCTTCGCTGCGCGAATCGACCAGGAACTCGACGGTGCCGGCGGACCGGTACGAGACGGCCTTGCCGAGCTGGACGGCCGCGCCATGGATGCGCGCCGCCAGCTCGCGTGACAGTCGCGGCGCCGGACACTCCTCGAACACCTTCTGCCGGCGGCGCTGCAGCGAGCAGTCGCGCTCGCCGAGGCTGAGCACGCTGCCGCCGCCGTCGCCGAACAGCTGTACCTCGATGTGACGCGCTCGCGGCACGAACTTTTCGACGAAGGTCTGTCCGCTGCCGAAGTGCGCGGCCGCAAGGCGTGCCACGCGCTCGTACTCGCGCTCGACCTCGTGCTGGTCGTGGCACAGCCACATGCCGATGCCGCCGCCGCCGGCCGTGGCCTTGAGCAGGACCGGAAAGCCGATGTCGCGTGCGGCCGCGACCGCGGCGTCCACGTCGTCGAGCACGTCGCTGCCGGGGCAGATCGGCACGCCCGCCGCCGCGGCGAGCTCGCGCGCGCGATGCTTGAGGCCGAAGTCGCGGATCTGCTGCGAGGTGGGGCCGAGGAAGGCGATGCCGGCATGCTCGCAGGCGGCGGCGAAGTCGGCGTTCTCGCTGAGCAGGCCGTAGCCGGGATGGACGGCGTCGGCGCCGCGCTCGCGCGCGACCTCGAGGATACGCTCGGCGCGCAGGTAGCTCTCGGCCACCGGCGGCGGGCCGATGTGGACGGCCTCGGTCGCCTCGCGAACGTGGCGCGCTCCCGAGTCGGCGTCGCTGAAGACCGCCAGCGAGGCCACGCCGAGCCGATCGCACGTGCGAATGACGCGGCAAGCGATCTCGCCGCGATTGGCGATCAGAACTTTGCGCGGAAGGTTCTTCATGGGCGACAGGAAAAAGTGGTCAGGCGCCTTTTTCAGCAGCCGAAAAAGGCGACTGACCCCTTTCTCTTCAGCGGTAGACCACCATGCGCACGGGCGTGGGGTTGAATGCGTTGCATGGGTTGTTGATCTGCGGGCAGTTCGAGACCATCACCAGCGTGTCCATGTCGGCGCGCAGGTCGACGTATTTGCCGGGCGCCGACAGTCCGTCGACGATTCCGAGCGACCCGTCGGACTCCACCGGCACGTTCATGAACCAGTTGATGTTGCTGGTCATGTCGCGCTTGCCCATGCCGCGGCGCGCACTCTCGATCAGGAAATTCTCCACGCACGCATGCTGGTGCCTGGTGTGATGACCGTAGCGCAGCGTGTTGGACTCGCAGCTGCACGCGCCGCCGATGGTGTCGTGTCGCCCGCAGGTGTCGGCGGTGATGGTCATCAGCGTGCGCCCCTCGGTCGAGATCAGCCGTGTGCCGGTGGTCAGGAAGATGTTGTTCTGCGCGACGATGGTCTCGGGCGCGCTATAGCGCTCGTCGGTGTCGCGGGCGTTGTAGAGGATGCAGTCGACGGCCTGGTTGCCCTCGAGGTCGATGATCCGCAGCGTCTCGCCTTCGGCGACCACATGCGACCAGGGCGCCCGCGCCGCTACGATGGTGTCGTGGACGATGGTGCCGCGGATGTGGCCGGCGTCCTCGGCCTGGGCATGCTGACCGGCGCCGCTCATGCGTAGTAGTCCTCGGTGTTCTCGAACGCACGCAGCCGCTCGGGCGACGAGCTGCGCAGCGGATCGTCGATGCGAGTGGGGCTGCCTCGCCACGCCAGCACGCGCACCGGACCGACGCAGTAAGTCGTGCGCGGGTCCAAAACGTGAGGCGTGTTGGCCAGCACGACCAGCACGCGCATCTCGGCCTGGAGGTTCACGTGCGAAGGCCGGGCGGGCAAGCGGGCGAAGGCGAGCGATCCGTCCTGCTGCACGCGCACGGGCTTGAACAGGTTGATGCCGGGACCGATGTCGCGGCGCGACAGCCCGTGCTTGGCCAGCGCCAGGATGAACCGCTCGCGCGCGCTCGGCGCCGGGCCGTGGTTGTCGCCGCTGCCGTACCGGGCCGCGTTCGACCAGGGGCTGGAGGCGGCGCAGAACGTGTCGTGTCCGGCGCTGGTATCGGCGCGAATCGACATCAGCACGCGCCCCATGTCCGAGAGCAGCAGCGCACCCGGTCCGAGATATGCCTGCCACTGCACCTTGACGGTGTCGGCGACGTTCAGCCGCTCGTGAAGCTGATCGGCGTTGTAGACCAGAAGCGACACGCACGCGTCGCCTTCGAGATCATCGATGCGCAGCGTCGTGCCGCGCTCGAGCACGCGCGATGCGTAGCCCCCCGGCCCCAGGCATTCATCCCAGCACAGCGTCTCCAGGCTGACGCCGTCGGGAACGTTCTTGGCGTTGCACGCGGGGATCGTCGGCTTGTGCCGCACCGCCGCAGCTTCGCGCTCTGCCTTGGCACGCGCATGCTCCATCGCGCCGCGCGGCGTGGCTGTTTCCGACGTCGCCATTTCTTCCTCGTACCAGCGAGGTCAGGTCTTGCAATCGAGCGCGCCCGCCTTGGCGCGCCTGCTTGCCGAATTCGGCCTCGAGCGCGTCGGCTCGGCGCTGCCAGTTTTGGCCGTGACCGTGTTGCCCGCGCGCTGCGTCCTAGTTCGCGACCGCCGCCATGAACGTGTTGTCGAAGCGCAGCTTGACGTTGGCAGCATCGCCGACGGTCTTGCCGCCCGGATACTCGATGCCGACGGCGTCGGCGGACTTGGCGCCGCTGCCGAGCAGGCCGTGCTCGAAGGAGAACTTGCGCACGTGATCCATCGTCGTCGGCAGCGCGGCGCTGGCGGCGAAGTCGGCAGCTTCCCTGGCGGTGTAGAACATCCTGGTGGTGGCCAGCTGCGCCTCGAAGCCGGCAAGATCGGTGCCCGATGCCTTGGCCATCGCCTCGCGCGCGGCCTTGCCCTTCTCGCCCTTGTCCGCGAGCAGCCCGACCACTTCGTACCATGCGCCGACCAGCGCCTTTCCGAGCGCCGGGTTCTCCTTGAGCGTGGCAGTGTTGACGACCATCAGGTCGATGATCTCGCCGGGGATCTTGCTCGAGTCGAACACCAGGTGCGCCTCGGGCGTCCTGGCGATCTCGGACAGCTGCGGATTCCACGTCACCGCCGCGGTGACGCTCTCGGTTGCGAAGATGCCCACGATGTCGGCATCGGAGATGTTGACGACCTTGACGTCCTTTTCGGTCATCTTGACCGAGTCCAGGGCGCGCGCCAGCAGGTAGTGCGACACCGACAGCTCGACCAGGTGCACGTTCTGCCCCTTGATGTCCTCGAGCCTGCTCTTCTTCTTGAGCACCACGCCGTCGTTGCCGTTGGAGAAGTCGCCGACGATCAGGCCGGTGGAGTCGACTCCGCCGGCGGCCGGGATGGTGAGCGCGTCCATGTTGGTCATGGAGCAGCCGTCGAACTGCCCGGCCGTATACTGGTTGATGGATTCGACGTAATCGTTGATCTGGACGATCTCGATCTCGATGCCGTTCTCCTTGGCATGCTTGTCGATGATCTTGGAGTCGGACAGGTACCCCCACGGCATCCATCCGACGTAGATCGACCAGGCGATCTTGAACCTGGTCTTGGGTGCGGCACTGGCACCCGAAGGTGCCAGCGCCGTTCCGATCAGAAGCGAGAACGCGAGGATAAAAGTGAATCTGCTCTTCATTTCCGGTCCCCGTTTCTCGGTTGACTGCAGTTAGAAGGAGAAGGTAGCGCCGCCGACGAAGCGGGCGTCGCCGTCACGCAGGTTCAGGTTGGTGTCGACGTAGCGCAGGTCGACCGAGATGTTCTTGTGGACCGCGACCACCAGGCCCACGTTCCAGTCGATGTACTGCTCGGCGGTGTCGCCGTTGTTCTCGATGAAGAGCTGGTCGCCGCCGGTGTCCTTCTCGTCGTCGGTCCAGGTGTAGCCGAAGTTGCCGTCCACGGTCAGGCCGACCCACTTGGCCGCGGCCTCGCCCATCGGGATCGGCACGGCGATGCCGGTGGATGCGTAGATGCCGTCGTCGGCGAAGCCGAAGTAGTTCGGCGACCACACCAGGCCGGCCTTGGGCGTCATGAAGCCGAGCGCGTAGGACAGCTTCAGGGCGAACTCCCAGTAGCTC
>DASPNH010000211.1:0-25065 GCA_035626675.1 Binatia bacterium
ATGAGCACGCTCTGCAGCGGCATGGGTAGGGTTGCGGGGGCATCGGGCGCTTCCCAGGCATCGGTCCACGGCGAGCGCAGCATGCGCGCCGGCTTCCCGGTCAGCGATCGCGATCGCAACGTGTCGGCCGAGCTGGCGGCCAGGAACTTCTCGCGGATGACCGGAGTGGTCTCGGCTTCGTTGGTGGTCAGCCATACCGAGCCGCACCAGACGCCCTCGGCGCCCAGGCACAGCGAGGCGGCGACCTGACGTCCCGTTGCGATGCCGCCGGCGGCCAGGACGGGAATCGGTGCGACTGCGTCGACCACCTGCGGTACCAGCACCATCGTGCCGATCTCTCCGGTATGGCCTCCGCCTTCGGTGCCCTGCGCGATGATGATGTCAGCGCCCGCTTCCTTGTGAGCGATGGCGTGATCGATGCGTCCGGCCAGCGCAGCCACGGGAACGCCGGCAGCGTGCGCACGCTCGACCAGCCACGAAGGCGGCGACCCGAGAGCGGATGCGATCAGGCCGACCTTGTGCTCGAAGGAGACGTCGATCAGCGGGGCCATGCTCTTCGGATCCACGCGAAGGCCTGCCATGCCGCGTTCCTCGCGCTTGCCGTCGGCCGAGGGCGGAAGCTCGGGCACGCCGTAGCGCTCGAGCAGCTCGGCCAGCCACTGCTTGTGCTCTTCGGGCACCATTTCGCGCAGGCTGCCGGGCGTGATGCCGCCTTCCTCGGAGCCGACGTACTTGCGCGGGATCAGAAGGTCGACGCCGAAAGGACGTCCCTTGGTCTGCTCGCGAATCCACTTGAGGTCGATGTCGAGTTGTTCCGGCGTGTGCGCGACGGCGCCGAGCACTCCCATTCCGCCGGCGTTGGTGACGGCGGCGACCACGTCACGGCAGTGCGTGAAGGCGAAGATCGGGAAATCGATCCCGAGCATCTTGGTGACTCTGGTCCTCATCGTTTCGTCTCCGCGGATCGCAGTTCTCGCGACATCGGCCGGAAACCCGCCGAAATCAAGGATCGGGCACGTCGGCATTGCCCCTTTCGGCACCCGGCAAGGGCATGTGCAGCCCAGGGTCAGCCGGCTCCGGCCAGTACGATTCCGCGCAGCGGGTCGACGACGTCGTGGCCGAGCGCGCGCCGCTCGGCGGCGATGCGGATGGCGGCGTGCTCGCGCCGCCCGATCGGATAGGCCAGCGCGATGGCGAAGCCGGCGGCATTGCACGCGCACGGCACCAGCGCGTAGAGCGCGACCAGAACGCTCTGGACGTGAGGCGTCTGCTCGGCGTTGGGCACGTAACCGGCAAGATCGAGCACGTGCAGTCCGGCACCGACGCCGACGGCGGCGGCGAGCTTTCGTGCCACCGCCCAGATGCCGAGATAGCTGCCCTCGCGGCGGCTGCCCGACAGCAGCTCGTCGTAGTCGATGACGTCGGCCTGCATCGAGGACGGGATGGCGATGGATGCACCGAAGCCGATGCCCGATACCACTACGAGCACGGCGTACAGCGGCGCGTCGCCGGGACCGAGAAACCAGACGGCCAGGAAAGCACCGGTATTGACCGCCGTCGCGCACAGCCACGCTCGCTTCTTGTCGTATCGCCGCGACACTGCGACCCACATCGGCAGGCATACGATCCCCGAGATCAGATAGAGCAGCATGAAGTAGTCGGCCGAGCCCGACTGCAGAACGTACTCGACGTAGAACAGCACCAGGGTCGCGGGAAGGTTGCTGCCGACGGCGGCAACGGCGTAGGAGGCGAGCAGGATCAGGAACGGGCGGTTGGCGAGCATGTCGTTCCAGCCCGCACGCAGCGATCGATCCGGGCTCCTCGGCCGTACGCGTTCGCCCACGCTCCACGCGCACCACAGGCAGGCGGCGACGATCAGTGGACCGTACACGAGCGCGACCAGACGAAAGCGCGCGGCCTCGGCCTCGGGTCCTGGCGGCATGCCGAGCAGCGCGGAGGCCACCGTCGGTGAGGCCGCAGCCACCAGCGTCCCGAACAGCAGCGCCCCGTCGCGCAGGGCCAGCAGCGAGGTTCGCTGGTCGTAGTCGAAGGTAAGCTCGGCGCCGAGCGCTTCGTAAGGGACCATGACGGCAGCCCACAGGAAGAAGACGGCGAAGAGCCACCCGGCAAACCACCACGGCGCGATCGCGTTCGCGGGCAGCGGTGGCGTGAACAGGAAGTACAGCGATGCGGCCAGAGGAATCGATGCCGCGGCGATGAACGGCCGGCGCCGGCCCTGACGCGAGCGAGTGCGATCGCTGAGCGCGCCGATGAGCGGGTCGAGCACGCCGTCGAGCAGGCGTGCCGCCATCAGCAGCATGCCGAGCGTTCCCACGGGCACGCCCACGACGTCGGTGTAGAACTTGGGAAGATGGACGTAGACGGGAATGCCGACCGCGGCCAGCGCGAAGGCCGGTGCGGCGTAGGCGGCACGCAAGCTCGTGGGGAGGGCCTTCAAGACGGCGCTGCTACTAGCACGGCATCGTCTCCGTGCTAGCAAGGCGCGCGTGAGCGAGCGCGAGATTCTCGTCGGTGTCTCCACGTGTCTGCTCGGCGAGCACGTGCGTTACGACGCCGGCCACAAGCACGACCGTTACATCACCGGCGTGCTCGGCCGCTACTTCCGCCTGGTGCCGGTGTGTCCCGAAATGGAAGCGGGCATGGGCGTGCCGCGTGAGCCGGTGCGTCTGGTGCGCGAGCGCGGCGCGATCCGCATGCTCGGCGTGGCCACGGGCACCGACCATACGCGCTCGATGCAGCGCTACGCCGCGCGGCGGGTAAGGGAGCTCGAGGCGCTCGGCCTGTCCGGCTACATCCTCAAGCGTGCCTCGCCCTCTTGCGGCATGCAGCGCGTGCGAACGTATACGACCGCGGGGGTGCGTGCCCCGGCCTCGCGCGGCCTCTTTGCAGCCGCGCTCCTCGATGCCATGCCCGCGCTGCCGGTGGAGGAGGAGGGTCGCCTCGAGGATCCGAGGCTGCGTGAGAGCTTCATCGAGCGCGTCTTCGCGCACCGCCGTCTCTACGACGGCTTTGCGGCACGCTGGAAGCTCGCCGATCTGGTCGCGCTCCACACGCGCGAGAAGATGCTCTTGTCCGCGCATTCACCCGCTGCAGCCAAGGAACTCGGCCGCCTGGTCGCATCCGCCAGGACACTGCCGCGTGCGCAGGTCGAGGAGACGTACAAGCGTTTGTTCCTGAAGGCCCTTACCCGCCCGGCCACTCCCGCACGTCACGTCGACGTGCTGCAACATATCCTCGGGCACTTCCGCGACCGCCTGGATCGGCCGGCGCGAAACGCCATCGCCGCCGTCATCGAACAGTATCGCTCCGGCATCGTCCCGCTGATCGTTCCGATCACCCTGATACGGCATTACGTGGACGTGCTCGGCCTCGAATATCTGGGCGGCCAGAGCTACCTCGAGCCGCATCCGAAAGAGCTCATGCTACGCAATCACGTCTGAAGGGACGCCGGTCCGTAGTGCTTGCTTTGACGTTGGCGAAACGATTATTGGAGATGGCTGCGTAGGGGGCAGTCTTTTCCCGATTGCGACAATTCATGCCTCGAAACGGAGGCTCGCGCGTGCCGCGTTGCGGTAGGGCGAGCGGCTCTTCGTTTCTGCACGTTCCGGGCCGGTAACTCCCCCCTTACCGGACTGGATGCCGGGGAGGTCCTCTCGGGGACCTCCCCGTGCACACGATCCTGACTACGGTCTAGTTTCGGACCTTCCCTGAGGCCTGCGCCCACGGCGGCTTGCGTACACGCCCCGATGGCGACAGCCTCCCGCGCGAACGACGATGTATCGATTCCTGCCCGCTCCCGTTCTCGGCGCCCTTACGTTCCTGGCGATCTGCCTCAACACCATCCTGGTTTCGATCCCGTATTTCACCATCGCGTTAGTGAAGTTCGTCGTTCCGGTGGCGGCCTGGCGGCACTTCTGGACGCGGCCGCTCGTGTGGTTTGCCGAGGGCTGGATTCGCGTCAACAACCTGATCCTGGACGCGACGCAGCCGACGCGCTGGGATTTTCGCGGTCTGGACGATCCGCGGCTCTCGCGCAAGGGCCGCTACCTGGTCACGAGCAACCATCAGACCTGGTCCGACGTGATGGTTCTGCAGAGGCTTCTGATCGGCCACGTCCCGTTCCTGCGCTTCTTCATCAAGCAGGAGCTGATCTGGGTTCCCATCCTCGGACTGGCCTGGTGGGCGGCCGACATGCCATTCATGAAGCGCTACTCCAAGGCCAAGCTGGCACGCCGTCCCGAGCTGGCAGGCAAGGATCTGGAGACGACGCGGCGCGCCTGCGAGCACTTCCGGCGCGGCCCCATCTCCATCATGAACTTCATCGAAGGCACTCGCTTCACGCGCTCCAAGCACGACAGTCAGCAGTCGCCGTACGTGCACCTGCTCAAGCCCAAGGCCGGCGGGGTGGCTGCGGTGCTGGACGCTCTGTCGGGTGAGCTCGATACGATCGTCAACGTGACCATCGTCTACCCGGGCAGGCAGCCCAGCTTCTGGGACTTCCTGTCGGGCCGCATTCCCCGCGTCCTTTGCGAGGTCAACGTCGAGGACATCCCGGCCGACCTGTGCGGCCGCGACTACACAGCCGACGACATCCACCGCGAGCGCATGCAGATCTGGATCCGCGAGCTGTGGGCGCAGAAGGACCGGAGGTTCTCGGCCCTGGAGGCGCAGGCTGCCCCTGCCGACGCCGCTTCGCGCAAGCACCGCCGCGCGGCCTAGACCGGGCTGCTTCGTATTCCGTTCGAAAGCGGTCTCGGCTACAGGCCACAGCCATGCGTTCCGCAGAACCTGTTGCCGTCGTGCTATCGGCCCTCATCCTGTCCTGCTCGCTGGCCGCGTCGCCCTCGTGCGCAGTCGCGGAGGAGGAGACGCCGGTGGCGCCGGACACGGCCCGGCAGGCCGCCACCGAGTCGGACGTAGAGATGAGGCCGAAGTGGGAGCTGGGCGTGGGCTCGGTCTTCTATACGCAGCCGGATTACATCGGCTCGGACGAGTACCGGTTCCGCATCATCCCGTTTCCCTGGATCGTCTACCGTGGCGAGCGCTTCCGCGCCGATCGCGAATCGATCCAGACCAAGATCTTCGGCACCGACCGCATCCGCGTCGACATCTCCACCAGCGGCCAGATCTCAGTGGACAGCGACGACAACGACCTGCGCCACGGCATGCCCGACCTGGACTGGATGTTCCAGATCGGTCCGTCGCTGACGATCCATCTGTTGCGCAGCGACGACGGGCGCTCCGCCCTCGAGGTCGATCTCCCGATCCGACCGGCATTCGCCATCGCCTTCGACCACTTCAAGTACGAGGGCTTCGTGGCCAGCCCGCAGCTCGAGTACAAGCTCAGCAGCGGCCCCTATCAGTTCACGGCCCAGGCGGGACTCGAGTTCCAGGACAGCGAGTACAACGACTTCTTCTATGGCGTCGACCACCGCTTCGTCACGCCCGACCGGCGCCAGTACGACGGCGACGGCGGCTATGGCGGCGTTCGCGTCGCGGCGGGCGTAGCGCGCTACTTCTGGGACCGCTTCTACCTCGGCATCTTCACGCGCTACTACAACCTGGACGGCGCCGCCTTCGAGGACAGCCCGCTGACCAACACCAGCCATACCTTCGTCGGCGGCATCGCGCTCGGCGTGGTGCTGATGAAGTCGGACGAGCTGGTGGCGGTGACGGCCACCGAGCCCAGGCGCAAGGACCTCGGCGGACCCGGAACGCTCATGCCTGCGCATGACGACACTCTGAGCGAGCCGCCACCCCAGCAATGACGCGCACGACGCAGCCCTGCCGTCTGGCGGCGCTCGGGATGATCAGCGCGCTCGGCAATGGCCCCACCGAGACCTGGCCTCGTCTGATCGGCGGCGACACTTCGCGCCTGGTGCGGCGCTCCGACCTGGTTCCCGATCAGGAGCTCATCCTCGGCATGGTCGGAGATGCGCTTCCGCAGGTCCCCGAGCATCTGCGAGAATTCGACTGCCGCAACAATCGGTTGCTGCTGGCCGCGCTCGACCAGATCGCCGCTCCGATCTCGGCAGCCGTCGAGCGCTTCGGCCGGGCACGCATCGCGGTCGTTGCCGGTACCAGCACCGCCGGCGTTGCCGACGCCGAGGAAGCCATTCGCCACCAGGTCCGCACCGGCAACCTGCCCGAGCGCTTCCGCTACGCGCAGCTCGAGTTCGGCGGCACCTCCGATTTCATCGCCGCCTATCTCGGCACCACCGGTCCGGCCTACACGCTGTCGACGGCGTGCTCCTCGGGCGCAAGGGCCCTGGCCTCGGCCCGCTCGCTGGTGGCGATGGGAATCGCGGACGCCGTCGTCTGCGGCGCAGCCGATACATTGTGCGGCGTCACGGCCAACGGCTTCAGCTCGCTCGGCGTGGTTGCGCCCGAGCTGACCAACCCATGCAGCCTCAATCGGCGCGGGCTGACGCTCGGGGAGGCGGCGGCGTTCTTCCTGGTCACGCGCGACGAGGGCGGCATCCAGCTCGTCGGCGTCGGCGAGTCGAGCGAAGCGCATCACATGTCCTCGCCCGATCCCGAAGGCGCCGGCGCACGCGCCGCGATGCAGGCGGCGCTGGCCGATGCAGGCCTTGCAGCGACGGACATCGCCTACCTGAACCTGCACGGCACCGGTACCTCCATCAACGATTCGATGGAGTCGCTGGCAGTGGCCGAGGTCCTGGGCGGCTCGGTTCCGGTCAGCTCCACCAAGACGCTGGTGGGACATACCCTCGGAGCGGCCGGTGCCATCGAAGCGGCGTTCTGCTGGCAGATCCTGGATGACTACGACGGCCGCGAGCTGTCGCTGCCGCCGCATCGCTGGGACGGCATTGCCGATCCGGCGCTTCCTGCGCTCGACCTGGTCGAAGCAGGCCGGCGTGCCTGTCCGCGCGAGGTTGCGCGCGTGATGACCAACTCCTTCGGCTTTGGCGGCAACAACTGCACGCTCATCCTGGAGCGTCGCGCTGCGCCGGCAACGACGGCACGCCCATCGCGCAGCACTGCGCTTGCAGAGGCGCCGGGCCCGCGTTGATCGAAGTCGTTCTCCAGCAGTGGGCGGCATGGGCGCCCGGTCTGAGCACGCGCGAGGCGTGGGCGCACTGGTCGGCATCCCCGGCTCCGCTGACGAGCCAGGAAGTCGCCGATGCCAGCTTCCTGCCCGCAATGCTGCGCCGGCGATGCACGCCGCTGTCACGCGCGATGCTGGCGGCCGCCTACGGCTGCGCGCCCGCCGCCGACCTGTCGGCCGTGCGGACCGTGTTCGCGTCGCGGCACGGCAGCATCAACGAGTCGGTTCCGCTGTTCCACAACATCGCGCACGGCGAGCGCATGTCGCCTTCGCGCTTCACGCACACCGTGCACAACGCGCAGTCGGGATTGTTCTCGATCGCGGCCGGCAACCGCATGGCTTCCAGCGCGATGTCGGCGCGCGCCGAGACGTTCGCATGCGGCTTCCTCGAAGCCGCCACGCACCTTCACCGCGATCCCTCCGTGCCCGTGCTGCTGGTGGTGGGAGACGTCGCGCTCTCGGACACGTTCGCGCCGCTGATCCAGGAGCCGGACGCGGCCTACGCGGTGGCGCTGCTGCTGGCGGCCGCCGGAGAGGGCACGCCGCTGCAGTTCGACGTCGAAGGCAGCGCGGAGATGCCCGCGCCGGGCGTGCCGGTGGCCGAGTCCGATGCGACCGCACGCGGCTGGCCCGATGCGGCCGAGATGGTGCGCTGGCTCCATGGCCGCGAGCGCGAGCTGGTGCTGCGAGGCAATGGCCGGCGCTGGCGATGGCAGCGCGGCCGGCCTGGCGCCTGACGCGCAGGCGCCTCCTTCGCTGCTGCGAAGCGAGGAGGTCCGCAAGAGCGCGAAGGACAGGAGGTGCTGAGAAACCGTGAGTTCAGTACCTGACCCCGCTGCTTCGGTCTGCCATCCGCTCGATCGGCTCCATCGGCAGCTGACGTCGTGGGACGCCACGATGCTGGTGGTCTCCTCGGTCATCGGCGTCGGGATCTTCCTTACGCCCGGCGCCATTGCCGAGGCGCTTCCGCATCCGGGAATGTTCCTGCTGGCGTGGCTGGTGGGCGGGCTCCTGTCGCTTACCGGTGCGCTGGCCAACGCCGAGCTCGGCGCCATGTTTCCGCACGCCGGCGGCGACTACGTGTATCTTCGCGAGGCGTGGCATCCGGCGGCCGGCTTCGCCATCGGATGGCTTTCGTTCTTCGTCATCTATGCAGGCACCATTGCCACGCTCGCGGTCGGCTTCGCCGACGGCATCGGCGATGCGGCAGCGATGGATGCGAGCGCGCGCACGGCCATCGCCGTGGCGATCACGCTCGGCGCCAGTCTCGTCAACTACCGCGGCGTGCGGCTGGGCGCCTTCGTCAACAACGTCACGGCGGTGGCCAAGATCGCTGCGCTGGCGGCGCTGGCGCTGATCGGCCCGCTGCTCGGCGGCGGCGAATTCGCCAATCTTCGTCCGCTCCTGGCGCGCGCGGGCGACGTCTCGCTGGCTTCGTTCGGGCTTGCGCTGTCGCCCGTGCTGTTCAGCTATCTCGGCTGGAATGCCTCGGTGTTCGTGGCCAGCGAGGTGCGCGATGCGGAGCGCAACATCCCGCGCTCGCTCTTCCTGGGCCTTGCCATCTGCATGGCGATCTATCTGCTGCTCAACGTGGCCTACCTGCACGCGCTGCCCATCGACGTCCTGCGCGGCGACAGCCGCGCCGGCGAATCGGCGGCGCGCGTGTTCTTCGGTGACACGGGCGCCGCGATCACCTCGGTCCTGATCCTGGTCTCGGTCGTGAGCTGCCTCAACGCGACCATCCTGGTGGGCCCGCGCATCGTCTATGCGATGGCGCTGGATGGACTGTTCCCGCCCGCCGTGTCCGCCGTGCATCGTCGATTCCAGACGCCGCACGTGGCCATCGTGGTGCAGGCGCTGACGGCCACGGCGCTGATCGTGCTCCTGCGGCGGTTCCCGAGCGTGCTCGACTACACGACGTTCGCCATCGTCCTGGCCACCATCGCCGACACCGCGGCGCTGTACGCGCTGCGCCGCCGCCGTCCGCAGCAGGCGCGTCCTTATCGCGCCTGGGGCTACCCTGTCGTGCCGGGCATGTATCTGCTGGCCAACGTCGCCATCGCCGTGACGATGCTGCAGGCGCGACCGCTGGAATGCCTCGTCGCGCTCGCGGTCGCCGCCACCGCCGCACCCGCCTACCTCGTGCTGACGCATCGGCGCAGCGCAACATAAGGGGACTGTCCCCTTTTACCGATCATCGCGGCGCGCTAGCTATGAACGTATGGCAGTCCACATCCTGGCTCTTCTGCGCCACCGTGCGCTCGCGGCGGCGGTGACGCTCCTGTCGTGTCCGATGACGTTGCCGGCCGCTGCGCAGACGGAAACACAGCGAACGGCGCCGTGCGGCGGGCCCTTCGAGGCATGGCTTGCCGGCTTCCGCGACGAGGCGATCGCCAAGGGCATCAGCGCGGCGACGCTGGCCAAGGCGGCGCCGCTGATGCGAGTGGATCAGGCGGTGCTGTCCAAGGATCGCGGCCAGCAGGTCTTTACCCAGACCTTCGTCGAGTTCGCCGGCCGTATGGCCGAGGGATATCGCCTGCCGCAAGGCAAGGAGCGCATCCGCAAGAACGCCGACACGTTCGCACGCATCGAGCGCCAATACGGCGTGCCGGCAGCCGTGATCGTCGCGTTCTGGGCGCTCGAGACCGACTTCGGCGCCAACATGGGCGACGTTCCCACGATCCGCGCTCTGACCACTCTGGCCCATGACTGTCGCCGACCCGCGCTGTTTCGTGACCAGCTGCTGGCGGCGCTACGCATCCTCCAGAATGGTGACCTGACGCTCGATCAAATGAAGGGGCCTTTTGCCGGCGAGCTCGGTCAGCTTCAATTCCTGCCCACGCACTACTTCGACCACGCCGTCGATTTCGACGGCGACGGACGACGCAACCTCATCGCCAGCACGCCCGATGCCTTGGCGTCGGCAGCGGCGTACGCAGCCAGCCTCGGCTGGCGGCGCGGCGAGCCATGGCTGCAGGAGGTCAAGGTACCTGGCGATCTTCCGTGGCACGAGAGCGGCCTCGACGTCGAGCATCCGCGCTCGCAATGGGCGCGCTGGGGAGTATCGCTCGCCGACGGCTCTCGCCTGCCTGCCGATGGATTGCCCGCATCGCTGATCTTGCCGATGGGACGCCACGGCCCGGCGTTCCTGGCTTATCCGAATTTTCGCATCTACCTGCAGTGGAACCAGTCCTTCGTCTATTCGACGACGGCCGCCTACCTGGCCGCGCGCATCGATGGCGCGCCGCGCATGGACACTTCGCGAAAGGTCGCTTCCCTCAGTGTCGACCAGATGCGCGCGCTGCAGCAGGAGCTGAGCCGTCGCGGCTTCGACGTAGGCAAGATCGATGGCGTTCTGGGATCCCAGACCAGGCTGGCCGTGCGCGAAATGCAGAAGCGCTACGGCATGGCCGCCGACGCCTACCCGACGACCGAGTTGCTCGAACGGCTGCGCTCGGATCGCGGATGAGAAAAGGCGTCAGGACCTTTTTCCGGCTGCCGGAAAGACCTGCCCCGCTTCGCAAAAAAAACCGGCCCTGCCTCGAGCTTCCTCGAAGCAGGGCCGTGTTGTCCCCTTGCGTCCCCTCGATCAATCCCAGTCGCGGTGACCATCGCGCCGGTCGCCCCAGCGCCTGCGATCGTTGTCGTAACGATCGTAGTCGCGGTCGCGCCGATAGTGGCGGTGGTGCGAGGAGTGAGGGCTGCGGTAGTAGCGCGTCGTGCGTCGGCCCGTGTAGACCGGCGATGCATAATAGACGCCGCCGTGTCCGTAGTAGCCGGCGCGGCGATGATACGGGTCATGGACGACGCAGGCAGACAGCGCCGTCGAGACGATCAAGCCGGCGATGCCGACAAGAAGAGGTCGGGCTCGCTTCGTGGTCATTTGCTCACCTCCGGGACGGCGGCGGGCGATTTGCCCAATGGCGTCCGTTCGCAGTTTCTGACCCTGCGCCATCCGCCGATGTTCAAGATCGGACGAACTTGATCGACGTTGAGGGGCTCGCCATCGCCTGAGCGCCGCCGGGCGCAGCATGAAAATTGGGCGGATCGAGCAATAAGGGCCGGTCCGGATGCGAAGCCCCTTCCGACCATTGGCGCGGCGCGCCGTATTGATAGAACACTCGACTGGGTGGGGAAAAAGCTCTTCGATTCCACGGACATGGTGGAGTCACCCCACGCGGCGTGCCTTTCCAAACATTTTTTTCATTCGCAACAGCAAAGCTCTGGCCCTTGCTTCGCGAATGGGTAAACTCCGACCCAGGCCGGGCGGCTCGATCGAGTCCGACACGGCTGCGGAGGCGGTTCCGGCAGGAGCGCCGCCGCTCACAACCCGCCGCGGCATCTGGCTGCGACGGAGCAGGCGGTAAGAAGGTTCGTCCCACCTGGCCCATGGCCACCGCCGGAACGGAAATTGGAAAGCTATGTGGCTGACGGCCACGGCTGCCGAAGGAGAGGCAGCAGAAGTTTTGGGGGAACGATGCGCACGCACGAAGGGACGACCGAAAAGATTTCCTACCTGGCACGATCGATCTGGCACGCCGCAGCTGTGGTGGCTGCGCTGCTGATCAGTGCCGCAACCGCAACCGCCGAAGAGCCGCCGGCAGGCGCCGCTGATGCGCAGGACGTGGCGATTCTCCGCGCACTGCTCGGTGTCGCGCCGCCGCCGGCAGCCCAGGCCGCCGCGGCGCCGCAGCCGGCCGCGCCTGCTCCGGCCGCAACGATCGAGCCCGTCATGGCTCGCCTCGCCAAGATTGCCGCGCAACGCCAGACCGTCGCCGACCAGCCTGGGTCCGCGCCGGCCGACGACATCAGCGGCGAGGGCGACGATGGCCAGGTAAGCGCCACGTCCTCGCAGACGGCCGATGCGCTGGCTCTCGGCTCGGGCCAGATCGCCGGCACTCCGGGCTACCAGCTCTCGCGCGCGCTGGATGCAGCCAAGACCGCTTCGGAGCGGCTGCAGCTGGCAACTCCGTAAAGCCTGCCGGCAATAGTCGAACGGCCTATTCGGCGGAGCCTGCCTGGTGACGCGCGGCGCGATGGGTCTCGGCCCGTCGCGCCAGTTCCTCGCGCATCAAGTGCATGTAGGCCATCGAGCGGCGGCCGCGCGCCGTCGCCTGTGAGGGAAAAATGCGCGCCAGCAGCCGGTCCAGCGGGCCGTTGCCGTAATATCGGAACCAGGCCTTTCGCCACACGAACTCGGCGGCGACGAAGATCGCCAGGACGGTCCAGAAGACCCAGCCGCACCAGGCTCGCCAGGCCTGCGTCCATCCGCCCAGTGCCAGGACGGCCGTGATCGCCGCGCTGGCGCCGAACAGCGCGGCCCACACCACGGTCAGCTTGCGGCAATAGGGCCCGATGAAGTCGGGTGCCAGCGGATGCCAGACGCGTGCGGTGCGCTCGATGATGGTCTCGCCCTCCAGGCTCGACAGCATCAGGCGGGCAACGGCGGCGTGCACGAGCGCCGGCAGCAGGCGGATGGCGAGTTCGCTGCCGGTCAGCACGGCAATGGCCAGGATCGCCAGCAGCGTCGCGCGCTCGTTGGACGATAGCGAAACCTGCGAAGGCGCGCCGCGCATGGTGATGGCGGCGATGAGCGCCGGCACCAGCATCAGCAGCGCGAAGCCGCGCACGCCGAGGGCGGCCATCAGGCTTCCACCGGCAAAGGAACTCAGCAGGATCAGTCCCATCACCGCCAGCAGGCCGATGCCCTGGCCCGGCGTCACGTCGGCCGGCGGTGCGAACATCTGCCTGGCCGTCAGCGGAACCTCGCGGCCGTGATGCTCGGCGATGTAGCGGGCGTGACGATCGAGAACCTCGCGCCGCGCCACGTCGATCTCAAAACCGTCGGGCGAGGGTTGGTGCCGCGTGGTGCGCGGCTGATCCGGTGGCCCGCTCACGCGCGCGTACGGCCTACAGCATCGGCTGGTCGCCGATGAAGGCGGTCAGCGGTAGCGGCGGCATGGCCTTGATCGGCTCTTCCTGCCGCAAAAGGGCAAGTGCGCTGCTGCGCACGGTATTGAAGATCTGCGCCTGCTTCTCCAGCACGCGTTTGCGCGAGCGCGGCAGGCCCACCTCGCTGACGAAATCGATGTTCTCCAGGCCATAGGAGAAATGACCGAGGTTCTTGGCGAAGAAGCGACCTTCCTTGCGCAGCGTGCGCGCCACCTCGCCGAAGAGATCGGCGAAGTTGTTCAGCGCGCTCAGGATGAGCGGCTTCATGCGCAGCTGGCGCTTGAGCCACATGCGATCCAGGTGCTCGTCGCACATGTAGGGCGTCACCCACAGGTTGAAGTAGGAGGCGATGTCCAGGTCCCACTTGACGCGCGACAGCTCGTAGCTGCCGAAATCTCCATACTGCCCGCGATACAGCGCGATGGTGGCCTCGTGCCGCAGCTGCACGAAGTCGTTGTAGAGCATGGTGCGCTCGGCGATCTCGTCGGCGCCGCTGCCCCCGATGTCGCGCACGATCAGATCGGTCAGGAAGTCGTTTTCGAGCGCGATGAAATCGGTGCCGGGGCTGTAGAGCGGGTCGGCCGAGGTCGCAGCCTCGCCGGTCAGGCCCCAGCGGCCGGTGCTGAAGAACTGGCGCGTGCCGTAGGCGATCTGCGTGTAGCTGCCGATGTCGACGGCGCTCGATCCGTGCAGCAGCGTGCGTACGGCGCCGTGCTCGTCCAGGAAGGAGCGGAACGTCTCGGGCGTGCGGATCCTGGCGATCTGCTCCGCGTTCAGCCCCACCACGCCGACGCTGGTGATGCCGTTGCGCAGCGGGATGAACCAGATCCAGTAGCCCGGATACCAGAAATGCACCGTGGACAGGCCGCGCACCGAGTGCCGCACGCGCTCGCGAAATTGCGGAGGCCCGTAGCTGTCGATGTCGACGACGTTCTCGAAGCGGCCCCACACCGATCCGATGCGATGGCTCTCCTCGCGAACGCGCAGCCCCTTGGCGCGCGCCAGCAGTTCGGCGCGGCCGCTGGCATCGACGAGCCAGCGCGCGGTGTGCTCCTCGGTGCCGCTCGCGCTCTCGATGCCGAAACGATGCATGCCGCCATCGTCGCGAACCTCGAGCGGGCGGGCGATGACGCCGCTTCGCACCTCGATGCCGGACTCGGCGTTCATCACGGCCAGGTCCTCTTCGATGCGCGCCCGGTCGATCTGGAAGGCGGCGTGAAAGGGCAGGTTGATCGGCCCGATCTCGCTCAGCGCCTCCAGCGGCGCATTGCGTTCCTGGTTGTCGAAAAAGTAGCGCAGGCCGTTCTTGGGATAGTGCCGGTCGTACATGTAGCGCAGCAGACCCTGCCGCCGCACCAGGTAGTTCGCGCCGATCTCGACGGTGGCCTCGCCTACCTTGAAGCTGGTCTCGGTGGAGCGCTCGAAGATGCCGATGCGCAGGCCCGGCATCGTGCGAAGCAGCTGGCGCGCCAGCATCTGGCCGGCAAAGCCGCCGCCGAGAATGGCCACGTCCCACTTCATCGAAGGTACGCCTGCGCGACCGCCGCGGTCGTCGCACCGGACTTCGGTGCCATCGCCGACGTCACAGCATTCCCCCGTTCACGGAAATCACCTGGCCCGTGATGTAGGAAGCGCCCTCGGAGAACAGGAAAGCCACCGTCGCCGCGACCTCCTGGGGCCGGCCCAGGCGCTTCATGGGAATCATCCTGGTGATCTCTTCGATGGGAGCGCCTTCGATCATGTCGGTTTCGATGAGGCCGGGGGCCACGCAGTTGACGGTGATGGATCGCTTGGCCAGCTCCTGCGCCACCGACTTGGCGGCGGCGATCACGCCGGCCTTCGAGGCCGCATAATTGGCCTGACCGCGGTTGCCCGCAATTCCCGCGATCGACGAGATCGCCACGATGCGTCCGCCCTTGCGAGCCCGCACCATCGGCATGACCAGAGGCTGGACCAGGTTGTAGAAGCCGTCCAGGTTGGTGCGCACGACGCTGTCCCAAGCGTGCGGCTTCATCGCCGGCAGCGGCGCGTCGGAATGGATACCGGCGTTGGCCACGATTCCCCAGAAGGGTCCGCCTTCGGAGAGCTCGGCGGCAAGGGCTGCAAATGTCGCCTGCCGATCGGCGACGTCGAAGCGGATCATGCGCGGCTGCCGCCCGGTCGCTTCGCGGATGGCCGCGGCGATGGCGGCAGCGGCGTCGGTTCCGCTTCGGTAGTGGACGACGACGTCGAAACCGTCACGGGCAAGAGCCAGTGCAATGGCACCGCCGATCCCGCCGCTGGCGCCGGTGACCAGCACGCGACGTTCCGAGCTATTCTGCATCGTCACGATCCTGCCCGAGGAAGTCGGCGCCGAGCGCCTCGAAGCTGTCCACCAGATAGACGTTGAGGATGCCCGACACCAGCACCTCGGTGCCGCCTGGAGAGCGAAGCGAGCAGTCGAAGGCCATCATGTGCGCGCTGCCGCGCAGATGACGGGCGCTCGCTTCGAGCACCGTGCCGGGCGCGAAGCCGGCAACGGTAAAGGTCAGGCGCCGCGAGCCGAGAAAAAGGCCGGGGCGAGGCCGGCTTGCGCTGCCGCGGTCGAGCAGTCCGCCGTGGGCTGCCACGGTCTGCGCCATGTACTCGAGCCCGATCCATGCAGGCACGAAGCCGTCGGCTCGCGCGAAAAGGCGGCTGTCGTCGACGCGCACCAGGCACGTGGTCTGTCGCGCGTCGTGCGACAGCACGCGATCTATCAGCACTGCGGGCCCGCGATGCGGCAGCAGCTCGGTGACGGCGGGAAACGTCATCTCATGCGTCTCCGCCTCCGCGCTCGCCCCAGTAGTCGAAGAAGTTGAACCACTGGTAGGGCGCGCGGTAGCAGCTTTTCTCGAGCTCGGCGACGTAGGCCTCGAGCAGCTCGCGGGCATGGCGCGCACGTCCGCGGCGCGGATGGCTGCCGTCGCCGAGAAGGCGAGCCGAGGATTCGTACGTCGCATCGTCCAGG
This sequence comes from Binatia bacterium, assembly GCA_035626675.1. Taxonomy (GTDB): domain Bacteria; phylum Desulfobacterota; class Binatia; order UBA1149; family CAITLU01; genus DASPNH01. Next base: position 16,032 of record DASPNH010000211.1, read on the forward strand.
CGCAGGCACTGCGTGAAGATCAACGGACAGCCCAGCAGCGTGGCCAGCAGGAACGGCGTCAGCGAGAAGTACGCAGCCCGTCCGAGGAACGGCAGTTGCACGGGACGGTCGCGACCGCCGGGATGGATGCGGTCGGCGAGAATGCCGACGAACTCGCCGCGGTCGATGCATTCCTTGATCAGGAAGGCGGTGCGCATGGAGCCGGGTTCGACCTCGAGCACGCGCACGCGGCTGTGGGGATCGAGCTGCTCGAAGAACGTGTTGATGCGGGCGGCGTGCCTGGTGAACATCAGCACGTTGACGGTCATCGTGTACTTGTCGGCGAGCAGCCGCATCATGTCGAAGCTGCCCAGGTGCGCGCCCATCAGGATCGCGCCGCGTCCCGAAGCGGCATGGTCGAAGAGGATCTCGCTGCCGTCGTGCGTGAACTCGATCTGGCCGAGCCCTCCGCCCCAGGCCACCATGCGGTCGAAGATGTTGATCGAGAACTCGTGGACGTGCCGGAAAGTCGCCGCCAGCCCGGGTTCCTCCTTCAGCGCCGCGCGGCCCTGCTCGGTGTTCCAGAGCGTTGTTAGATAGCTGTGCGAGGCGCGGCGCGCGCCCCCGGCAAACAGCGTGAAGTACGCGGCGATCGGATACAGGACATACAGGCACACGCGGCGCCCGAGCGTGCGGTAGATCGCGTTCATGATCCGAAGCCACGCAAGCGAGCCGCGTTCCGGAATCCTCCCCCAGCCACCGCCCTTGACGGCAGCCGGTGCGGGCTCGCCCGCAGCATCGTCGCCGATCACGGCGCCGGTCGCGACGATATCGCCGGCTCGCGCCGCAGCGTCGTCCGTGTGCCGGCGCTGGGGAATATCGCCGGCTCGCGCCGCAGCGGCGTCGCCGTTCTGCGACGGCGCGCCAAGGTCGTCCGCCTTCGTGCTCATCGCGAGACGCCGACCGCGACGCCGCTCTTGTCCTGGAGCATGAGCCGGCGGGCGCGGCGGCGCGCCGCCACGATCGCCGGCAGCGCCAGCGGCAGCTCGGCCAGAAGGCGTGCGTACGTGCCGATCAGACGGACGTTGTCCCACAGCATGTCGAAGTGGGAGACGCCGTCGGTGGGATAGGAGACGCGAGTCGGGACCGTCAGGATCGGCGCACCGGCCCGGTACATTCGCACCGCGAACTCCGGATCGAAGCTCATGCGGTTGCCCGTGTGCCACCGGTCGGTGACCGAAATGGCCTTGGCCAGCGGCATGCCGCGGTAGCCGCACAACGGATCGACGATGGTGAAAGAGCCGCATGCGGCCCAGACCATGCCGCGCGAGAGCTGACGTCCCCACAGCCGCGCGCGCGGGACGTCGTCGCCGAAGACCGGAACGCCCATGACGAATGCATGAGGATGCGCGCGCATCAGCTCGAGAAAGCGCGGCACGTCGCCGGTGTCATGCTGCCCGTCGGCGTCCATCTCCAGCGCGTGGGTGAAGCCGGCCTCTGCTGCCGCGCGGTATCCCGTGCGCTTGGCCGCGCCCTGTCCGCCGTTGCTGTCGCGCATCACCAGCTGCACCCATGGATGGATGCGCGCCTGCTCGCGCAGCACTTCGCGTGCATGCTCGTCGCTGCCGTCGTCGATGACGATGCAGTCGAGGCGGTACCGCTCCAGCCTGGCCAGCAGCGCGCCGATGGCGCCGGCGTGATCGTAGTGCGGGATGAGCAGGCAGATCTTCACTGCACGCTTCCGGTTTCGGCCAGCTCGATGCGGCCGCTCGAAAAGACACGCTCGCCGTCGGCCAGGGTAAAGGCAGCACGGCGCGCAGCCTGCTCCAGCTCCACGCGCAGAGTCAGCTCCTGGGCCGGACGCAGCACGTCCTTGAACTTGATCGCTTCCATGCGCCGCGCAGCGGCCGGGCTGCCGACGAGATCGGACAGGGCGTTCATGACCCAGTCGATCTGCGCCACGCCCTGCACCAGAGGAAAGCCTTCGTAGTGTCCTTCCAGACATGCGAGGTCGCGCGGCACCACGATGCGGCGAACCAGAAGCGTTCCCTCGATCTTTTCGTCGATCACCACAGGCCCCAGCACCGGCTCGGGAGCGGCCGCCAGGCAGCTCTCCACCGCTGCCGCCGAAAGCTTGCCGCGCTCGTCGAAGGGCAGGGCTTTGCAGAAGCGCCAGCGCCGCGGAAGAGCCAGGCGATCCCATGTCCGCGCCAGATGCTCGCCCAGCTCGGCGGCACCGAAACGTCTTCCGCGGCGAGCCAGCTCGATGCGAGCATCGGGCGTCAGCACGACGATGGCGCCGAGCCGCGTTCCGGTCTTGTCCCGGTAGGCCGCCACCGCGACGGCATCGATCCAGGAATGCGTCAGCAACGCCTCCTCGATGGCCGGCAGCGAGAACGTCTTCTCGCCGATCTTGACGATCCGGTCGGCGCGACCGGCCAGACGAAAGCCGCCGCCGTCGATTTCGACGCGATCGCCCATCGTCCAGGTCGAAGGCGCATGCACATCGCCTTCGGGCGCAGTGACGAAAGGTGAAGTGACGACCAGGCGCGAGTCGTCCTCGGTGGCGATGCGCACGCTCGACATCGTACGCCACGGCGGCTGCGGCTGTGCCGCGCTGCCCTGCCGGTAGCCGACGCCGCCGGTTTCGGTCGACCCGAAAATCTCGATGGGCGCGTGGCCGAGAATGCGTTCGAGCGAGCGCGCAACGCTTTCCTCCAGAGGACCGCCCGAGGAGAACACAGCGGCGACCGAGCCGGCCACGCTGGCAAGACGGGGGCAGGCAACCAGGTGCCGCAGGTGTGCCGGCGTCGACACCAGGGCAACCGGAGCGCCGGCAGCGGCGATCTTCTGCACCAGTTCATCCGGAAGCAGCAGGCTGGTGCGAAGGAAGGGCCGTCCCTGCGCCAGCGGCCACAGGACGCGAAAGAGCAGGCCGTACAGGTGACGCGGCGAAGCGGTGGCCAGCACGACGTGCGAGGCCGGAAGCCGCGCGCCGAGCTCGCGCTCGAGCGTGACGACCTCGTCCTCCAGGTGCTGCAGGCTCTTGACGACGCGCTTGCCGGGCCCGCTGCTGCCCGAGGTGAAGAGCTCGACCAGCGGCCGCTCGCGCTCGATGGTCGCCGGCGCCGCAGCACGCTCGGCCGCCTGACCCGGATCGAGTGGATCGAGACCCTGCAGCGGACCTGCTGCGCGCGCCTGATCCGACAGCACGCACGCGCATCCGGCGGCGAGCTCTTCGATGGTGCCGGGCTGAAGATTGGGGGGAAGCGAGATGCGCGAGCCGGTCACGCCAGCGGCGAGCATGGCCACGGCCACGCGGTAGCCGTCTTCGGTGTCGACGAGCCAGCGCGCGCCATCGTCCGCACCGAGGCGACCGGCGAGCGCGTGCACGTCGCGATGAAGGTCGGCAGCGGTGCGGTCTCCCTCGGCACCGAATGCCACGCGCGTGTCGCCGGTGGGCGTGCGCGCCAGCAGCTCGGCCAGCGGAAAGGTCACGCGCGCGATGCGCCTCCGAGACGCTGCTCGAGGGCATCCAGGACGTCGCCCACGGTCGACATCGCGGCGATCTCCTCGTCGGTCAGGACGATGCCGAGCTGAGACTCTACGCGCACGACGATGCTGACGCCGTCGATGCTGTCCAGATCCAGGTCTTCGACCAGGCGCGCCTGCTCGGTGACCTGGTCGGCAGTCAGCTCGAACTCGGAGACGAGGATCGCCCTCAGACGTTCGAGAAGGTCGTCGCGGGTCACGGCTATCGCGTGCGCTCCGCGGTGACGAAGTCGGCCAGGCTGGCCACGGATGCGAAAATGCGCTCGTTCTTCTCGGGATCGTCGGTGACCAGGACGCCGTATTTTTCCTCGAGGCCCATGGCCAGCTCGAGCGCATCGATGGAGTCCAGGCCCAGTCCTTCGATGAACAGCGGAGCACCGGTCTCGATCTCGTCGGGTCGTACGTCTTCCAGAGCCAGGACCTCGACGATCAGCTCCTTGATCTCCTGATGGAGTTGTTCATGCGTCTGCAAGGGATGGCTCCTGAAGAAAGATCTTCCGTATGTCGCTGGTCAGCCGGCGCGCCTGCAAGGGCAGGCTGTCGCCGCCGGCTGCGTAATCCTTGGGATCGAAGCGCGCCGCCACGCGCAGGGTGAAGCAGGAGGGCCCATCGGGAACCTCGTGCCATTTGCGGCCGCTGCCGACGAAGCGCGGTGTGCAAGCGATGGTGACCGCCACGATCGGCACGCCGCTGGCGAGCGCGATGTGCGCCGCCCCGCGATGAAACTTCCCGAGCTTCTCGCCCTCCTGCCCCGGGCGCGGCCACGGCGAGCGCGTGCCCTCGGGGAAGACCAGAAGCGTTCGCCCGCGCGCCAGCCTTTGTGCGCATTCGTCGACCATCGTCTGGCCGCTGTCATTCGGAAGGTAGCCGGCAACCTCGATGGCGCGCGCCAGAAATGGGCTGTGGGCGGTCCAGCCGGCGTTGACGATGCAGTCCATCTGTTCGAGCAGGCTTCCCATCAGCACGACGTCGATCAGAGTCGGGTGGTTGGCGACCACGATGCACGTGCCCTGCCGCGCGATGCCGGCAGCGCCTGTCGCGTCGACGCGGATGAGGCCAACCGCCTTCCACAGCGCCACCGACAGGCGGTAGGCGCGATGAATGGCGCGCTGCACGGCAAGCTCGGCAGCCTCGCTGCTGCGTGCGCGCCGGCGCAGCAGTGGAGCGGCCACGAAGGCCACGCCGAGGGCCGTCAGGCCAAACTGCGCAAACGAGAGGCCGAGCCGGATCTGGCGCCATGTGCGCGCGAGGCTCCATCCGTTGCTCGCGAGCGCGTCGCCGTGCCGCTCGTCCGCGGCACCGGCGTCCACGCCGCCGGCCCGTGAGGATGAATGCCGCTGCGAAAAGGCGCTGTCTTCGGGCTGGCCGGCCGTCCGCGATCGCGTCGATACGAGCGCCAAAGCCGCTGACTCCTGCTCTGCGAGATATCTCATGCACGCATCTAAACGAAAGCTGGGACAGCGAAATCCTTGCGGCGTCGCGCTGGTCGGGGAGGCCGCTGGCCGTGCACGGGCGCCCGGACGCCGCCATGGAGGTGACAGACGCCTCACCGAAGGGAAAGCTGCCGCTGGCCGCTCGATTCGGACGCATCTCTGCCCTATGAGTCGAGGTTGGATGACGCCTCCTTCCACGCCGGCCACGGCCGCAGCCCGGCTCGACGAGCCACGTATCGTCTTCGGTGGCGCCGAGATCGGCGTCGAGGAGATCCTTGCGCTCGCCACCGGCGCCGCCATGCCGGTCCTGAGTCAGGACCCGCAGTGGCGAGCTCGCATCCAGGCGGGCCGCGACCTGCTCGCCCGCGCCCTGGCCGAAGGACGCACCGTCTACGGCGTCTCCACCGGAGTCGGGGCCTCGGTGGACACCGAGATTCCCGCCCGATTCCAGAACGATCTCCCGCACAATCTCTTTCGCATGCACGGCTGCGGCACCGGTGCGGTTCTCGACCGGATCGAGAGCGCAGCGGTGGTGGCTGCCCGCCTGGCATCGCTGGCGCGTGGATACTCGGCGGTGCGCCCGCAGGTGCTCGAGCACCTCGCGGCTCTGCTGGCGGCCGGCGTGCTTCCGCGCATTCCCGAAGAGGGCTCGGTCGGCGCCAGCGGCGACCTGACGCCGCTGGCCTACGTGGCCGCGCTGCTGGCCGGCGAAGGCGAAGCGATGATGGGCGGCTCGGTGGTCGCCGGCGCGCAGGCGCTTGCTGCGGCCGGGCTGGAGCCGCTGCTGCTGGAGCCCAAGGAAAGCCTGGCGCTGATGAACGGCACCAGCGTGATGGCCGCCATCGGCGCCATCGCTCTGGCGCGCGCCGACCGCATCGCTCGCGCCGCGTGCGCGGTCACGGCGATGGTCAGCGCCGCCACCGGCGGCAACCCCGAGCATTTCGACGACCGCATCCTGCGCCTCAAGCCGCACGCCGGAACGGTGGCCGCGGGCCAGTGGATTCGCGCCATGCTCGGACCATCGACTGCCGGCGCTGCCGTGCGCGTGCAGGACAGGTATTCGGTGCGTTGCGCGCCGCACGTGGTGGGCGTGCTCATCGATGCCGTCGCGATGGCCAAGTCGGTGCTCGACGTCGAGATCGGCGGCGTCAACGACAACCCCGTCCTGGATGCCGACAGCGGCGCCGTGCTGCACGGCGGCAACTTCTACGGCGGTCACGTCGTGTTCGCGCTCGATGCACTCAAGGGTGCGATCGCAGGCGTGGCCGACCTCCTCGATCGCCAGCTCGTGCTTCTGTGCCTGCCCGAGACCAACGGCGGGCTCCCCGCCAACCTCGTCGGCGCGCAAGGCGAGGCCGCGGTGGCGCATCACGGCTTCAAGGCCATGCAGATCACGGCCTCGGCCCTTGCAGCCGAGGCGCTCAAGACCAGCCTTCCGGCTGCGGTGTTCAGCCGCAGCACCGAGTCGCACAACCAGGACAAGGTCAGCATGGGCACGATCGCTGCGCGCGAGACGCGGCGCGTGGCCGAGCTGGCCGAAACCGTCGTGGCGATCCAGCTTCTGGCGGCGTGCCAGGCCGCCGATCTCCGCATGGAAGAGGGAGGGCGCCTCAGCGATCCGCTCCTTCGCCTGCATGAAGCCGTGCGCGAGCGCGTGCCGGCGCTGTCGGGCGACCGCCGCCAGGATCGCGACATCGCCGAGGTGCTCGAGCTGCTGCGCGCCGACGCCCTGCCCATCCCGCCGTCTTCGTGCCTGCGAGGAGCCGTCGCCGGACCCGTTCCTGCGGCATGAGCGAGCGTCTGCGCGAAACGACCGTCGACCTGGAAGTGCCGTTCCACGACGTCGATTCGCTCGGCATCGTCTGGCACGGCCACTACTACAAGTATCTGGAGGTCGCGCGCACTCGCCTTCTGCGATCGTGCGGCCTGGACAAGGGCGACGTCATCGGTCCGCGCTATCGCTTCCTGGTCGTCGAATCGCGGTGTCGTTACGCATGGCCGCTGCAGTACGGCGACCATGTGCGCGTTGCCGCGTGGTTCGGCGATCTTCGCCACCGCATTCGCATCGCGTACGAGGTGACCAACCTGACCGCCGGGCGCCGCTCGGCGCGCGCCCACACCGTGCTGGCGACCACCGATCTGGAAGGAAGGCTGCTGCTGGAGACTCCCGATCGCATCATTCGACGGATTCAAGACGACGCGGCCGCTGCCGGCAGCGTGCGTGCGAACGCCGCCGCAGCGCGAAACGTCGATGGCGCCGCTGCCGGCAACGTCGATGGCGAGCCCGCCGCCGGTCGCAGCGTCGATGGCGAACCCGCGGCCGGTCGCACCGTCGATGGGGACGGCTAGGACCTTGATTCCCGCAGCATCCATCGCCAGGGCGGCGCGTATCGCGGTTGCCTTCTGCGTTCTGGCGTCGCCGCCGGCCGCGCGTGCGCAGGATCAGGCGCTGTCGGCGCTGCTCGAAGGCATGCGCTCGGCCACCGGAGTGATCGCCGAGTTCGAGGAGACCAAGCAGCTGGCGATGCTCTCGCAGCCGCTGGTAGCCAGGGGAACGGTGTATTTCGTGCCGCCGGCGCGCCTGGTGCGCGAGGTGACCAGCCCCGGCCGCTCGCGCCTGGTCGTCGACGGCGACCGCGTCGTGTTCGAGGACGAGACCGGCCGCAACGCGATGAACCTGTCGGGCAGTCCGATGGCCAGGCAGATGATCGACAGCTTCGTGGTGCTGTTCAACGGCGACGAGAAGCGCCTGCGCGAGCTGTACGACGTCGAGTTCAGCGGCGATGCGACCGCGTGGAAACTTCGCCTGGTGCCGCGCTCCATGCCGCTGTCGCGCATGGTCGCCTCGTTCGAGATGAGCGGCGCCCAGGCCCGCATCGATCGCATGGACATGGCCGAACCCGATGGAGACCGCACGGTGACGGTGTTCGGCAAGACGGACTCGTCGCACACGTTCAGCGAGACCGAGCTGAAGAAGCTGTTCGGAGAAGCGCCCGCCTCGTGATCCTGCTGATCCGCGCCGGCTTTCTCGCGTTCCTGGCGGCGCTGGCCCTGTTCTGCGCCCGCGGCCTCGACTTCAAGTCCGACATCACCAACTTCATGCCCGACGCCGAGAGCGCCGACCTTGCACTGCTGGCGGGCTACATGACTCGCAGCGATCTGGCCCGAACCGTTTTTCTGACCGTGGGTCCGCGTGCGGACGGTGCGGGTGGCATTGCCGATGCTGTGATGCAGGAGAAGATCGCGACGGCGATCGTCGCTCTGGCCGAGCGGCTGCGAACGCATCCGGAGGTCGAGTGGCTTCGCACCGCGCCGGAGGATCAGGAGCTCGAGAAAGTCTGGCAGGTCTACTTTCCGCGCCGCTTCGGCCTGGTATCGATCGATCCGGAGAGCGAGATTCCTGCGCTGCTCGCGCCCGCTGCTCTCGCGACCACGGCGCGCCAGGCGGTCGAGGCACTGGCCTCGCCTTCGGGCTCTTTGGTCAAGCGCACGCTGCCGGCCGATCCGCTCGGCTTCTTCGGCCGCATCCTCGATCGCATGCGCGCCGAGACGCCGACGCTGGAGGTGCGGCGCGGCGTCTTCTTCTCGAGCGACGGCTGGGGCGTGCTCATGCTGGTGACGAAGAGCTCCTCGTTCGCCACTGCGCAGCAGGAACCTTTTCTGCGCGAGATCGCCGCGGCCTTCGAGCAGGCCAACGCCGCGGCGGGCGGCGGCCTCGTGATGGACATGAGCGCGGTGGCACGCTTCGCCGTCGCGGCCGAGCAGGCCATGCTCGCCGACGTCGGCTGGATCATCGGCGCGTCCTTCCTGAGCGTGGCCGCGCTCTTCCTGGCCTTCTTTCGCTCGCTGACGCGGTTCCTGATCGCTACGCTCCCGATGATTGCGGGGATGGTCGTCCCCGGTGCTCTTGGCATTCTCCTGTTCGAGCGCATTGACGGCCTGACCATCGCCTTCGGCGCCAGCCTGCTCGGCGCGACCATCGACTACCCGACGCACCTGCTGAACCACTTCGCGATGCTTGGTGGGGAGCGGCGCGAAGTGGTCTCTCGCATCGCAGCCTCGATCAGCAT
>DASPNH010000212.1:0-3130 GCA_035626675.1 Binatia bacterium
TGGGCCTCTGCGTAACGTGTCCCATCCCTTAAGATTATCGTCGCGCCGCACACCTGACACTGGAAATTGTGTAGTAGCTTTATGCGCCTTGCGAGAGCGGTGTCGCGGAGGATTCGAAACGTCGTCGTCTCAATGCGAGGCGGTTGCAATATGTCGCTCGCAATAGGAGGCGCGGGCGGGACGATTGCTGACGAATAGGGCGTCCAAGCGAACTGCTTTGATTTCACTACTTCTTTGGCCCACCAGCCAAAATCGTCGGTCGGCCTACCGAATGCTCGAAAGTAGCCGTCACCCGGCATGAACGTAGTGCGATCGACAATCAGCCCGGTTATAGCCGGCAGTTCGTTCGCGACCGTCCACATCGCAAGTTCCTCGAGCCCCTGATGCTTCAAACTGTCGCCGTACGTTTGACCTGCCATCGACAGTTCCAAGTCATCGTGAATCTCCTTGTAGCCAATGTAAGTCTGTGGCTCTCCTGGCACGATCTGCGGAAGTCTGCGGATCAGTATGTCTAAGATCCGTTGGGCTTGCGCACTTATAGTGCTCATGCGAATCCCCCTAAATTCCTACCGTTCGACGTAAGCTGCCGGCCACATCTACTCTATCGACGTCCTTTGTGAATCCGCCGCACTTTAGCGCGCCGGTTTCTCCGGACGTGCGGGTGCGCGGCTTTTCGGCTTGACCTCAAACCGAAGACCGATCGATGCGAGTACTTTCAACACCGTTGCGAACTCGGGATTCCCTTTAGCGTCCAGTGCTCGATACAGGCTCTCGCGCGCAAGGCCGGTTTCGCGCGCGACATGGCTCATCCCACGCTCGCGCGCGATAAGCCCTAGGGTGTTGGCAATCGCGGTTGCATCCTCATCGGCCAGCGCGCGGTTCAACACTCTTACGACGTCATCGATGGCAGTTGAGCTCAGCGTCTCGTGCGAAGGCTCGAGTACTCCCTTGGATCGGGCGCCAGCTGCCTCGTCTATTGATGGTAGCAGGCTTGGCTGATCAGCGGATTCGACGAGCCGCCATTCTTCGGGCGTCGCCCGCTCCCTCACATCCAACTGGAGTTCGCGGCCGCAGCGGGAGATGAAGGCTTTCCAACCGTCGAGGGTCCTTATATTGACGACGTCCTTGTTTGGTACGTCAAAGAGCACCGCAATCTTCCCTGCGATCGCGAGGCGCATCACGTTTAAGACGGTGCCAGGGCTCTTGCCATCCCAGATCATTAGCCCAAAGTCAGCCTCGCGTGCCATCTCGCGGTCCTTGGCAGCGTAGAACTGAAATCCTTTCGCGCGTGCTGGAGCATCAACATGATGAGTACGCCAAGTTCCCAAGTTGTTTCTAGGCGCATCTCCGGTGCAGAAAACCACGACCTTCTTGTACTGCTTTGCGACTAAGTGCTTCTGCACGGCTTTGTCGGCACCGTTTGCGTCACCAACGATGACCTGATGGCCACTGGCGAGGACGTTATCTAGCCTCTTCTTCACTTCTGGCGGTAGTCGGGAAACGTGTCGCGAGCCGCCGACGAAAATCGTGTTCACTGATTGCTCCGTGTCTTGGTGATGGTGAGAGCTCGGACGACCGTCGCATGGCCGGGGTCGAGCAGAATCTCAGTGATTGCATTCATGGTCGTCCCCGAACGAAAGAGGTCATCGAACAGAAGGATCTTTCGTCCACGGGTTTGCTTCACGTCGACCTGATAGAGGCCCTCGATATGCTTTTTGCGTTCCTCAGGGTCGGTAACGTTCTTGAGCTGCGAAGTCGCTCGAGTTGTGCTGATGCACGCGAGAACCGGGATTCCGAGCGCCTGTCCAATCCCCTCGGCCAAGATGATTACCGGCTGCACGGCGCGCTCATGCGACGGCGGCACGGGGACGATGGCGTCGAATTTGTTCCGATGCGCCGCCAGGAAATCTGCTGCAGTCTCAATGATTGGCCCCGCGGAAATACGGTCGCCCCGATTCTTGAGGCGGTACAGGAGTTCGGCGATTTCCGGCCGGACTGTATCGAACTGCATGTAGCCAAATTCGTTGGGTCCGATCGGTGTGCTACTGGTCGTGTGCAGGTCGAGCGCGATACCGGAATGCCATCGCCCATCGATCTTGACCGGATTGACCTTAACGACTGCCACTAGTGCTCCCGAATCGCCGTCAATGTAACCCGTGGGCTACACCTCGGCAAGGTCGCCGCTGGTCGGGAGCCAGGCCTTGGGATTCGGCGCTCGGGAGACCGCGTGCGGGCCCCAGGTGCTGCTCGCTTGGCAACCGGGAATCGCGAATTGCCGTCGAGAGAAAGAATCCGCGAACGCGCGGGGTCAGGAGCGGCACCTAAAGCCTCCCCATTACGCAAAGCCCCTCAGAGCAGCCTGGTCTAGTTTTGGCGCACGCGGGAGGAGAAGGAAGTCAGGCATCGCTCCGCGTCCAGACGCCCGGAGCTGTCTCGCGGCGCTCTTCTGGTGTCCGCCATTCCATTAGATGCGTCATCGGATCTGTGGACCCGAGTAGCTCGCGCGCCCTGGTCAGGCGAGCTAGATGGGTGGTTCGGTCGGGTTCCTGCAATCTCTCAATCCGTTGTCGAGCGTCGTCGAAAAACGCGTTGACGCGCATTGCCGCTTCCCACGCCTCGATGATGGCCACGAGTTGCTCCCGTCTAGCCTGTCTCGGGCAGGCGTAGCGACTCGTTTCCTCTATACCTATGCTTCTCCGCCAGCCCTGAGAGTGCTCACAAGCTGCATCATGAGCGGATAAAGAGAAATCTGATCGCCTATGAGAACAAGTGGGAAGTGTTACTGGAGCCGACGGAGCGGCTCCATAAGCAAGCCGCCTGGGGACTGCTGCGCTAGTAGTGATTCAAGCCAACTCGTCTACCACGGCCGGGAAAGCCCCGCCGCCATGGCGCCCCGAAAGGCATCGTTCCGTTGAACGTTCGAACGACTATCAACGTGATGCTTTATCGGCGGAGGCTGATCAGCCAGTGCCTCAGTCTTCCGAGTAAGCTAGCACTGTTCGCCGATGCGACGCCCGGCTGCACCGGGTCAGCCGACGACTTTGACTCGAGGATGCCGTAGTAGCTCTCCTTCGCGGCTCGGTCCGTTCTGTGTGCTGCAGCGATGCGCTGGTTGGTCCACGGGCCTGCG
>DASPNH010000213.1:0-24056 GCA_035626675.1 Binatia bacterium
TGTCCACCGATCCCGGCTCGCAGTCCAGGAACAGCGCGACCACGGGATAGCGCCCGCGCAGCAGGTAGGTCTGGTAGCCTTCGAGCACCGCGCGAAACAGCAGACGGTCGCGCACCCAGCGACGCCCGACGAACAATGCCATGCGGCGGGAAGATCCGTGCGCCTCTCCCGGCGAGCTGACGTGTCCCGACAGATGCAGGCTGCCGAAGCGCGCGTCGACCTCCACGAGCGAAGAGGCGATGTCGCGGCCGAGCACCTGCCGCATGCGCGCGGCGCCATCGCCCACCGGCGCGGCGTCGAGCACGCTGCGTCCGTTGACGATGAGCGTGAACTGCACGCCCGGACACGCCAGCGCGAAGCGCCGCACGACGTCGCCGACCATCGCCGCCTCGGCCGCCGGCGTCTTGAGAAACTTGCGCCGCGCCGGAACCGAGGCGAACAGGTCGCGTACTTCGATGCTGGTTCCCGGCCTGGCCGGCGCGGCGCTTCGCTCGATGATGCGCCCGCCGCTGGCGAGCACGCGCACGGCCGAGCTCGCACCGGGGGTGGCCGTTACGATCACGACGTCGCTGGCCGAAGCGATGCTGGCCAGCGCTTCGCCGCGAAAGCCGAACGTCACGACCGCTTCGAGCTCCTCGAGCGTGCGGATCTTGCTCGTGGCGTGACGGCGAAGGGCGAGCTCGATCTGTTCCTCTTCGATGCCACCGCCATCGTCGGCGACCACGATGCGCAGCGCGGGCTTGTCGTCGTACTCGATGCGGACGCGGTGTGCTCCGGCATCGATCGAATTCTCGACGAGCTCCTTGACCACCGAGGCAGGCCGCTCGACGACCTCGCCTGCGGCGATGCCGGCGATGACGGATTCGTCCAGCGCCGCGATACGAGACGCGGCCTCAGCCAAGGACGAGCTCGCTCCTCTTGCGTTCGAGCATGGCCCGCACGCGATCGGCGTCGGCGACGTAGCCCTGACGTCCGGCCATGGCGAAAGTCAGACGCTTGCCGGCCTCGACCCCGGGTTGATCCAGCGCGTCGATTCCGAGCAGCGCGCCGGCAACCAGCGTCTGCACTTCGAGCAGATGAAACAGGTATCCCAGCGCGGATTCCTCGACCTGCTCGATCTCGATGAGGCTGGTCATGCGGCCTGCTTCGGCAAGGGCCAGCTCGGTAGCGCGCTGCTCCATGTTGAGCAGCGCGCCCATCGAGTGCCCGGACAGATAGTCGAGCTCTTCGAGCCCGTACGGCGAAGACGGAATGGGAAGATCGTGATGCGGCGTGGCCACGCGCACGAAGGTGACGACCTTGTCGCGCGGCCCTTCGACGTAGAGCTGCACCTGCGAGTGCTGATCGGTGGCGCCGAGCGCGCGCACCGGCGTCTGTCCGACCTCGACGACCGTGCCGTCGAGCGCGCGCGACTTGCCCAGACTCTCGGCCCACAATTGCGCGTACCACTCCGCAAGCCGCAGCAGCGCGTCGCTGTACGGCATCAGCACGTGGATGTTGCAGCCGTGGTCGCGCATGGCCAGGAACAGCAGCCCCGCGTGCAGCGCCGCAGGGTTCTGCCACGGATCATCCAGAGAGCAGAGCGTGTCGGCATGGCGTGCGCCGAGACACAGCGCTGCGATGTCGATGCCCGCTGCGGCCATCGGCAGCAGTCCCACCGAACTCAAGACCGAGAACCGCCCTCCGACTCCCGGCGGCACCGGCAGCGACCGAAAACCCTCGCGTGACGCCAGAGCCCGCAGCGGTCCCTTTTCCGGATCGGTGGTCACGACGACGTGCCGATGCCACGCGGCCTCGCCGACGCCGGCAATCAGCCACTCGCGCACGATCAGCAGCTGCGCCAGCGTCTCGGCGGTTCCCCCGGATTTCGAAATCACGTTGAACGCGGTTCGTGCCGGATCGATTCCTGCGAGCAAGGCTGAAAACGAATCGGGATCGACGTTGTCGGCCACCTGCACCCGCAGCCCTCGCGCGCGCCTCGATGCCGGAATGGCGTCGAGCACGGCCTTGGTTCCGAGCGCGGAACCGCCAATCCCCAGGACGACGAGGTCGTCGAACTCTCTTGCCAGCTCGGCGCCGAGGGTGCGGCACTGCTCGATGCCTGCCTGATCGTAGGGGAGATCGTGGAAAGGCAGCTCCCCGCCGCGGCGCCGCGCACCGATCGAATCGACCGCCGCCGTCAGACGCGGAATCAGCACGGCGATGTCGTCGGCGGCAATGCCGTGTGCGCCGATCATGTGCGAGAAGAAGCCATTGAGATCGAGCCGAACGGGCCGCGTGGTGCTCGAAGACATGGGCGCGATTAACACCCTGCAGGTGTCGGTTCCAGCGTGCGTGCTGCAGCGCCGATGGGCCGTGCCCCGGCGCACCGTGCGCATGCGCCACCGCGTTTTGCTTCCCTTGCGGGGGCCGAGAGCGAATTGGCGGGCCGCAACGGCGTCTCACCCATGATGGCGCCCGGCGCCTGCGCTGATGCGCATGCGAAAAGTGGCGCTTCGCTCTGCGGCGAGCGTGCCTTTTGGCTCGGCCTCGTCGCTGCCAACCACGGAGGCTACCGATGAAGCGCCCGATCTCCTGGACTCTCGCATTCAGCATCGCCGTCACCCTCGCCTCGCCTGCCGCCGCTCAGAGCAACAGCCCCGCGATGGGACAGACCGCGACACCGCCGGTGGGCGCGAGCACGCCGGCAGCGGCCGGAGGACGCGAGGGCGGAACTCCACCCGCCGCGATGAATCTCGAAGGCGTACCGCCTCCGGTTCGAACGCCTCCGGCGGCACGCGAACCCGATCAGATCGAGCCGCCATCGAATCTCGGCCGCGGAGCCATCGGTTCTCCTCCCGACGTCCGTGAGGTCCCCCCCGGCGATCCGCGCAGCGACGCGAGCGGCAGGGGTGTGGACACGGCGGTGACGAAGCAGGTCTTCACCGACCAGACGCGCACCGCCATCAGCTCCTACTATCGCGACAGCTTCGAGCGCACTGGCAGCTGCCCACCGGGCTTCGCGCATGGGGCCAACACCTGCGCTCCCGACAGTGCGACCGCGCGTACGATCAGGGTCGGCGAGCCGGTTCCGGCCTCGGTGACGGTCGATGCGGTGCCGCGCGAGCTGGTGACGCTCCTGCCGCCGGCGCCGAGCGGCTTCGTCTACGGGTACGCCAACGGCGAGGTGATCCTGTACGAGCTCGACACGCGCGAGGTCGCCGACTCGGTTGCGGTGGGGTTCTGAAGGCTCGACGGCGAGATTTGCCCACCTGACGCGCACGTGTTAGCCAAGCGGGCTTTCGAGCGTGGAGGACCCTGAAGTGGCAAGGACCTGTGACATCTGCAGCAAGCGACGCGGCATCGGCAACAACGTCTCGCACGCCAACAACAAGACCAAGCGCGCCTGGCTGCCCAACCTCCAGAAAGTTCACGCCATGGTCGATGGCGCCAGCAAGAAGCTGACGGTCTGCACGCGATGCATCCGCAGCGGCAAGGTCACCAAGGCCGCCTGAAGCGCGGCCCTTCTTTGCCCTAATCACTCCAACCCTTTCCATTGCGATCGTGCAAGGTTGCCAGAACCGGCACCTTGCGCTCACGCAACCGCGCAAAAACTTCGGTCCGCTCCCTCGGGCGGGTACACACCGGCGAATGAGCCGCCTTCCGCAACGTCACTAACCCGAATGCCGGACCCCGCATGACGGGAGACCGGACAGCGGGGCCGCGCGTTACCGTGCCGATTGGCGGCAGGAGCGCAGCAGGCAGGTGGGGAAAGGGAGATGCGGTCATGCTCATAGAAAAGAGTTCGAAGCTGCCGGCAAGACGGCGTTGGCTCTTTGCGCTCACTGCCGTGGCGCTGTTCGCTGCCGGTTCCGGCACCGCCCAGGCTTTCGATTTCGACGTCGACGTCGGCTTTCGCGCCGCCGTACGCAAGGTCTTCAACAAGGAGCACCGGGTCAGCGTCCGTCGCTATCTGCTCGAACGACACGACGATTGTCCGCAGGGTCTCGAGAACAAGGAAGGCGTCTGCACGCCTCAACACGCCGAGCGCCTATGGCTGATCGGCAAGCCCCTTGCCGCAAGCGTCCAGGTCGTCCCGGTACCGCCGGCGCTGGCCGCCACCCTGCCGATGCTGGCCAACGGAAACGCCTACGGCTTCGTCAACGGCGACGTCGTCCTTTACCGAACCGACACGCGTATGGTCATCGACGCGGTGGTGTGGAGCTCCTGAAATGAACCAGAACCGCGTTTACGGAAACCGCGCCGCCTGCGAGCTGCCGCGCACTGCCCGGCGCCGAACCGCCGCCGCAGTCGCAATTCCGCAATCCACCGAGACCTCGCTGCTGACGATTCTGGCGGTGGCGGCGCTCCTGCTGCTGGCGACCGCCACCAGCGCCATCAGCGGGATCCTGGACGTCGAGACCGGCGTTCGCGCCACCGAACGCATGGCGCTCGGCGTGGGCGCCTTCCAGATCGATACGGTAGGCTTCGAGCCCGATGACGACGACAATCGCGTCAATGTCGAGCTCACCGCCGATCTCGAGAAGGACGACGACGATGATGACGATGACGACCGCGACCGCGGCGGCGTCCGAAAGGTCTTCAGTGAAGAGCACCGGACCGTCGTACGCCAGTACTTCAAGCGCCCTTCCGACGAATGCCCCACAGGCATGGAGCGCAAGGAGGACGGTTTTTGTGCGCCGCAACAGAGCGAGCGCTTGTGGATCATCGGCAAGCCGCTGGCGACGTCCGTCAGCATGACCGCAGTGCCCGCCGGCTTGATGAGCTCGCTGCCGGCGGCAGGCCCCGGCCAGGCCTACGGCTTCATCAACGGCGACATCGTTCTGTACGAAACCGAGTCCCGCGTCGTCATCGACGCCATGACCTGGGACTCCTGAGCCCGGGCTTCGGACGGACGGCGTCGCGCTGACGCCCGCTCGAAGAAGAAGTGGGCGACGTCGCGTCAGCGACAATCGCTTGGGCGACGCGAGAACGCGGCTACTGCACCGGCATCGGGCACGCTAGAGCTCGCGCTACTGCACCGACATCGGGCCCGCTAACGTTCGCGCACCGCGATCATGTCCACTTCCACCAGCGCCCCCTTGGGCAGCGCGCTCACCTGCACCGTTGCCCGCGCCGGGTAAGGCTCGGGCAGGATCTCGGCGAAGATCGAGTTGAGGGACGGAAAGCTGGCCAGGTCGGTGACGTAGACCGTCAGCTTGACGACGTCGCTCATCCCCATGCCGGCCTCGTGCAGGACGGCTTCCAGATTGCCCATCACACGCCGGGCCTGCGCCTCGAAGCCGCCTCCTACGATCTCGCCACTTTCGGGATCCAGGCCGATCTGGCCCGAGCAGTAGAGCGTGTCGCCGGCCATGCGCGCCTGCGAGTAGGGACCGATGGCAGCCGGCGCGCCCTGCGCGCGGATGACCTTGCTCACGAAAGACCTCCCGCAGAGCGCGGCGCTAGCCGAACAGGCGCCGCACTTCCTTGACGCCGCTGACGCGGCGCAGATTGCGCTGCACCCGCGCCAGCTCGTCGGCCGAATGCAGCGTGACTTCGAACACGTTCATCGCGCGATTGCCGAGCGTGCGCACGTGCGCGCGATCGATGTTGACGCCCGCTGAGGCGATGGCCTGACTCATGTTGGCGAGCAGCCCGGGCCGGTCGCGCGAGACGATCTCCAGGCGCACCCGGCGCGGCACCGTCGCGCCGCGCTGCCAGCTGACCGTCACGATGCGCTCGCTCTCGCCCTCGGCCAGACGCGGACAATCCTTGGCATGCACCGTCACGCCGCGGCCGCGCGTCAGGAAGCCGATGATCTCCTCGCCCGGCAGCGGCTCGCAGCACTTGCCGAAACGGATCATGGCCTCGTCCAGATCCTCGGCCATCACCAGAGGCTTGGGCGAGCGGTCGAGCAGGCCGAACAGGGTCTTGAAGCTGCGGCGCGGCCGGCCCTCGTCCAGGTTCTGGTCGGGCAGCAGATGCGCGAGCACCTGACGGCTGGTGATGCGTCCATAGCCCAGGGCCTCCAGGAAGCTCTCCTCGTCGCGGCGCCCGAAGTGATTGGTCAGCTCGTTCATGCGCCCTTCGCGGTGCAGGCGCGCCAGGTCGAGCTGGAAGCGCGTAAGATCGCGCTCGAGCAGCTCGCGTCCCAGCGCCACCGCCTTCTTCCTCTCCTCGGCGCGGATCCAGTTGACGATGCGCTCTCGCGCGCGCGGCGAGCGCACGAACTTGAGCCAGTCGCGCGTGGGCGCCGCATCCTCGGTCGTGATGACCTCGACGGTGTCGCCTTGCGCAAGCGCATGCCGCAGCGGAACCAGGCGTCCGTTGACGCGCGCTCCGGCCGCATGATTGCCGACCTCGGAATGGATGCGATAGGCGAAGTCCAGGACCGTGTCGCCCTTGCGGAAGGTCAGCGTCTCGCCCTTGGGCGTGAACACGTAAACCTCCTCACCGAACAGGTCTTCCTTGATCGAGGACAGGAACTCGCGGGGGTCGTCCAGGTGCTGCTGCCACTCCAGGATCTGGCGCAGCCACGTATAGCGCTCGACCTCGCTCTGGCTGTTCTCGCTGCCGTCGGGGCTCTTGTACTTCCAGTGCGCGGCCACGCCGAACTCGGCCACGCGGTGCATCTCATGCGTGCGCAACTGGACTTCGAGCCGCTCTCCGTAGGCTCCGATGACGGTGGTATGCAGCGACTGGTAGCCGTTGGCCTTGGGCAGCGCCACGTAGTCGCGGAAGCGCCCCGGTACCGGCCGCCAGTACATGTGCACGACGCCGAGCGCGTCGTAGCACTCGCGATCGCTTCCGACCAGGCACCGGAACGCGACCACGTCGTACACGTCGTCCAGACGCAGGCCCTGGTCGCTCATCTTGTGCCAGATCGAATACGCGCTCTTGGTGCGTCCCGAGACCTCGGCCTCGATCCCGGCCGCCTCCAGTCGCTTGGAGAGAAGCCCGATGACCTCCTTGATGTACCCCTCGCGCTCGAGCTTCTGCAGCGAGAGGCGCTCGCGGATGTCCTCGTACTCGGCAGGATGCAGGATGCGATAGCTCAGCTCCTCCAGCTCGTGCTTGAGCCAGTTGATGCCGAGTCGGTTGGCCAGCGGCGCATAGAGCTCGAGCGTCTCCTCGCAGATGCGTTTCTGCTTCTCCGGCGCCAGATGTCCGACGGTGCGGACGTTGTGCGCGCGGTCGGCCAGCTTGACCAGCAGGACGCGCACGTCCTTGGCGCTGGCCACCAGCATCTTGCGCACGTTCTCGGCCTGCGCGTGCTCGTAGGGACTGGACTCGAGGCGGCTGATCTTGGTGACGCCGTCTACCAGGGCCGCGACTTCGGGCCCGAACAGCGTACGGATGTCCTCGAGCGTGGCCGAGGTGTCTTCGACGGCGTCGTGCAGCAGGCCGGTGACCACGGTCGGCACGTCCAGGCGCATGTCGGCGATGATGGCCGCCACGGCCAGCGGATGTGTCACGTAGGCTTCGCCGGAGGCTCGCCTCTGCCCCTGATGCATGCGCGCCGAGTACTGGTAGGCGTCGGCGACCAGGCCGGCGTCGGCGCCCGGGTCGTATTCCTTGATACGCGCGATCAGCTCGCCGACGTTCACGCGGTCTCCGCCGCGGCCGGCTCGCCGAAGCTGGCGACGAGCTCGCGCAGCCCTTCCTGCGTCATGTGCCGCGTGCGCGCACGCTGCCCGCGCAGGATGGAAACGAACTGCTTGATCGCATCGTCGCGGTCGGTGTTGACCACGATGAAATCGTACGCCGGTGCCGACGCGATTTCACGGCACGCATTGCGGAGACGCCGCAGGACCGTGGCTTCGTCATCGGTGCCGCGGCCGCGCAGGCGCGCCTCCAGGGTGGCGCGGTCGGGCGGCAGCAGGAAGACGGAGACCGAATCGGGATAGACCAGCTTGATCTGTTCGGCGCCCTGCACGTCGATGTCGAGCAGGATGTCGCGGCCTTCGGCGATGGCCTTCTCGATGGGAGCACGCGGGGTGCCGTAGCGATAGCCGTGCACCAGCGCCCACTCCCCGAGCGCGTTGGATGCGACCATCTCATCGAAGCCTGCCTCGGAGACGAAGTGATACTCGACGCCGTCGCGCTCGCCGGGGCGCGGCGCCCGCGTCGTGCAGGAGACCGACAGTTCCAGGCCTTCCTCGAAGGTCCGCAGCGCCGCATCCGACAGCGTCGTCTTGCCGGCGCCCGAGGGGCCCGAGACGATGAAGAGGATGCCGCGGCGGGAGATCATGGCAGCGTCATAGCTCGGCGTCACGGCAAAGGGGACAGTCCGGGCATCCAGCGATCACGGCAACGGACACTGGCCTATTCGACGTTCTGGATCTGCTCGCGCAGCTTCTCCACCTCGGCTTTTCCCGACACCACCAGGTTGGTGATGTCGAGGTCGGAGGCCTTCGAGCCGATGGTGTTGAGCTCGCGGTTGACCTCCTGCAGCACGAAGTCGATGCGCTTGGCCACGGGCTCGTTGGTCTTCAGCAGCGTCTCCAGCGAGTGGAGATGGCTGGTCAGCCGCACCAGTTCCTCGTGCACGTCGGATCGGTCGGCCAGCAGCGCGACTTCCTGAACGATGCGCGCCGGGTCGACCGCCGCTGTGCCCAGCAGGTCGGCCAGACGCTTCTCGAGCCGCGCGCGCAGGCGCGGCACGACGGCGGGCGCCGCCTTTTCGAGCTCCTTGGAGACAGCGAACAGGGCCTTGAGCCTTCCCTGAATGTCCTTCTTGAGATTGGCGCCCTCGCGCTCGCGCTCCTTTTTGTGTGCGGACAGCGCCTTGCCGAGAAGCTTCTCGAGTTCCTTCATCTCGGCCTCCGGGTCCCCTGCCCCGTCGGCCGTGGTGAAAAGGTCGCTGCGGTTGGCGAACAGCGCCAGGTCGAGCTTTCCTCCCAGATCGAACTCGCGCTGAAGCTGCTTCCACGCTTTGACGTAACCGGCCGCGACTTCCTTCTGCAGCGAGACGCTGGCGCTGCGCGGCGGCAGCGTGCGCGAGACGTGCACCTCGACGCGGCCACGCTCGATGGCGGCGGCAACGCTGCGGCGGATATCGGCCTCCCACGGCGCATACTCGCGCGGAGCATTGATCTTCAGGTCGAGGAATCGCTGGTTGACCGAGCGCACCTCCACGCTGAGGCGACAAGTCCCTGCCTGGCCGCTGGCGGCTCCGTATCCAGTCATGCTGCGCATCGGGACATCCTAGCAGGGTGTGCAAGAAAGACGCATCCGCGTCCGCTGTGCCTTCGGTTGCGGCAGTCCGATCGCGGGCGCGCTTCGATCTGCGCGGCTGCGCAAATTGTGTCGCCGTGCATGCGATTCGTATCGGCGGCCGGCGGCAGCGTGCCAGGCCTGGAAGGACGAGCGACCCCGGCCGTTCGCGAGACGTCAGCGCCGGGCTGCGTTGGTATACCCGCGCTCCAGCCAGCGCCGCTCGTCGTCCTCCAGAGGCCATCCGCCTTGCGCGGACAGCTTGCGCAGCGATCGCCACAGACGGTCGCGTCCCTGCTCGCCGAGGCGATAGCGGCCTTCCGCCGCCAGCACCGCCCGATCAAAGTCGATCACGGCAACGCGGCCGCGGTCGTCGACCAAAAGATTGTGGCCGTTCAGATCGACGTGGTAGACGCCCGCCTCGTGAAGAGCGCGAATCGCTTCGCCGGCGCACGCCAGCAGACTCTGGCGCTCGGCAGGTGCTGCCACCGCCAGCGCGTCCACGAACGCCCTTGCGCCGCCGATCGCCGACGTGACGATCCACCCGCGGTAGAACGGCCCGACTTCTTCGACGCCCACGGCATGGACGATGGGGACGAGACAGCCCGAGGCGCGTGCCTGCTCGGTTGCCAGCAGCTCGCGAATGGGCCGTGCCGGTCGCAGCAGGTACAGGTCGCGCACCACATGGCGGACCATCCCGCCGCGCAGATACTTGCGAACGAAGACTTTCTTTCCGCCGCGCAGCGCGATCTGGCGCGTGCCGCCGCGACCGTTGCCGACCGCCTCGCCGGCAAGCGTGCGGCTGCGTGCCGCTTCGAGCAGCGCGACCATCTCGGCCAGCTCGAGGCGTGCGGCGACGACTCGCCAGCGGCCCCGATCCAGGTCGACGTAGCCTTCCGGGAGACCGACGAGCAACGGGCTTCGGGCCGGCGGTCTAGCTGGCGGGTAGAGGCGTGGCCTGATCGACGAGCATCACCGGGATGTCGTCGACGACCGAGAAGCGCAGGCTGCAGCGCGGGCAATCCAAGGCATCGGCGCCCTGCGCCGGGCGCAGCTCCCCTTTGCAGGCGGGGCAGACCAGGACATCGAGAAGTTCCTTGCTGACGGGCATCGAGCTTGTTCCTCCAATCGCGAGCGGGCCAACCGTCGTGCACGGGCGGCGCGGCCGCCTCGACTCACTCCGGCGTCGTTAAACCCTGCGCGCCGGTTTGCCAAGCCGCCTGCCGCGTCAGCCCCTCGGCCAGAGGCACCTGAGGCGCAAAGCCGATGGCTCGCTGGGCGGCGCTCATGTCTGCGGCCGTATGCCGGACGTCGCCGCGCTGGACCTCGCGGCGGTCCACCTGCGGCGTCTTGCCCAGGATGCGGCCGATGGTGGCGATGACTTCGTTGACCGTGGTGCGGCTGCCGCCGCCGATATTGAGGACGGCGCCGGCGATCTTCCCCTCGGCTGCGGCGATGTTGGCGCGCACGATGTCGTCGACGAACGTGAAGTCGCGCGACTGCTCGCCGTCGCCGTAAAGGACGATGGGCCGCTGCTTGTCGACGGCGTCGATGAAGCGGTTGAAAGCCATGTCGGGTCGCTGACGTGGCCCGTAGACGGTGAAGTATCGCAGGGACACCGTCGGCAGCCCGTAGCTGGTGTGGTAGAGCCACACCAGATGTTCGGCGGCCAGCTTGCTCACGCCGTAGGGAGAGACCGGACGCGGCATGCCGGTCTCGCGCATCGGCAGATCGGTGGTGTCCCCGTAGACCGAAGACGAGGAAGCGTAGACCAGCTTTCGCAGCGGCTTGTCGCGGCAGGCCTCGAGCAGGCGCTGGGTGCCGAAGATGTTGTTGTCGCTGTAGATGCGGAAGTCCTCGCCCCAGCTCGACCGCACTCCTGCCTGCGCTGCCTGGTGGAAGACGTAGTCGGCGCCCTCTACCAGGGAATCCAGATCGGCCGTGACCAGATCGTCCTCGACGAAGGTGTATCGGTCCGAGGCGCGCGCGGCTGCGATGTTGCGCTCCTTGATGGCGCGCGGGTAGTAGTCCAGGAAGCAGTCCAGCCCCACGACCTCATGCCCGGCCGCCAGCAGCGCCTCGCTGAGCGTCGATCCGATGAAACCGGCAGCGCCGGTGACGAGCGCCCTCATCTATCCCATCCCATGGAAATCACTCAGGGAAGCCTCCGCGAGAGGGCGGATGATGCGCAGGGGAGCGCGACCCGGTCAAATCAACCTGCGAGACGTTTCACGCGTTTTTCGCATGAGCTTGCGCCAATGAGGCGGCCCGGTCCACGAGCCTCTCTTCGCCCTCGACGCCGACGTCGATGCGCAGCGCGTGCAGCCACGGCGGAAGCGTCGGTGTCAGCGACCGGAGCTTGACCAGATCCTTCTCGGTCGTGATGACGGCATCGACCGAGCTGGCGACGGCGCAGATCTCGTCCCAGTCGCTGCGGCCATACAGATGATGGTCGCGCCGCAGCACCGCAGCCGCCACCTCCGCGCCGATGCTGGCCAGCATCGCTACGAAACGCTCGGGCCTTGCCACCGCCGCCACCGCCGCCACGCGCTTGCCGGCAAGCGTCGACACGGCGGCGCCGTCGCCATCGGTCAGCGAACGAACCAGGCTCTGCGCGATCGTGCGAGACTCGAGCAGCCAGCCATGACGGTCGGCTGCGCGCAGCCACGGCGCGATACCGCCGCTGGTGACGATGACGTCCGCGCGCGAGAGCGCCGAGGGCCTCTCGCGCAGAGGTCCGGCCGGGAGCAGGCGCTGCTCCTTCTCCGCGCCGTCCACCAGCACGATGTCGAGGTCGCGGGCCAGGGCGCGATGCTGGAAGCCGTCGTCGAGCACGAACAGGTCGGGGCGCGAGTGCTGCCAGGCAGCGCGGCATGCGTCGATGCGCAGCGGCGACGTCGCCACGACCGCGCCGCTGCGGGCGGCGAGCAGCGAGGCCTCGTCTCCCGACTCGGCCACCGTTTGCGTGCTCAGTGCGTCCGCCGGCAGGACCAGGCGCGTCTGGCGCGAGGTGCCGCCATAGCCGCGCGTGACGATGCACGGGCGCAGGCCGCGCTCCTGAAGCCGCCGGGTCAGCCACAGCACGAAGGGCGTCTTGCCCGAGCCGCCCGTGGTCAGCGCACCGATGCTGATGACGGGCGCCGGCGCCCGCTGCGTCCCGAGCACGCCTGCGTCATAGAGAAGCGAACGCGCCGAGGCCGTCAGCCCGAAGGCCGCGGTCAGCGGCCATAGCAGCGCGCGAGTGGACGCGGCGGCGGGCTCGCGCCCATACCAGAGCTGCTCGATCACGTGCCCTCGCCCGTCGCTGCCCCTGCTCATCGCACCCCGCCTGCTGCCGCGCTCGGCCGTCCGGCCCTCTCGTCCTGCAACCCGGCGCCCGAAGTAGACGGCTCCTTTACGAGCGAGATCAGCCTCGCGGCTGTGCGCGCCATGCCCGCGCGGCGGGTCTCGATGGCGACGCGAGCAGCCGCAATGCCAAGTTGGTACTTTGGACGATGCTCGAGCATGTCGGTCCAAGTCCGTGCCAGGTCGTCGGCATTGCCGGCCACGACCAGGGCGCCAGACGCATGGAGGATGTCGCGCTGCTCGCCGACATTGGCAAGATGCGGGCCTGCGCTGACCGGAGCTCCCGCCAGCACGGGCTCGATCAGATTGTGGCCGCCGGGTCCGGGCCGCAGGCTGCCGCCGACGAAGGCCGCGCCCGCTGCCGCATAGAGCGAGGCCAGGTGCCCGATCTCGTCGACGACCACGACGGTCCAGTCGCTCGAGCGCTCGCGCTCGGAATCGGGCCGCTCGTCGCCTGAACCAGGACGCTGGTAACCGGAACCAGGCCGCCCTTCGCGAGAATCGGACCGCCCATCGGTCGAGCCTGGCCGCTCGCTCCACAGCACGGGACTCAGTCCCCGCGCCCTCAGCAGCGCGCTGACGGATGCGGCCCGCTCCGGATGGCGCGGCGCGAGCACGAGCCGAGCGGCGGGCAGGCGGGCGCGAAGGAACAGGAAGGCAGCCACTACGATCTCCTCCTCTCCTTCGTGGGTGGATCCCGCTACCACCACGGGCAGGCTTGAGTCCCACGACATCGTAGCCGCGGGCGCGCCGGTTTTTCGCGATGTTGCCATACCGAACTTCAAGTCGCCGGTGACCTCGATGACTGCCGGTCTGGCACCGAGCTCGCACAGGCGCCAGGCCGAGGTCGAGTCGCGGGCGCCGATCCAGGACATCCCGGCAAGGGCCGGGGAGACCAGCGGCGCGATCCATCGGTAGCGCGGAATCGAACGGTCGGAGACGCGCGCGTTGGCCATGGCCGTGGGCACGCCTCGCGCGTTCAGGAGGCGCAGCAGCCGCGGCCAGATCTCGGTCTCGATGGCGACGAAGAGCCTTGGAGCACTGCCCTCCAGGATGCGCTCGAGGACCGGACGGCAATCCAGCGGCAGGTAGTGCACCGGGCCGCGGTGAAGCTCGCGGGCGCGGCGGTAACCGGTGGAGGTCTGGCACGTCACCACCAGCTCGTTGCCGCCCAGGCCATCGGCCATCTCGCCGGCCAGGGCAGCGGCCAACGTGACCTCGCCCACCGAGGAGGCATGCAGCCAGACCCACGGGCCACTTGGCGCTCCGCCGGTCCAGCGTCCCAGTCGCTCGCGCCGCCGATGGCTGTCACTGCCGGAGTCGTTCCCGCGAACCATCTGCTCGATGCCGAGCCATGCGCGCGCGGCCTGGCCAAGAACCGCGTACGCAGCCGCGTAGGCGGCGGCCGTGCCTGTCACCGCGGGCATGCTCAGGTCTCCTCGGCCACCGCCGCGCCGCTGCAGCGATCCGCCAGGAGCGTGGTCTGGCGCAGCCTGCGCTCGAGCTCGGCACGCAGGTGCTCGCGACGCTCGGCATGGCTGCCGGCGCTCTGCGAATCGGCACTCAGCGGCTCGCCCACCGCCAGCACCACGCGCGAAAATGGACGCGGCAGCATCATGCGATCCCAGCTGGGAAGCCGCATCGGCCGCGAGCAACCCACGGCGAGCGGGAAGATCGGCGCGCCCGAAAGGAGCGCCAGCTCGGCCACGCCGGCCTTGGCGACACCGGAGGGTCCGCGCGGCCCATCGGGGATCAGCGCCAGGTCCAGACCGCGACGCTGCGCGCGAACCAGCCCGAGCAATCCCGCAACTCCGCCGCGAGTCGAGGACCCGCGCGTGCTGGCGATGCCGAAACGCGCCAGCGCGCGCGTGATGATCTCGCCGTCGCGATGGCTGCTGTTCATGATGCATGCACCGGCGCCGCGGTAGAAGAACGGCAGCATCAGCGAGCGCGCGTGCCAGAACGCCATCAGCACCGGCGTGCGCTGGCGCCAGTGACGCTCGAGCTCCTCGGCACCATGGGTCTGCAGGTGGACCGTGCTGCGCAGCGTGCGCAGCACGGCGACGATGGCCAGCGCTGCGGCATCGATCTCCAGGCGCGCGATCGGCTCGTAGCCGCGCAGGCGTCTCATGCCGCCCGCGCGCTGTTCAGGCGCGCATGGCGAGGCTGCCATTGCCGTTGTCCTCGTGAAGCTGCAGCTCGTGCAGGCGCTGGTAGATGCGTCCGTTCGCGACCAGCTCGGCGTGCGTGCCCGACTCGACGATGCGGCCGTCGTCGACCACGACGATCTGGTCGGCTCGCCGCACGGTGGAGAGCCGGTGCGCGATCACGAGCGTGGTGCGTCCCATCATCAGACGTTCGATGGCGGTCTGGACGAGACGTTCCGACTCCGAGTCGAGCGAGCTGGTGGCTTCGTCGAGGATCAGGATGGGCGCATCGCGCAGCAGCGCACGCGCGATGGCGATGCGCTGGCGCTGTCCGCCCGAGAGCTGCACTCCCATCTCGCCGACCTGGGTTCCATAGCCCTCGGGAAGTTTCTCGATGAAATCGTGCGCGTTGGCGGCGCGCGCAGCCTCGACGATCTCCTCCTCGCTGCAGCCGAGCCTGCCGTAGGCGATGTTGGCGCGGACCGTGTCGTTGAACAGGAAGGTCTGCTGCGTCACCACCGCCATGAGCGAGCGCAGGCTCGAGAGCGAGAATTCGCGGATGTCGGTGCCGTCGAGCTCGATCGCTCCCGCGTTGACCTCGTAGAAGCGCGGGATCAAGTCGGCGATGGTGCTCTTGCCGCCGCCGCTCGGGCCCACCAGCGCCACCACCTGACCGCATCGGATTGTCAGGTCCACGTCGCGCAACACGTCCTCGTTGCCATAGGCAAAGCTGACGCCCTCGAAGCGGATGCTGTCGCGGAAGCCGTCGGCGGTGATGCCGCAGCCGCGCGCGCCGCCCTCTTCGGCCTGGTCGAGGAGCGCAAAGACGCGCTCGGCCGCGCCGAGCCCTGCCTGCACGATGTTGTTGGTGCGAGTCAGCTTCTTGAACGGCTCGTAGATCAGTACCAGCGCCGTCATGAACGCGAGAAAGCCTCCGGCCGTGCGGCCACCGGCGAACACCGATTCGCCGCCGTACCAGAGCACGGCGGCAATGCCGACGGCCGAGAGGACCTCGGTCATCGGCGCGGTGAACGCACCGATGCGTGCCGCCTTCATGTGCAGGCGGCGAAGGCGCTGGTTCTCGCCCTCGAAGCGCTGCGACTCGTAAGCCTCCATGCCGAACGCCTTGACCACGCGGTTGCCCTGCACGCTCTCCTGCAGCAGCGCCGAAAGCCCGCCGAGCGTGTCCAGGCCGCGATGGCTGAGCGTGCGCATGCGGCGCGACAGCTTCTGCAGCGGCAGGATCACCGCCGGCAGCACCACGAAGGCGATGACCGCAAGCCCGGTGTCCAGATAGAAGGCCACCGCCACCAGCACCAGCAGCGTGGTCACGTCGCGAATCATCGCGGCCGCGCCTTCGGTCAGGGCCTGGCGCACCAGCAGCACGTCGCTGGTCACGCGCGAGACGATGCCGGCCGAGGTGGTGCGATCGAAGAAGGACACGGGCAGATGCTGGACCTTGTCCTGAAGCTCGGCGCGCAGGTCGTAGACGATGCGCTCGCCGACCCACTCGCCGAGATAGGCCTGTCCGAAGTTGACGGCCGCGCGGATCGTGAACGTGGCCAGGATGAAGGCCGGCAGCATCACCAGCATCTCGTGGTCGCGCTGCGAGAAGATGTCGTCGATCAGGCTGCGCACCAGGTAGGGCACCGCCCCGGCGGTACCGCTGTAGATGACCATGCAGACCAGTGCACCGGCGAAGTGCGGCCACACGTACGGCCGCAGATAGGCGAGCAGGCGCCGGCCCGTGGTCGGCAGCGCCTTCCGGAGCGTGTTCGTGGCCGCAGGGCTGGCATCGCTGCCGTTCACGTCGCGGGCCTTTTTCACGCCGGCGTCTCCAGCACCAGCCCGGCCGCTGCGCGCGCCGAGTCGGGCCGTGCCAGCGCCCCGCGCACCCTGGCCAGCGCATGGACCGTGCGCGTGCGATAGGCCGGATCGTCCAGGAAGCGGGCGGCCTCGCGCGTCATGCACGGGCCGGTCGCTTCTTCCTGGATGAGCTCGGGCACGACGCGTTTCCCCAGCAGCAGATTGGGCATGGCGATGAACGGTACCCTGACCAGACGGCTGGCGATGGCGTAGCTGAAGCTCGACATACGGTAGGCCACCACCATCGGACAGCCCAGCAGCGCGGTCTCCAGCGTCGCGGTCCCCGAAGTCACCAGCGCGACGTCGCTGGCCGCGATCAGATCGTAGGTATCGTCGTGGACGATGCGCACGCGCTTTCCGCGCGCGCCGACGATGGAGGCGACGAGCCCGGCCGGCAGCGACGCAGCCTCGGCAACGGCGCACTGGACGCGCGCTGCCAGAGCGGTGGCAGCTTCCAGCATCGGCGGAAGCATCATCTCGACCTCGCGCTTGCGGCTTCCCGGCAGCAGCACGAGCAGAGGCTTCTCGGCATCGAGGCCGTATCGCCTGCGCGTGCCGGCGCGATCGGCGCGCGCCGCCACGTCCTCCGCCAGAGGATGGCCGACGAAGTGCGCGTCGATGCCGGCCTTGCGGTAGAGTTCCTCCTCGAACGGAAACAGCACGATCATGCGGTCCACGTTCGAAGCGATGGTGGCGATGCGCCCGCGACGCCATGCCCAGACCTGCGGGCTGACGTAGTAGACCACGCGCACGCCGGCGGCGCGGGCGCTGCGGCACAGCGGAAGATTGAAGTCGGGAAAGTCGATCGGAACGAACACGTCTGCGCTGCGCGCCTTGAGCTCGCGACGAAGCTTGCGCAGCAGCGAGACGGCGCGCCCGAGCCCGCGGCCGAGCTCGGCAAACCCCATGACGCCGAGCTCGGAGATGTCGGTCACGATCTGGACGCCCGCGGTGCGCATGCGCGCTCCGCCGACGCCGTACAGATGCAGGCTCGGATCGAGCTGCAGCAGCGCGCGCGCGAGGCGGCCGCCGAGCGCGTCGCCCGAGGCTTCCCCCGCGACCATGAGAATGCGCCGGCTCATCTTGCCCATCAGCGCCGATGGCGCTCTCGCTCGGCCGCGATCGCGGCCAGCACCTGATCGGCCAGCTCGAGCGCATTCATCGCCTCGCGCCCGCTGACCGCCGGCGCGCGCTCGCCGCGCACGGCGGCAACGAACGCTGCGATCTGCTCGCGCAGAGGATCGGCATCGTCGAACGCGCGCTCCTCCATCGTCAGCGCGTTCATCGGCGCGGCCGGATCGATGCGGGTTCCTGGACGGCGCCGCATCACGCGCAGGCTGCGCGCATCGAAGTCGACGGCGACGTAGGCATCCTCCTGAAAGATGCGCAGGCGCCGCTCGCGCTTGAGCGAGACGCGGCTGGCGGTGACGTTGGCGATGCATCCGCCCTGGAAGCGAAGGCGGGCGTTGGCGATGTCGGCATGGTCGCTGAGCACCGCAACGCCGATGGCCTGGACGCTCTCGACCTCGCGGCCGACCACGAACGAGATCAGGTCCAGATCGTGGATCATCACGTCGAATACGACGTCGGTGTCGGTGCCGCGCCCGGCAAACGGGGAAAGGCGGTGGCACTCGATGAAGCGCGGCTCGGTGACGATCGAGGGAAGATCGGCAAAGGCAGGATTGAACCGCTCCAGGTGGCCGACCTGCACCAGCAGGCCGGCGCGCTCGCCGGCCTCGACGATGGCTCGCCCGCTGGCGGCGCTGGCGGCAAGCGGCTTCTCGACCAGGACGTGCACTCCTGCATCGATGGCAGCCAGTGCGACGTTGTGATGGGCTCGCGTGGGAACCGCAATGCTGGCGCAGTCGACGATCGCGAGCAGTTGCTCCAGCGAGCCTGCCGCGGCGCAGCCTGCCATGGCTGCCACGGCCGCCGCGCGCGCCGGATCGACGTCAAAGACGGCGGCCAGCTGGACGCCCTCCATCGACGCGTACTTTTGTGCGTGAAATGCGCCGAGATGTCCGGCTCCGATCACGCCTGCCTGCACCGTGCTCACCTGCCTCTCCATCCCACGCCCCGGCCCCGGACCGAAAAAGGGGTCAGGCCTGGCCACGGCCGGCTCGACAAAACCGTCGCATCGCCCCTCGCGCGCTGGCCGCGGCACCTCGCAGCCCGGTCCGCCACAAGAGGTGCCTGCGCCCGTTTTCGCAGCTCAGTCGTGGCTGAGCCCGGGGACGTTGCCGGCTGCCGTGCATCCCACCACCGAGATTCCGTTCTGCGCCGCCAGCTCGCAGACGCGCTGGAGATCCAGGACGATGGTGGCGCCGGCCTGGATCGCCAGCACGCATGCATGGGCCTTGGTCATCGTCTCGATGGTGGTGGGGCCGACGGCCGGCACGTCGAAGCGCATGTCCTGCCCGCGCTTGGCCACCTTGACCACGACGCTGCTGCCGCGTCCGATCCTGCCTGCGCGCCGCACCGCCTCGTCGGTGCCCTCGACCGCCTCGATGGCCAGCACCACGCCGCGCTCGACGACGATCCCCTGCCCCACGTCGAAAGGTCCGAGTGCGGCCAGCACCTGGCAGCCGAGCTTGATGTCGTCGAGACCGTGACGCGAAGGCTTGGGCCCCGCGATCAAACCGGGATGCGCCAGGATGCGCTCGAGAAACAGCGTGGAGGGCAGGATGCGGATCCCCTCGCTTTCGAGCTCGTCGGCCAGCGCCCGAAGGATGGAATCGTCGCCCATGCCCGAGACCTTGCGCAGGAACATCAGTCCCCGAAGGTCGGGGCGCAGCGATGTCAGCGACGCGATCTTGTTGATGCCGCCGGCCATGACGGCGCGCGTGACACCGGCGCGATGGAAGGCCTTGACCATCTTTCCGAGCTGTCCGAGGCGGATCCAGGTAACGGAGTCGGCGAAATCCTCCAGGGCCTCGTCGGTCTCTCCGCGATGCGCGACGGCCACGATGGGACAGCCGCGCGCGCGCGCCTCGCGAGCCACCAGCAGCGGAAAGCTGCCGTTACCGGCAAGCAGCCCAAGGGTCTGGCCCGGCGCGAGCGCATCGGCGTGCTCGTGCGCATCGGAAGCGGACGCTCCCTGCGAATGCGGCTCGACGCTCACCGGCAGATGCCCCGCTGCGACGCCTCGATGAACGCGATCAGGCGCGCGACCTCGGCCTGGCCTGCCAGATCCTCGCGCAGGATGCGCAGCGCATCGCGCAGCTTGTGGCCGGACTGGAACAGCACGCGATAGGCCGTGCGCAGTCTCTTGATGGTTTCCTCGCTGAATCCGCGCCGGCGAAGGCCGACCAGATTCAGACCATGGAGGCTGGCCCGGTCGCCGGCAGCCAGGCAGAACGGCGGCACGTCCAGCGTCACCATGGCACCGCCGCCGAGAATCACCGATTCGCCGATGCGCACGAACTGATGGATCGCCACCAGCCCGCCCACGATCGCGAAGTCCTCGATGGTGACGTGGCCGGCGAGCGTCGCCGCATTGGCCATGACGACCTGATCGCCGATGGTGCAGTCGTGCGCGACGTGCGCGTAGGCCATGAACATGCAGCGATTGCCGATGCGGGTGACACCGCCGCCATGCTCGGTGGCACGATTGAGCGTGACGAACTCACGCACGATGTTGTCGTCGCCCATGACGAGCCGCGTCGGTCCGCCCGCATACTTCAGGTCCTGCGGCGGAGCCCCGACCGACGCCTGCCCCAGGAACCGGCACCGCGCCCCGATCGAGGTGTGACCGTCGACGACCACATGCGGCCCGATCTCGGTGTCATCGCCGACTTCGACGTTGCCGCCGACGAGCGAGTAAGCGCCGATCCGAACCCGATCCCCGAGCCGAGCCCGCGAATCGACGATCGCACTGGGATGGACAACCGTACTCACCGTCCCTCTTCTCTACTGCCCAAGCACGGGAGTTCATTCCGTCGAGCGAGCACGGGCGCGCAGAGTGGGCGAGCTGCTAGGCGCAGGCGCGTAGAGCGAGTGCAGGCGTACTTCCCTGTTCGCCGAAGCGAGCGTACCCGCGTCCAACGACGCAAATGGCCCGCCATGCGCGTCCGTCGGCGTCTCAGGCACGACGCCACTCCAGCTCAGTTGGCCTTATCGGCGGCGGCCAGGATCTCCTCCGTCACGTCCCCGCGGCCCGAGATATACAAGCTCGTCCCGGCATCCAGGATGATGTCGTACTGATTGTCGCGCGCGAACTTCTCGATGACCCCGCGCAGCTTCTGGGTCATGCCGCCCATCACCTCGGCCTCGACCTTGGACAGCTCGCGCTGGGAGTCTTCCTTCATGCGCTTGGCGTCGCGCAGCTGGCGCTCGTACTCGTCGCCGAGCTTCTTCTTCTCGTCGTCGTTGAGCACGGCCATGCGCTTTTCGAGGTCCTCTTCGAGCTTCTTGACGCTGGCCAGCTTGGCATCGAGATTCTTCTGCGCATCGCCCAGGCGCTTCTTGAGCTTCTCCTGGGCCTCCTTGCCGACCTTGGTCTCCTGATACAGACGCTGGGTCACGATGTAGCCGATCTTCAGATCGGCGGCTGCGGCGGGGAGCGCCGCGAAAAGCAGCAAGGCAACGGTGGCGGAAACGGTCTTCTTCATCATCTCTCCTGTACCGGATCAGAACGGGGTGCCGAACGAGAACAGCACCAGGCTCTCCTCGTCGGCCTTCTTGGCGTTGAATGGGAAGCCGACTTCGATGCGCAGCGGTCCGAACGGCGACAGCCAGCGCACGCCCAGGCCCGCCGCCAGCCGCAGCTCGCCGAAGTCGATGCCTTCCTCGTAGCTGAAAGCGTTGCCGGCATCGAAGAAGATCACTCCCTTGACGCCGGCATCCTGGATGATCGGGAAAATGATCTCGTTGTTGAAGATCAGCTCGCTGCTGCCGCCGATCTCCTCGTCGTTGCAGACGCCGCGGCCGCTGCCGCCTCGCTCGCAGAACTCCTCGCGCGGGCCGAGCGAGCGCGACTGGAATCCGCGCACCGTGTTGATGCCGCCGGGGAAGTAGCGCTCCGACAGCGGCAGCTCCTTGCCGTTGGTGCCCGAGTCTCCGATGCCCCACCCGAACGTTCCGGCGGTCGAGTAGACCAGCTTCCACCCCGATTCCGACGTGTAGAACGGCCAGTACCAGCGCGAGCTGACGTCGACCTTGATGAAATCCTGCGCTCCGCCGAGGCCGGCGAACTCGGCCGACAGCGTGTTGAGCGAGCCTTCGGTGGGATCGAAGGGCTGGTCGATGGTGTTGCGCGAGATCGAGGGACGCAGACTGCTCGTCAGCCTGCTTCCCTCCTCGATGCGGATGCTTTCGGGCGCGGTGCGGCTGATGCCGGTGATGCGCGAGTTCTCCAGGCGGTACTCCATGCCGGCGCGGATGTTGTCGAGCGAGAAGCCGCCGATCTGCCGCCATCCCAGCTCCCACAGCGGATAGCTGGCCCGGATCGAGCCGCCGGTGCCGCCGCGCTCGAAGTCGTCGAACTCGTACTGCCAGTGGAACAGGTCGAAACCGAGCGTCAGCGGGATGTCGAAGGCCCACGGCTCGGTGAAGCCCAGACGGAAGTTCTGGCGCTGGGTGCCGAAGTCGACGTTGAACGTCGCGATCTGCCCGCGACCGAACAGGTTGCGCTCGGTGATGCGCGCGTTGGCCAGCAGCGCGTCCTCGGAACTGAATCCCGCGCCGGCCGCAAAGGTGCCGGTGCGGGCTTCCTTGACGGTGACCTGGAGATTTACCTTCTCGGGATCCTCGGCGCGCGTGCTGGTCACCTCGACCTCGTCGAAGATTCCGAGCCGGCGCGTGCGCTCGCGGCTCTCGCGCAGTCCCTTGCCCGAGAAGCGCTCGCCTTCCTGCAGGCGAAGCTCGCGGCGCACGACGTAGTCGCGCGTCTTGACGTTGCCCTTGACGTCGATGCGGCCGACGCTGACGACCGGGCCGCTGCTCATCTTGAAGGTGACGTCGACGGTCTTGGTCTCGGGATGGACCTCGGTGTCGGGCACCGCCTCGGCAAAGGCGTGGCCGAGATCGCCGTAGGCCTCGGTCAGGCCGAAGATCGATTCGCGCAGGCGGCTCGGCCGGAAGATCTTGCCGCTCTCCATCTTGGTGGCTTCGAGCAGCTTTTCTTCCGGCAGCAGCACCTCGCCGCCGAACCGGATGTTGCCGATCCGGTACTGGTCGCCTTCCTCGATGCGGATCGTCAGCTCCAGGTCCTCGCCCTCGCGAGTGACCTCGGGCTCGTCCACGCGCACCTGAATGTAGCCGTTGTCGTAGTAGAACGCGGTCAGGCGCTCGACGTCGGTGGCAAGCTCCTCTTCCTTGAGGATGCCGGCGCCGGTGAACCACGACAGGATCCAGGAGCGACGAGTCGACATCACGCTGCGCAGCTTGCGCTCGGAAAAAGCGTTGACGCCCTGGAAGTGGATGTCGTCGACCAGGACGTTGGCCTTCTCGTCGATCTTGTAGCGGACGGTGGCGTTGCCGGCGGCGTCGGTCAGGACCTGGTAGGTGATCTCGGCGTCCGGGTAGCCCTCGCCGGCGTAGGTCTTCTTGGCCTGCCGAATGCCTTCCCACGCCTTTTGCGGATCGAACACGGTGCGAGGTCGCACGGAAATGACGGCTTCGAGATCGGCGCGCTCGACGTTCTCGTTGCCCTCGAACTCGATGGCGGTGATGTAGGGGCGCTCCTGGACGTTGTAGGTGATGGCGATACCGCCCGGAGCCGGCTCGGAGGTGACCCAGACGTTCTCGAAGAATCCCATGCGATAGACGTTCTTGACGTCGGCATCGATGAGGGCCTGATCCAGGCGGGAGCCCACAGGCTGGGTGATATGGATGCGGATGGCCGCTTCCTCGACGCGGCGCGGACCGCGCACCTTGATCTCGCGAACGACGGGCGCGTCGGCGGCGGGCTGGGCCGCGGCCTGGATCGGTGCGAACGCGATCAGGAAGCACAGCGGTCCGATGAGCAATGACCTTCGCACGTTCACGACCGCTCTACCTCCTTCAACACGCCGTCCTGCATTCGTAGCGTCCGATCGAGCATCCCGGCCAACGCGATGTTGTGCGTTGCCACCACCAGGGCCGAGCCTTCCTCGCGCTGCACGCCGAGCAGCAGCGTGTGCACCTCATCGGCCGTGGCCGGATCGAGGTTGCCGGTGGGCTCGTCGGCCAGGACCACCGAGGGCCGCAGCGCCAGCGCCCTGGCCACCGCCACCCGCTGCTGCTCGCCGCCGGACATTTCGCTCGGCCTGTGCGTAACCCGGTCTTTCAGTCCGACCCTCTCGAGCAATTCGGTGGCCCGTGCCCTCGCCCTGGCGGGCGCATGGCCCGCCACCAGCAGCGGCATCATCACGTTCTCGGTCGCATCGAAGTCGCCGAGCAGGTGGTGGAACTGGAAGACGAACCCGATGCTGCGGCCGCGCAGGGCGGCCAGGTCGCGCGCCGGAAGCGCGTACAGATCGGATCCTTCCACCCGCACCGTTCCCGCGTCGGGCTTGTCCA
>DASPNH010000214.1:0-60885 GCA_035626675.1 Binatia bacterium
CGAGCAGGAAGAGAAGAAGACCGAGCATACGAGCGGCGCCGCCGGCGCCGCGGGCAATGGCCACAGCGTCGCTGCCGGCACGCCCGAGGCCAGCGAGCAGGGCGAGCCTCGCCACGTGCCTCTGCCGGACGTCGTCCTCGAGCAGGCCACGGTCGAAGCGGCAGATCCGCGTCTTGCGACGGATGTCGCCGCGCCGGCTTCCGATAGCGCTGCCGCTGCCGAAACCGCTGCAGCCAGCGCGGCCGGCACAGGTGGTGAGAGCTCCGCCCCGCTCGACATCGCCAAGACCGAGCAGCTGCTCATCGAGGCGATGCATACGGTCTTCGACCCCGAGATCCCGGTCGACATCTACGAGCTGGGCCTGATCTATGACCTTCGCATTCGCGAAGACGGCCACGTCGACATCAAGATGACGCTGACCACGCCGAACTGCCCGGTCGCCGGCTCGATGCCGGGAATGGTCGAGCGCGTTGCCGGCATGGTCGAGGGCGTCAAGGACGTCAAAGTCGAGCTGGTGTGGGAGCCGATGTGGGGCCCGCACATGATGACCGAGGCCGCACGTCTGCAGCTCAACATGTACTGACTTCGCGCACGCCGTCACGATCATTCCATCTTGGACATTGACCGTTGCCCACGTATAAGGGTACGTGCCGCCCATGCGACGGCGCGAGCTGGAACGACGCCTCCGCGGGCTCGGCTGGATGTTCCTGCGGCATGGCCACAGGCATGACGTATGGGTGAGGGCCGAGCGTACGGAGTACGTTCCGCGTCACCCCGAGATCAACGAGCGGCTGGCGCGCGCCATCCTGCTGCGGGCCGCGAGGACGGACTGATGCGTTTTCAGGGCAGGATATTCAAGGAAGGCAAGCACTGGCTGATCGAGGCTCCGCTCTTCGATGCCTTGACGCAGGGACGCACGCAGACCGAAGCTTTCGAGATGATGAAGGACTGGTTCCGGACAGCGGTCGATCGCAGGAATTTCCGCGTCACCCTGGACCGGACGGGCACTGGCGAATTCGACATCGTCGCGAACGACGTGCGTCCCATGATCGCGCTACTGCTTCAACGCCAGCGACAGAGAAGCGGCTTGTCGCTCGCCCAGGTCGCGCAACGGCTCGGCGCCAAGTCGCGCAACGCCTATGCACGCTACGAGAACGGAAGCTCGGTGCCTACGGTGGAGAAGCTCGAAGAGCTCCTGC
The DNA here is from genome assembly GCA_035626675.1 of Binatia bacterium. Lineage (GTDB taxonomy): Bacteria > Desulfobacterota > Binatia > UBA1149 > CAITLU01 > DASPNH01. Next base: position 1,200 of record DASPNH010000214.1, read on the forward strand.
GTGCCGTGGCGCCGGATTGCGATCTGGTGGTACGACAGCGTTGCGCCGCGTGATGCCGCCGGCAGCACGCGTTCGAGTTCTCGTCTTCAGCGCAGCCGGTAGCGTACCGGCATGCGCTTGAGCCCGCCGACGAACGTCGTCGCCATCGACTCCGGCTCGTCTGCAAGCTCGATGTGGTCGAGACGCGGCAGCAGCTCGCGCAGGAACGCCTCCACCTCCATGCGGGCCAGATGCGCGCCCAGACAGAAGTGCACCCCGATGCCGAAGGCCAGATGCTGGTCGGCGTTGGCGCGGCCGATGTCGAAGCGGAACGGATCCTCGAAGACGGTCTCGTCACGATTGGCCGAGAGGTAGGACATCATGAGCCAGTCGCCGGCGCGCAGCGGCACGCCCGCCAGTTCGTAGTCGCCCTGCGCCTGCCGCATGAAATGCCGCACCGGCGTCACCCATCGGATCATCTCGTTGACGGCGTTGGGAATCCTGGACGGGTCGTCCTTGAGCGCCTGCATCTGGTCGGGATTGCGGATGAGCGCTTCGAGACCTCCCGCCACGGTGCTCGCGGTCGTGTCGTGGCCGGCGGTGGCGATGATCGAGTAGTAGCCGGCGGTCTCCAGGTCGCCGAGCGGCCTGCCGTCGATGGTCCCGTTGGCGATGGTGGAAGCGATGTCGTCGGTGGGACGGGCGCGGCGGTCGGCGGTGATGCGCGCGAAGTACGTCGCCATGTCCTGCAGCGCGGCCATGAAGATCTTGACCGGCTCCTCTCCGGCTTTGCCGCCTACGTCGGGGTCTTCGCCGCCGAAGATCTTTTGCGTCAGGTCGAGCATGCGCGGCTCGTCGCTCTCGGGAACTCCGAGGATGCTCAGGATCACGTGCAGCGGATAATAGAGCGCGATGTCGCGCACGAAGTCGCATTCGCCGCCGTAGTCGAGCATGCGGTCGACGAAACGCTCGGCAAGCACGGGCAGTTTCTGGCCGACGGTGCGCCGCAGATTGGCCGGCTTGAACCAGTCGTTGGTGATCAGGCGCGTGGCACGGTGCTCGGCGCCGTCCATGTGGATGAGGGTCTTGATGTCGACACCGCCGGCGCGCTGGCTCTGCACCTGGCTGCTGGGCAGCAGGACCGAGTCGCGCGTGTTCCAGAACATCGCGTGGTTGCGCTCGACCTCGGCGAGATCGGCGTGCCGCGTCACGGCGCGGAACGGAACGTATCCCTCCACTTCGATGAGGGGGAGCGGGTCCGATTCGCGAAGCCTCGCCGCCGACGCATGCCAGGCATCGAGGTCGGCGTAGGCGAGACGGTCGATGAAGATGCGCGCGTCGCCGAGGTGCGAGAAGTCGGCCATGGATTCGTGTAGCAACCGGGCCGCCGTAACGAAAGGGCACTGGCTGTGGCGTATCGTAGGTGCTCCAGCTAGCTTCCCTCGATGTCATCCCCGGCATCGCTGCAATCTGTCGCGACCGGCGCACGCATGCGCCGCGTCTCCGGACAACCCATTCCCGCCGAAGGCGAGGGCGGCCTCTTTACCGAGTCCTGGTTCCCGATCTGCCTGAGCACCGACGTGGAGCGTTCCTGCGTGCGCGGGTACGACTTCCTCGACGGCCGCGTCGTCGTCTTCCGCGACGCGAGCGGAGCTGCGCACGTCATGACGGCGTACTGTCCGCATCTCGGCGCCGATCTGTCGGTCGGCGACGTGCACGAGGACACGGTACGGTGCGCCTTCCACCACTGGCAGTACGACTGCAGCGGCCGCTGCATCAAGACCAAGGTCGGTGATCCGCCGCCGGCTGCCGCCCAGCTCTTCAAGTTTCCGAGTATCGAGAAGTACGGGATCGTCTGGGCCTTCAACGGCGAGAAGCCGTGGTGGGAGCTCCCCTCCTTCCCGCATCCCGAAGAGGAACTGGTCATCCGCGCGCTCGATCTGGGCGCGACGCTGCCCGTCGACCCCTGGGTGCTGTGCTGCAACACGCCCGACATGCAGCACATCAAGGCGCTGCACGGCATCACCTTCGAGCACGGCGATCCGCACGATCAGATCGAGTGGAGCGACCACTCGATGATGTACGACTTTGCCGGCCTCCACCGCCGCGGCGAGCAGATCAGCAACCGCATCGGGGTTTTCGGTACCAGCCTCTACTACCAGGTAACCGAGCTGGAAGGCCGCTGGTTCGGTTTCATGGCGCCGTTCGGGATGCCGCGGCCCGGCGTTTCGCGCGTGTTCATGATCGTGGCCGCGCGCCGCGATTCGGGCACTGCCCAGGACATCGAGCGGTTCCTGGACCGCGTGGTCGCCCTGGAGCAGAGCGTGGTCGGCGAGGACATCGCCGTCATGCAGACCATCCACTTCCGGCCCGGCACCCTGACCGCCGCCGACCGGACTCTGGGCCGGTACTTCCAGTACCTGCGCTCCTACCCGCGGGCCCACCCCTCGGCCGACTTCATCAAGTAGCGATGGGACGAGCGGCCTGGTGCGAACGTCTGGATGCGCCTGCATCGGCGGTGTGGAACCTGGTGCGCTGGGACAACGAGGCCGCCCTGATCGAGAGCGGCGCCTTTGCGCGCGTCGAGTACGAGGAGCGCCGGCCGCTGCCCGGCGCGACCCGCTGGCTGCATCCGCACGAAGGGCCCCCGATTCGAGAGCTGCTGGAGACGATCGACGGCGCGGAGATGCGTTACTCGTATCGCCTGCTCGACCCGGGTCCGATGCCCCTTCGTCAGTACGTGGGCGAGGTCGCCATCGATAGCGAGGACCAAAGCCATTGCCGGCTTTCGGTCGCATGCACGTTCGAGACGCTGGGGATCAGCGAGGCGCAGTGGATCGAAGCGTACGAGGCGATGCAGAAGCGGCTGTTCGAATTCCTGCGGGAAGCGGTGACGAAAAAAGGGGTCAGGCACCTTTCCAGCGGCCGAAAAGGTGCCTGACCCCTTGTCCGGCCCCCGCTCCTCCTGAGAGCGGCGCCGGCGCCTCTGCCCCCCTTACCGAACGATCATCTGTTGCACGCCGGTGGCCGTGCCGAAGTTCAGGCCGCCGCCCTCGCCGATCGGTGCGACGTCGCACTCGACGTTGGCGTCGATGATTTTCTGACCCGAGTTGACGTTGTAGACGCGCGCCGTGGCCAGGCCGATGATCTTGATCTCGCCCTTGGGGTTGGAGCAGTCGTCGTAGTCGTAGACCGGGATGTGCACCAGCCAGCGGCCGTCGGGTCCCTTCTTGGCGTCGTAGAGGTTCTTGAAGTCGCTGAAGTCGGCCGCCACGGTTCCGCCGGTGAAATTGAAGTAGGTCTCGTCGGCGGTGATGGCGGGCGCCTGGTAGGTCCCGTTCTTCAGGCCCTTGAGGATGTCACGTAGCGCCGAAGCGCTGGCGGTAGGCTCGGTGAAGACGTGCCAGCCGGCGCAGCCGAGCGTCGAGCCTGTCGGGTAGAAGCGCACGGCCGAGTCGGTGCCACACGGAGAATCGTGCGCGCTGAACCATGCCTTGGAGATTCCCACCGGCACGTCGCCCCATCCCGGCGGGACCGCTTTGGTCGCCGAGACGCCGGCCGTGCCGGCCTGCGCGCTGATGTTGAACGTGTCGACGCCGAGCGCGGTGGCAAGCAGCGCCGGAAGCGCGCCGTTGGCCGTATCGTCGCGGCGGCTGCGCAGCCAGATGGCGTCCACGCCCGTGTTGGTCTCGATGACTTCGCCGGTGGCGTTGTCCCAGCGGCCATAGACCACATCGCCCGCCGGCACGCCCACGGCCACGCCGCCGGCCTTGTTGAGCATCGTGAACTGGTTGATGTTGGCCAGGATGCGGGCCTTGTCGTTGCTGGTCAGGGTGTACTTCGTGTAGTCGAAGTTGCCTTTCTCGTCGTAGATCCTGGCCAGCTCGCGCGCGCCCGACATCGAGCCGGCGTCGGCGACGTTCTGAAGCTGGGTTCTGGTGGCCGTGGCATAGCCGACGTCGATGGCCATGGCGGCAAAGCCGAGCAGCGAGATGGCTGCCAGCGCCGCCAGGATGGTGACGGATCCCTTCTCCGGTCTGTTGTGTTGGTTGTCCTGCATCGCCCTTCCCCGTCGGAATGTCCGCTTATCGGTAGGACTTCCGTTCCAGATTCGATTCGCCACCGCTTCCAGGCGCCGCCAGCGGCAGCGCGCGGGCTGGAAGAGCAATGGTCATGCCATCCATCGCAACCAGCGGCTGCCATTTGCGCCGAGGCCGCCATGACGCGCGCCGCCGTGCGGGCTTCGGAACGTGGGTAGGAACGCCCCCATGCTGCAAAGGGGCTCGATTCGACTTGTGGCGGCCCTTGCGCAGGTGTGCAAAGGAGCGGCCCGGCTGCGGTGCGATTCACGCAGCGATGCGGGATTTCGCCCGCGCCTAAAAGTCCTGCACTGTCTCAACTTTTTGAGACAGTGCAGTGCATCCGAAGCGGTACGTCATTGCTGACGGCGCCAATGGCGGGAACGCTGTAGTCGGCGCGGCCATCGTCGCGCCGCAATCTGCAGGAGATCAGAACCGACGCATGCCTGACGATCTCGTTCTTTGGAGCGGCGAGGAAAGCGCGTCCTCGCAGTGGAGTGCACATGCCGCCGATGGCTGCGGCGCCGCGGTGCTCTTCGATCGCGAAGCCGCAGCGATGCGCTTCGACTTCAATCTGGTCGGCAACGGGAGCTGGGCCATCGCGCGCCTGCAGGCGCCCGTCATCTTGCCGCAGCACTACGCAGCCGTACTCGAACTGCGCGGGCAGATGCAGCCGAACGAGCTGCAGCTCAAGCTCATCGACCCGAGCTCGGCCAACGTGTGGTGGTGGCGGCGCAGCGGTTTCCACGTTGCCGAATCACAGCCTCTGGTGCTTCGGCAGGCAAACCTCCAATTTGCCTGGGGGCCGCTCAGCGGAGGCGAGCCGAGCCAGCTCGGTGCCATCGAGCTGGCCATCGCCGTCGAGCGCGGTGGGCCGGGGACGATCTGGATCCGGCAGATCCGCATCGAGGCGCGCGATCCGGCCGCCGCGCAGCCGAGAATCCATGCGCTTGGTTCGTCGAGCGATAGTCACGGCTGCGAGATCGCCCGGCTTCTCGATGGCGAGAGTGGCGCTCGCTGGCGGCCGGCGGCCAGCGACGAAAGCCCGTGGATCCAGCTCGATCTCGGCCGTCACAGCGAGCTTGGCGGCGTGGTCCTCGACTTTGCTGGCACCGCTTTCGACGCACCAGCAACACGGCTGTTCGCCTCCGAGGACGGCATCGACTGGAAGATGATCGCGCAGCAGTCGGCAAGCCCCAGTCCTCGCGTGTGGCTGCGCACCGACGAAGGCGAGGCACGGCATCTGCGCATCGAGCTGCAATCGAGCGAAGACATCCTGGTCTCGCGCATCGCCGTCGTGCCGCTCGAGCTGGCGGTGGCGCCCGCGCGACACGCGCTGTGCGAAGCCAGGCGCTCGCGCCGCGGAATGCATCCGCGACATCTGCTCCACGAGCAGGGCTACTGGGCCGTCGTCGGAGGCGACGGTGACGAGCGCAAGGGCCTGCTCGGAGAGGACGGAGCCCTCGAAGTCGGCGCCGAGTCGTTCACGATCGAGCCCTTCCTGTTCGTGCACGGCCGTCTGATCACCTGGGCGGATGTCGAGACGCAGCAGCAGCTCGAAGATGGATGTCTGCCCATACCATCGGTGCACTGGGCAACGAAGGAGATCGCGCTCCGCGTCACTGCTTTCGCCTCCGGGCCGGCCGGCAAGAGCGTTCTGCTGGCGCGCTATGAGGTCGAGAACCGGACCCAGGGGACGCTGGCGGCGCGCCTCTTCCTGGCCATCCGGCCTTATCAGGTCAATCCGACGTGGCAGAGCCTGAACATGCGCGGCGGCATCGCGCCGATCCGTCGCATCGAAAGACTCGGCTGCACCGTGCACGTAAACGAAGAGCATGCAGTGGTCGCGGTCTCGCCGGCCGATGCCTTTGGTGCCTCGGCGTCCGAGGAAGGAATCGCTGCGCTCGAGGCGGGCGCGGTTCCCGCCCGCGATCACATCGAGGATCCGGTCGGCTTCGCCAGCGGCGTGTTGGCCTACGACGTGGAGCTCGCGGCCGGCGAACGTCACGTGGTGGTAGCCGCGGCGGTGCCGCTCTACGAGAGCTCGCCTCTTCCGCTCGCCGCCCAAAGCCGCACACATGCGGCGCAATGGGTGGAGGAGCGGCTTCAGGAAACACTGTCGCTGTGGCGCCGGCGTCTCTCGACCGTCCCGATCTCTCTGCCCGCATGCGCGGCCGCGTTCGAGCACTCGATACGCGCGTCGGTGGCCTGGATCCTGGTCAATCAGGAAGGGCCACGCATTCAGCCCGGGCCGCGCAACTATCGGCGCTCCTGGATGCGCGACGGTGCCTTTACCGGATGCGCGCTGGCCGAGATGGGCATGGCCGACGAGCTGCGAGCGTTCCTGCGCTGGTACGCCCCGCATCAGCTCGAGGACGGCCGTGTCCCGTGTGCCGTGGATCGGCGCGGCGTGGACCTGGTTGCCGAGCACGACAGCCACGGCCAGCTGATCTGGAGCATCGTCGAGCTGTACCGGCTGACCGGAGACGAAGCTTTCCTTCGCGAGATGTGGCCACGCATCCAGCGCGCCGCCTCGGCGATCTCGGCTCTGCGCGCGCAGCAGACAGGCGACGACCTGCGCGGGGATGCGAGGTACGGACTGTTGCCGGCCTCGATCAGCCACGAGGGCTACTCCTCGCAGCCCGTTCATTCGTACTGGGATGACTTCTTCGCGCTGCGCGGCCTGGGGGATGCGGCTTTTGCCGCCGCGGTTCTGCAGCTGAGCGACGAAAGCGATCACCTGGCAGGTCGATACGCGGCGATGCGGGCCGACGTCCGCGCCTCGATCCGCCGTACCATCGCCGATCACGGTATCGACTTCATTCCGGGCAGCGTCGAGCTCGGAGATCTCGATCCGTCCTCCACGGCCGTCGCCTTCGACCCGTGCCAGCAGGCCGCGCTATTGCCGCGCCGCGAGCTGGAACGGACCTTCGAGCTGTATTGGGAAAGGTTCCAGGCACGCCGCCAATCGCCCGACACCGACGAGGCCTATTCCGCGTACGAAGCGCGCAACGCGCTCGTGATGACGGCGCTCGGAAAACCCGAGCGTGCCATCGAACTGCTGCAATGGCTCGTCGACGACCAGCGGCCGGCGGCGTGGAGGCAATGGCCCGAAGTCAGCACCATTGACCCGCGCGCGCAGCGCTTCTTCGGCGACCTGCCGCATGGATGGATCGCATCGGGTTTCCTGCGCGTGATGCGAAGGATGCTTGCCTACGAGCATCTCGAGGATCAATCGCTCGTCGTCGCCGCAGGCCTACCGCTGGCGTGGGTCCAGGACGGCGACGGAGTGCAGGTACGGGGTCTGGCGACGTACTTCGGACCGCTGCACTACACGATGAAGGCCGACGATCGCGGCAGCATCGGGGTCGCGTTCGACAGCGGGCTGCGCTGGCCAAGAGGCGGCCTGATCGTCAGCTCGCCGCAGTCCAGGCCGATCCGGCATGTGGTGATCGATGGCCGCAGGTCGGAGGCCGACGAACCGGACCACGTCGTGCTGGACGGCGCGTGTGACGAGCTGCTGATGGAATACTGAGCGCGGCGGCGCGCAGACGACCCGCGGCGCGGCACGGAGATGAAACGCACGGTGCGCAAAGGCGAATGCGGCCAGGGTCAGGCGACCTTGGCCTCCTTCTTCTTCGCTTCCTTTCGCTGGGCCTCCAGCAGCTTCGCCGAGTCCGTCACCTCCCAGCCGCCGTCGGATTCGAGCTTGAGGATGCGTTCGTGGAAGGGGATCAGCGTGGTCCGGTGCCCGACGCTGATGAAGCCGCAGCCCGACTCGATCAGCAGCTCGTACATGCGCGACTGATTCTCCTCGTCCAGGGCGCTGGTGGCTTCGTCCAGGAAAGCGAAGCGCGGCTGGCGAAGAAGCAGACGCGCGAACGCCACGCGCTGCTGCTCGCCGATGGACAGCACGTTGGTCCAGTCGACGACGCTTTCTAGATTGCCGCTGACGCGATCGAAGACGTCGGAGAGGTTGACCCTGTCGACGACCTTGCAGATCTCCTCGTCCTCGATGCGGCTGTGCGGGTATGGATAAAGGAGCTGGTCGCGCAGCGTGCCTTCGATCATGTACGGACGCTGCGGAAGGAACATGAGCTCGGACAGCGCCGGTCGTTCCAGGGAGCCCGTTCCGCTCGGCCACAATCCGGCGATGGTGCGCAGCAGCGAGCTCTTGCCCGTGCCGCTGGGCCCCATGATCAGCACGCTCTGCTTGCGGCGCAATTCCAGCGTCAGCTCCTGGACGAGCTTTTTCTGCTCGGCATCCGGCGTCATGACGGTCAGGTCTTCGAGCCGGATGATGCGGCTGTCCTCTTCGATCTCGAGCTGCGATTCCTTGGTGATGCGTTCTTCCTCGGCGTCGAACTCGTCCAGGTTCTCCCACAACGCGCCGAGACGCTGGACGTTGGCCAGATAGGCGCTGAGCTGCTCGAACTGGGTGATGATGAGCGAGACCGCGGCCAGCACCTGCGCAAACGCTCCCGAGGCCTGCGTGACCACGCCGAACTCGACCTCGCCGCGCATGTACAGCGGTGCGACGATGACGACCGGGATGACCAGTGCCGCGTAGTTGTAGCTGTTGCTGAAGAAGCCGAGGTTGCGGTTCCAGCCGATGATGGCGACCGTGTTGCGCACCGCGTTCAGCAGCCGCATCAGCAGATCGGCCATCTCGCGCCTTTCGCCGCGGTAGAAGGCCACGGACTCGGCGTTGTCGCGCACCCGCACCAGTCCGTAGCGCAGGTCGGCTTCCCGTGCGTACTGCTTGTAGTGCAGCTGCACCAGGCGGCGGCCGATCAGGATGCTGCCGGCCGTGCCCGCCAGCGCGTACAGGAACAGGACGCTGACCAGCACCTTGGAGATCGTCCACAGCACGCCGATGAAGGCGATGACGGTGACGGTCGCGTTCAGGACGATGAGCAGGAACGTCAGCGATTTGGACGTAAAGAGGCGAACGTCTTCGCTGATACGCTGATCGGGGTTGTCGATGGCCTCCTGGCCGCGCAGCCGGTAGTAGGCGCGGTTGTTGAAATAACGCTGGATCAGATGCTCGGCCAGCGATTCTCGCCAGAGCAGCGCAAGACGCTCCTCCATCCACCGGTAATAGACGCCGATCGGAACGGCCAGGGCGAAGGTGCCCAGGTACATGCCGAGGTATTTCCAGTAATCGTCGACGTTCTTTTCGGAGATGGCCGTCATGAAGTCACGGCCGGCATAACTCATCAGTACCTGGACGCCACCGACGGCCAGCGCGAACGTGAGAGTCAGCGCCAGGAAGTAGCGGGCCTTGCGCCGCTGCCGCGACTCGACGAAGAACGCACGGCTGATGCTCAGGAATTGCCGTAGCGTCTTGCGGATCGGAGTCTTTTGGTCCAACGGATCGACCTTCTTCGGCGCGTCGGACTCAGTGGGGGAGGCCATCGCTCAAAGGCTAAGGGGCCTTTGCCTTCGCAGCAATGCAGCCCCCGATCGTGGTGATCAGCGAAGCTTCAGAACCGCCAGGTGCTCCCGATAGCGTGATCGCGCGGCGATGCGGTCCTCGTGCGGCAGCTGAAGCTCGCTGCAGACGCGGCTGATCTCATTGTCTTCGGTCTGCGAGATCGATTCGTCGGAGGAGCTGACGGCGAACAGACATTCCAGAAGCGAAAGCTTCTGCTCGCGCGTGGCCAGCTTGTTGAACTCGCGCGTGACCAGGAAGTTCTCGGTACCGCCGAACAGCATGTTCTGCGTCTTGGCCATCTGTACCACCAGCACCGCCTGCTCTTCGGGCAGGCCGCCGAGCTTCATGACGATCTCTTCCATGGCCTGCTGCTCGTGCTCGCTGACCTCCAGATCGGCGCGCGCGACGCGGCAAAGGATGAAGGCGAATGAGGCGACGTATTTGGCCTGGTCCTGATCCATCGAGTCGAGCGCGGCGACGATCTTGCGAACCGTCTCCGTCTGCGCGGACGTAGCGGCTTTTCTGCGATTGAGTCCGAGGAAGTCGGCGATGGGCATGGGCGTGTTTTGCCGGGACCGGTGCCGAACTCCAGCCCTCGACGAGCCTTGGCTGTCACTCTCGGGCGGGGGCGACGGCCAGAAAACCCGCCGCCTCACCGCGGCATTGCGGGCCGGATCGCGCCGCGGATCGGCCGCAAAGCCGCGACGATCGCGGCTTCGACCGCGGTCGGCCGCCGCGATCGCGCGGGCCACGCAAACCGCGGTTGCTTCGAACGTAGAGTTTCTCTAAGTTTGGAGAATCTCCATGGCCGCATCCACCTTATATGCGGGCTCTGAGGCCCCGCCGGAGCCGGCCGAGCCGGCCGAGGAAGGCCGACGCAGTCGCCGGCGGCGCGAGTTGCACCGAAAGATCTTCGATGTCGCGCGGGCGCTGTTCCTGCAGAAGGGCTTCGAGGCGACCAGGGTCGAAGAGATCGCAGCCGCTGCCGACATCGCGCCCGCAACGTTCTTCAATCATTTCCCGAACAAGGAAGCGGTGCTTCGCGAGATGGCCGGCGAGGTCTTCGTGCGCTTCCATTCACTCGTGCGCGAGCAACTGAACGCCGATCGCTCCACGCGCGAGCGTCTGATCGGTTTCGCGGATACGGCCGCGCGCCTGGTCGAGCGCGGTCCCGAGCTGACGCGCAGGGTACTCCTCGAAGTGCACAAGGCCGTCGGACCCGGACAGGCCGGTGCCGAGCTGGCCGGACTGGAGGCGGAGATGGCGGCGCTGGTGCGCGCCGGTGTGGAACGCGGCGACGTGCGCGACGACCTCGAGGAAAGCCTGCTCGCGGAGCTCGCGGTCAGCGCCATCATCGGCGTTATGACGCGCTGGATTCACGACAGCTCCTATCCCCTGCGCGATCGCATGCGACAGGCCGCGGGGTTCCTGGCGGAAGGCTTCGAGAAGTAAGGGATGGAGTCGCCAAAGAATGGTTCGGCGGAAGTAAAAGGATGAGGTCAGGTACTGAATTTCAGGGTCGCAGTACCCTGAAACCCCGTGCCTGACCCCGATGGAAAAGGAGCACGTATGCAGACGGAGCTTTGTCGGAAACTCGGGATCGAATTCCCCATCTTCGCGTTCACGCATTGTCGCGACGTCGTCGCTGCGGTCAGCAACGCCGGCGGGTTCGGCGTGCTCGGTGCCGTCGGGTTCTCGCCCGAGCAGCTCGAGGTGGAGCTGAAGTGGATCGACGAGCACGTCGGCAACAAGCCCTACGGCGTCGATATCGTCATCCCGCAAAAGTACGAGGGCATGGGCGAGATGGATGCCGACGCGCTCGAGACGATGCTGCGCGCGCAGATTCCGCAGGAGCACCGCGACTTCGCCGCCAGGCTTCTGTCGAGCGTGGGCGTGCCCGAGCTGCCGAAGGAGGAGAAGACTCGCGAGCTGCTCGGCTGGACCGAGGCAACGGCCGGCCCGCAGGTCGAGATGGCGCTCAAGCATGACCGCGTGCGTGTCATCGCCAATGCGCTCGGCACTCCGCCGGTCGACGTCATCAAGCACATCCAGTCCACCGGCCGAATGGTCGCGGCGCTGTGCGGCAGTCCCAAGCAGGCGCTCTCGCACAAGGAAGCCGGCCTCGACTTCATCATCGCGCAAGGAACCGAAGGCGGTGGGCACACGGGCGAGATCGGCAGCGTCGTGCTGTGGCCGCAGGTCATCGACGCCGTCGCGCCGATGCCGGTGCTGGCGGCAGGCGGCATCGGCACCGGTCGGCAGATCGCAGCCGCACTGGCGATGGGCGCGCAGGGCGTGTGGACGGGGTCGATCTGGCTGACCGTGAGCGAGGCCGACTCGCCGCCCGAGCAGAAGGAATCGTTCCTGAAAGCGACGAGCCGCGACACGATCCGCTCGCGCGCGTGGACCGGAAAGCCATGCCGCATGCTCAAGAACGAATGGACCGAGGCGTGGGAAGCACCGGGCAATCCCAAGCCGCTCGGCATGCCTCTGCAGTTCATGGTGACTGCCGACGCCGTCTCGCGCACGCATCGCTACGCCAGCAAGGCGCAGCGGGTCGCGTTCAATCCCGTCGGCCAGATCGTGGGCGCGATGAATGACGTGCAGCCGGTGCGGCGCGTGATTCAGCGGCTGGTGGAGGAGTACCTGGATTCGGTGGAGAGACTGCAGTCGCTGATGCCGTAGTAACGTAGCGTCCTGCCGTCTCGGCCGGCGTCATCTCATGCCCATCGATTCGTTCGTCAATGCCGGCTCTGTCGCGTTGGCCGACGAACCGTGATCGCGGAGCCGGCCGAGGTTCAGTCGCAGGACGGGCACTGAAGCTGCACGTTCTGACCAACGGCGTTGCGCAGCGTGCGTAGCGAATCGGTCGCCGTCAGGGTTCCGCTGTCATCCACATCGCAGACGCATGGCTCGCACTGGGCGCTGCCTACCGCGCTGCGAAGCACGTACAACGCGTCCGAAGCCGTGACCCCGGCGGGCGGGACGGCGTCTCCGCAGGTATCCAACGGGATCGTCGTCGTCGTGGTCGTCGTTGCGAATTCCCATTCGACCAGCGACATGCTCGTGCCGCCGCAGCTGACGTCGTTCCACTGCGCCGTATCGGTCCAGCCGTAGACGACGCAATCCTCCTCCGCGGAGTTGTTCGGCTCGGCCGGAAACCAGTTGGAGTAGCCTCCTTCTGGCCAGAACGTCGAACCCGCCTCGGGACCGTCGAGCCACTGGAACTGGCCTTCGGTCTCGGCGTCGCTGGCAGCGATCCAGATGCAGGGGCCCTGAAAGGGCCTGCACGTCTCCAGCGGCGGGAATTCCTCGGCGAGGAAAGCCTGCTCTTCCGCGCTCGTAATCGTCACGACGTGGCCCTCGCCGTACCCTTGCGCCGGCAACTCGTTCATGGAGGCAGCAGTGCGAGCTTCCGCGAAGGTACGAGCGACGACGTCGAGATAATAGTAGTGGTCGTTCCCGCCTTCGGAGCTTGGCCATAGGACCAGCTTCGGCGCGACCACTGGTTCCCATTCGATGATCGATACGTTGGGGCCTGCGCATCCCACGTCGTTCCAGCCGGTGGTGGCGTTCCAGCCGTAGATGGCGCAGTCCTCGTTGGAAGAATTGTTGGGCTCTCCCGCGGCCCAGTTCGAGTAGCCGATCTGTTGCAGGCTCAATCCGGCCTCGGGACCGTCGAGCCACACGAAGTTGCCCTCGCTCTGCTCATCGCTGAGATCGATCCAGATGCATGGCCCGTTGAACGGAGCACAGGTTTCCAGTGGAGGAAACTCGGCTGCCAGAAACGCCTGCTCCGCGGCGCTCGTGATCGTGACCACGTGGCCTTCGCCGTAGCCTTCGGGAGGCTCGGCGGTCGCCGCCGCCACTCGGGCATCGGCGAGCGAGCGGGAGGTCAGATCGATGTCGTAGTAGTGGTCGTTGCCGCCCTCGGCGCTCGGCCACAAAACCGGCTCGGCGGCGGCGGGCTTTATCCACCCGCAGAGGAAGAGAAATGCAGCCGCTGTCGCGTTGCGAAATGTGATCACGGCTCCGCTCCTTTCACCCGCGATTTCGTAGCACAGCACCTGCGGTCGAATGTTGCGGAAGAATACTCCGGAAATTGCATCCGTAGCGAGCGGCGGACAAAGGCGGGGAGGCGCTATCGATTTCCGCGTGCATTTCCCCGTCGACAACTGCGCGTGCCATGCGTACCTTGTTCTCCGTTCCCGCTCTCACCGGCGGGGGGCGACAACGCGCAACGCGCGACCGCCGGAAACGCTACCGGAATTTTATGGTCTGCGGTACACAACCGCAGCACTTCGCGGGGTCTCCGTCATGCCACGTCACCTGCCGCCTGCCGTCGCGCGCGCCGTTCTCACGCTTCTTCTCAATCTGACCTTTGCCGCCTACGGCCCGCCGAGCACCGCTGCCGGCGAGTTGCAGGCGGGCGATCTCGATCCTACGTTCGGCGACGGCGGCATCGTCGTCGTCGATGCGCTCGAGGTGCTGAGCACGATGGTTGATGTTTTCGTTGTCGACGACGGCAGGATCCTCGTCGGCGGAACCGGGTACGACGAACAGGAGAAAGAGGTCTGCGTCGTCGCGCGCTTCGACTCGGACGGGGAGCTCGACGAGGCGTTCGGCAGCGGCGGACGCACCATCATCGATTTCGAGCCGACGCCCGGCCAGGGACTTCAGAACCGGTGCTTCGGGATGGCCTACCACGACGGCGCCATCGTCATCGCCGGCTACGTCGAGCGCGGCGCCAATCAGAATTCCAATCTCGAGATTACCGTTGCCAGACTCGACGCCGACGGCGCGTTCGACGACGGCTTCGGCGACGAGGGCAAAGCCGTGGTCTCGCTCGGAGCGTTCACCGACGTCGCCAACGCCGTTGCCATCCAGCCGCTGGACGGAAAGATAGTTGTGGCCGGCAGCTCGCAGATCTCGATGGCGGGCGCTTCCGACTTCGTGGCGCTGCGGCTGGACACCAACGGCGAACTCGACGAGACCTACGGCGTCAATCGAACCACGCCGCTGGTCTGCCCGACGTGCCCCGTGACCGCGCATCAGATCGTCATCCAGCCCGACGGCAAGGCGGTCGTCGTCGGCGCCATCGGAGGCGGGGCGCTGTTCGTGCGGCGCTACGACACCGACGGCACCATTGACGAGAGCTTCAGCGCCGACGGCGCGGTCACCGACACGGCAGGAAATGCGCTCGGTCGCACGGTGGCGCTGCAGGGCGAGGACATCCTGGTCGGCGGCAGCGCGGTGATCGCCGGCGACACGCACATCCTCCTCGAACGCTTCGACGAAGCCGGCAATGCGGACCCGCAGTTCGGCGACGGCGGCCGCAGTCCCGGCATCGGCTGGTTTGCCGGCCGCATCCTGGTGCTGCCCGACGGCAGGATCCTGGCCGGCGGGAAGAACGATTCGTTCGAGTTCGCGCTCGCACGCTACGAGGCCGACGGTTCCATCGACGATTCGTTCGGTAACGCTGGACTGGTCGTCACGCCCTACCCGTTCGTGTTCGATGCCGCATCGCAGCCTTCGCCGCGTATCGCACGTCAGGCGGACGGCAACATCGTTCTGGTCGGCGATCACCGCATCGTCCGCTACATCGGCGAGGATCCGATCGATCCGTGCGGCGACGCCAACGGCAGCGAAACGCTGACCGCCACCGACGCGCTGTTCGCGCTGCGCTCGGCCGTCGGCAGCTCGACGTGCCAGACGTGCATCTGCGACGCCAATGGCTCGGGCGGCGTCACGGCTACCGATGCGCTGCGCATCCTGAGCCGCGCGGTGGGTCTGGACGTGGAGCTGCTGTGTCCGACGTGCGACCTGCAGCCTGCGGTCGATGCGGGGCCTGCGCATACCGTCAGGGTCGATCGGACAGCCGTCGACGATGCGGAGTGTCGGCCGCTACCGGCGCGGGCGGAAAGGGCGACATGGCCCGGGCAAAACATCACTGGCGCGTGATCCGCGACGCGCTCTTCGTCTCGCCGCTGCCGTTCATTCGCCGGCTCATCTTCATGGCCACGCCGCACAGGTGCAGCGTTCCGGTGCCTTCGCTGCTGCGATCGTCAACGCCCGCCCGCCCGGCGCTTTCCCGGTTCTCGTGGCGGTAGCAACCGCTCCCGAACCCCGTCGTGTTTCCGTTCCTTCCTACTTGAAGCTGTCGAGAACGAACCGGCACTGGCGTTGTCCGGCAGCTGCTGCGAATCGGCGGGTGGTCTGGTCACGAGATGGTGGGCGGACGGCTCCGAACGATCGCCTCCGCGCCCATCGCGTCCATTGCCTCTGCCGCGTTCCGGCGTGATGGAACGTCGCCTGGCGCGCGGCGGTGTTACCGATGGTCGTCGCTGGCGTCCTAGTGAGGTGGGCTCGACCCGGTCGGTGCACTGGCTACGGCCCGGTAGCAAGGCGCCCAATACTCGCGGGCGAGGAGAAAGCAATGACTGGTAAAACTGCAGCGATCATCGCACTGGCACTCGTTCTCGTCACAAACGGTCCTGCATACGCGCAAGCGTCCGCGCTACGCTCGAAAGCGTGGCAGACTCAGCACATTGGCAACAAGCTCACGGTTCCCGTTTATCGCGAGATCCCGTTCGCGCCGTCAGGGGACATGCAGACGGCCAATCGGGACGGAACGAGAGACTGCAAGCTTCAGGAGCGACCGATCGGGAACAAGCTGACGAGCTTCTTCGCTAACTGCTAGACACCGCCGGTGTGGAGCACACGTGCTGATCGAATAGCGGCTTTAATACTTCCGACACATACTACAATTGCCCGACGTGCACGCCGGTCCCTGGCCCTCGACGATCTACTTCCGCGTGTACCGCGTGGGCGAGGCCAAGCCGAGCTGCGAGCAGTACACGGTGACGGTCAGCCGCTGAGGGGGCCGTGTCGCGAATACAGTTCACGCCGCTGGGAATAGCAGTGGTCTGAGTCGCCGCGTTCCGGCACACTCCAGCCGGAACCATGAACGCGACCCGTCACGCACCGATTCTCGCTGCCCTGGCGGCTACTCTGCTTCTTTCCGGCTTGGACGCACGCGCGTCCGCAGCATCGCAGGAAGCGGCGGCGCCATCGCCTGAACTCCTGCCCTTTCCAAAAGCCACGACGTGTGATCCGACGAAGCTCGAGCCGGGCCGGAGCTACTGGGCCTCCGCGCCGATCTCGCTGGCCCCGTCCCGAACGGTTCCCGCGACAGAGATCCAAGTCGAAGCGAAGTCCATTCCGAGCCGGGAAGAGTTCGTGGTGGCCGAGGTGGTGAGCGAAGGCGGCTCTGCCTGGTATCTGGTCGCCGGCCGTTTCGACCATGGCTGGGTGAGCTCGGCCCGGCTGGCCGGCGTGAGCGTGGAGTTGTCGGAGGCGACTCCTGTCGACGGTTGCGCGGCCGGGAAGGCGCGCGTTCGAAACAGTCTCGACGAGATCGCTCGCGACCGAGCGGCTCTCGGCAAGGCGGCATCCGTGAAGCAACTCGTCGATCTCGACTCACGCATCCGGAAGCTGATGGGCACTGAATGCGCTGCCGGCTTTCTCGATGAGAGCACCTCGGCGGCGCTCGGCATCTCTACCAGCCACTGGTCAGACGAGTTTGTATACTCGGGCAAGATTCTCGGCGAAGCGCATGAAGTCGATCCTGGGACTTCGCTGCGCTCACGCACGCTCTTCGGGACGGTGGAACGGTACGGTGAATGGCATGCCGATGGAGTCCCGGACTTTACCGCGGCGAAGAACTACCTCCGCGAGTTTCCGGAAGGACCCTTCGCAGCCGATTCCGTCTGGATCCTGGCCCGGGCCTACAAGATGGCCTATCTCTTGAACCAGGAGGGACTCGATTGTGTCTCCGATCAGCTCAGCGATGTGACGAGCAAACCGGCGGGCGAACGCAACGCCTACGCAAAGAAAATGGCTGAGGGCTACTACCAGCAACTGTTTCGGATGCGGAGGCCCGACGAGGAGCAACGCCGTTCGTACGAGTCCTTCCACAGCGACGGAACATACTACGACTATTGCTCGGATTGACGCGTTCGCATTCCTGATCTGCCCCCTACCGCCGATGCATCGCCGCCAGACACCGAAATTCGGCTCGCGATCCCTCAAAGCGCTACGCCGTGCGCGCCAGCAGGTCCTGAATCGCGATGTCCTCGGTCGCGAGGGAAGCCTACGGCCGCGGCGTCGGCTCCTCGCCGCTTGTGTCACGAGCCGACGCGGCAACGATCTCCTCCTCGACCTGCCCGAGACGGTCCTTGCCGAAGAACATTTCGTCACCGACATAGAAAGTCGGGATTCCGAACGCGCCTCGCTCCACGGCCGCGGCGGTATTCTCAGCGAGCGTCGCTTTGACCGCCGGGTCTTGTGTGCGTTCCAGCAAGGCCGCTCCATCGAAGCCGGCTTTGGTCATGGCTTCGACGTAGACCGCGGGGTCGTCCATCTTCAATCCTTGCTCCCACATGCATTGGAGGCCGGCTTCCACGTACTCGACGAGACGACCGTCGATCTCGGCGGCGACCGCGCCGCGCATCAGCATCAGGGTGTTGACCGGG
This sequence comes from Binatia bacterium, assembly GCA_035626675.1. GTDB lineage: Bacteria > Desulfobacterota > Binatia > UBA1149 > CAITLU01 > DASPNH01. The sequence continues at coordinate 19,229 of DASPNH010000214.1, forward strand.
AAATGAGGGTTGAAGCGGAACTCGGTGAGGCGGTGCCTGGCGATGAACCGGCGGGTTTCCAGCATGTCGTAGTCGAGCTTGCCCTTCACGCCGCCGAACGCGACCATCGGCGGCTGGTTTCCCGTTGCCTTGAAGATTCCGCCGAGAAGGCAGGGGACGTAGCGAAAGACCGCGCCCGTTCGTTGCACGATCGCCGGCAGCACCCGGTGTGCCAGGTAGGCATTCGGGCTACCGAAATCGAAGATGAAATCGACGGTGACGGACAAGGCTGCCTCCTGGGTCGACCGGCCGCGGTCGCTTACCACTGTTCCTTCCATGGACGCAGGTCGAGCTCCTGAGTCCATGCAGTGCGCGGCTGCTTGTGCAGCGTGACGTAGGCCTGCGCGATGTGCTCCGGGCAAAGGATGGCGTCTTCCTCGCGCAGTGCATCGACGTTCGGATACAGCTCGCGAATGAATTTCGAATCGATCGCACCATCGATGACCGTATGTGCGACATGAATGTTCTTCGGGCCGAGTTCGCGTGCCATCGATTGCGCGAGCGCGCGCAGCGCGTGCTTCGCCCCGGCAAACGCCGCGAGGTTCTCTCGACCTCGGATGCTTGCGGTGGCACCGGTGAAGATGATCGTTCCGTGACCGCGCCCGAGCATGCGCTTGGCGGCCTCGCGCCCCATGAGAAACCCCGCAAAGCAGGCCATCTCCCACACCTTCCGGTAGACGCGTGCAGTGGTCTCGGCGATCGGAAACTGCACATTCGCACCGATGTTGAACACGGCCACCTCGATCGGTGCAATGTCCGTCTCGATGCGCTCGACGAGTGCGACCATCTCTTCTTCGTCGCGTGCATCGGCCGGTAGCGCCAGCGCCTCGTGGCCTTCGTCGCGAATGCTTCGGGCCAGGGCCTCCAACGCATCGGCATGGCGTGCGCGCCGGACCAGGCAGGCCACCATGCCTTCGCGTGCGAATGCGCGTCCGATGGCGGCTCCGGTGTCGTCTCCCGCTCCCACCACTAGACAGGCCTGTTTGCCGGCCGATCCCGGCATGGCTTCGCGCGCGATCACCACTTCTCCAGCCACGGCCTCAGCACCACCTCGAACGCCCACGTCGATCGATGCTGGCGATGCAGTTGCAGATACATCTGCGCGATGCGGTCCGGGTCGGCCATGTTGTCGTCCACGGCCACTCCCGCCAGCTGATGCGCGCGGCTTCCATCCTCGCGTGTCCAGCCGACCGCTGCATCGATCGGCACGTTGACCACGTGGACTCCCTGCGGCATCAGCTCGCGCGCCATGCTCTGCGCCAGGCCCGCCTTGGCGTGACATGCCATGGCAAAGGCGGCGCTGAGCGCGAAGCCTTTGAGTGCCGCGCTGGCGTTCGTGAATATGACCGTCCCCCTGACGCCGTTGCCGTCGGGTTGGTTGGCAGGCATGAGACGAGCCGCCTGCTGCGCGACCAGAAACGCGCTGTACGGCGAGTTCCTGAGTGTTGCCAGCGCAAGATCGGCATCGGCCTCGGCCAGTCCCTTGCGAAAGATTCCCGCCACCCGTCCGTCGATGTTGTGCACGACGAGCGTGGGCGTGCCGAGATCTCGGACGACATCGTCGAAGAGGCTCTGCACCTGCGCCGGCTCGCTCGCGTCGCAGCTGTACCGGCGCACGCCATGCACGCTCTCCAGTTCTGCCAGGACGGGTTTGTCCGGGTTGCGGGCAGCAACGGCGACGCGCATGCCTTCGCTGGCGAACAGCCTGGCGCAGCTCGCGCTGATGCCGGGGCCGCCTCCAACGATCAGTGCAACATCTCGAGAACGAGGGGAATCCTGGTTTTTGTGCGTTGCCATCGGTCTCCTCCATTTTCGACGTAGCGCCCGGATTGCTGCGGCGGAAAGGCTCGAAGCGGATTCATACGATCACCAGCTCTCGCCAAACGGCCGGACCTCGACGTTGAACGACCAGCACGACCGGTCCTGGTGGGCGACATGCCACACCTCCTCTGCGATCGCTGAGGGCTGGGCGAAGAACTCGTCACCGGCGGGTTTGGAGAACATTGCCCGTGTCCATTCGACGTCGATCACCGCGTCGATGACGACGTAGGCTACGTGTACTCCCTTGGGCCCGAGATCGCGCGCCATCGTTTCGGCCAGGATCCGCTGCGCCGCCTTGGTCGGCGCGAAGCCGGCAAACTTCTGTTTTCCCCGAAGGGCCGAGGTGTTGCCGGTGACGATGATGGCTCCTCCGCCCGCTTCGATCATCGCCGGCGCGCTCCGTCGGGCCAGATGGAGCAGCGCCATCGTATTGACCTGAAAGTTCTGGTTCAGGACCTCGGGCTCGATCTCGAGGAAGGTCCCGAATGCGCCGCCGACCGCATTGTGCACGAGCACCTTGGGCGCCCCTGTCTCACTGCGTACCTTGCGCAACGTGGCCTCGACCTGCTCCTCGTCGGTCACGTCGCACACGTATCCACGAGCGTTCTCGATCTCGTTCTCGAGCGCAGCGAGCCGCTCCTGGTTCCGCGCGAGCATGGCCACGGCATAGCCGCCGCGCGCGAAGCGACGCGCGATGGCCGCTCCGGTTCCGGGACCGACTCCGCTTACCAGGGCTACGGGAAGGCGTTGTGTCATGACTGCTCCTTCGATGGTCGGGCGTCGCGCCTAGCCGCGCAGGCGCTGCTCGAGAAACTCGAGGCGGTCGTTGCCGAACGACATGTCCTGGCCGACGATGAACGTCGGTGAACCGAAGACACCGCGTTCGGCCGCGTGCTCGGTATTGCTCACCAGAAGATCCTCGTACTCGCTTTGGTCCGCGGCCTCCAGGACACTCGGGACATGGCGCAACCTCAGCGACCGGAGCGTGACGGCGGTGGTCAGGAATGCGGCACTCGGGCTCGCAAGCGCCGCAGTTGATGGATGTTTCGAGCATCGTAGTCGTCATCCGGCGCGGCTGCTGCGGTCTCATGCCGCAGTGGCAAGCCGTGCCGCCATCGCGCGCACGCGGCCGGCGTTGGCCTCGGCGCGCGCGATTTCGTCCGGCATGGCAGGGCGAAGACGCGCCGGGACGTTCTTGTGGTACGGGGTCGCGGCGATCGGATCGCAATCGGCGCGGTCGGTGATCATGTTGATGCGCGGGCCTTCCACGGTCAGCATTCCGTCGGCTTCATAGGTCTGGCCGTAGCCATGGGGCAGGGCGCAGTATCCCAGCCGGTAGGTTTCGTCCGCTTCGGCGCGAACGACGAGCGAGCCGCGCCGCGTTTCGACCACGGCCCAGTCTCCATCGCCGATTCCGGCCGCCTGCAGGTCGGCGGGATTCGCCCACAGGGCGCCGTCGGGGTCGGTCCTTCGCCACGCCGGATTGCGCATGATCTGGTTGGCGTTGTGCGTGCGTCGATGGCCGGCCGACAGCACCAGCGGGAACGAGGGATCCATGGTGAGGTCGGCAGGGTCGAGGTTGCGCATCCAATCGAGCAGCTCGGGAATCGCCATGTGAACCCGGCGGTCCGCATGATCGAGGAGGTCCCAGACCTCGTCGTACTCGTGGGTCGTGAACGCCAATCCCGAGCGACTGGTGAGGATGGCATCGAACAGAAAATCGCCGAGGGCCGTTCCGTCCAGGTCGGTGCCGAGAGCGCGCTGCACCTGTCTAGGACACCTCTCGGCGATCTGCCTGCAGGCAACCCACAGCGGCGCCGCTGCCGCCGCACCTTCCGGCAACGTTGTTCCGAAGGTCCGGTAGAGAAGGGCGGGGGCGAGCGGGATCAGCGACGGGTTCGCTCCGAACATCGCCATCGCTTCGGCCAGGAACCGCTCGCGGTCGGTGCGCGCAAGCTCGGTCAGACGCAGCTGTTCGTCCTGGCCGGGCAGCAGTCCCATGGCCGTGAAGAGGCGCGTGTAGATCTCGGGCTCGGGCAGCGTTCCTGCAAGCGGCTCGAAGATCGGCTTGCGAAGGTGAAAGTAGTTGGTCGGGAACTCGAAGTTGAAGAACGTGCATTCCCACTTCTCGTATTGGGACGAGGCGGGAAGGACATAGTCGGCCAGGCGCGCGGTCTCGGTGAAGGCGACGTCGACGACGACCGACAGATCCAGATTGGCCATCGCCTGCTCGAAGCGCACGGTGTCGGCGCAGGTGTTGGCGGGGTTGGTCGAATCGATCCAGGCGACGCGGACACGGTCGGGATGGTCGGTCAGGATCTCGTCGGAGAAGCTGTTGGTCGGGATCAATCCGCCGATGATCCTTCGGCCGGTGACCGTGGACCGCTTGCCCTGCGAGTCCTCGAACAGCGGCTGCAGCCAGGTGTGAAGGTTGTTGGTGCCGCGACGGCCGAAGTTTCCGGTAAGGAGATAGAGAAGCTTTTCGAGATAGGAGTTCAGGGTCGAGTGCCTGCTCTGCTGGATGCCGAGCTCGACGCGGACGACCATCGACTCGGCGGCAAGAATCATGTCCACGGTGCGCTCGACGGCGTCCGTGCTGACGCCGCTGGCCGCGATCCATTCCGCCACGGGGACGGCCAGCAGCGCCTCGCGCACCTCCTCGAATCCGGTCGTGCGCGCGGCGATGAAGTCGGAGGCCTCGGCGCCGCGCCGCAGAATCGTCGACAGAATCGCCGAAAGCAGGAAGGCGTCGCTGCCGGGCCGCAGCTGCAAATGAAGGTCAGCCACATCGGCCACCTCGGTACGGCGCGGGTCCACCACGATCATCTTGCGGGTGGCGTCGCGCTTGAACTCGTTGACGACCTTGCGCGCGTCCTGGAAGCCGTGCGACAGCCACGGGTTGCAGCCGAGCACGAGCAGCAGATCGGCATGCTCGACGTCCTCGGCGGTGTGATTATTCTGTTTGCCGAACAGGCGGCCGTTGATCCAGAAATCTCCGGTCTTCTCCTGCGACAGGGCGTTCATGTACTTGCGCGCTCCGAGCCAGTTGTAGAGCGACAGGAAGTAGATGGCGCCGAGGTGATTGCCCTGGCCTCCGCCGCCGTAGAACAGGAATGCGTCGCCGCCGTGCTCGGCTTTGGCGGCGAGAAGACGCTGGCCGATCTCGGAGAACGCCTGCTCCCAGCTGATCGCGTCGTGCCCGCTGCCGTCGGCGCGGCGCTTGAGCGGGCGTGTCAGGCGGTGCGGTTGTGTTCCGTAGTACTCTAGCCGCTGCGCTTTCTGGCATGCGTACCCGCGCGACTTGGCGTCGGCCCGGTCTCCCCGGACTTTCTCGATGGAACGGCCTTTGGTCTGTACCTCCACGCCGCAGTTCACGTAGCAGAGAACGCAGATGGTCTGCTTCCAGTCGTTGTCGTGCGGCGCTTGGGTGTCCGGCATGGCGTGTGTCCTCGCGGGTGGTGTCGGCCGTGCCGACGGTTGCGTTACGCTACTACCAGAGGGTGGCGTAACGCAACCAGAATCGGACGGCCCCGCCGGCGATCGGCGACCGTGGCGAGAACTCCGCGCACGGACCTCGAGCAGCGAAAGCCGCGTTTTTTTCGCGTACCGCCAGGTCGATGACGGCAAATGGCGAGAGGGGGCGGGCCCGGCCGGGTCCGTGTCTTCAGGGAGAAAGCCGCTTCTTCGTATCGTCGCTTGCGCCCGGCCCGGGGATCGCGCGCAGGTTTCGACGCGTGATTTCACGTCCCTGCGCATCGCGAAGCTTCATCTTCGGTATTTTCTTGCCGGTCCGGCGATCGGCCAGAATGACCGGCTCGTTTCCGCGTCCGAAGACCCACTCGTCCGACCATTCCCGAAGGGCAGTCAGGACGGTGAGCAGCGCTTCGCCTTTCTCGGTGAGGTGGTACTCGCAATACCGGCCCGCGTCGCCGCCATCGACCTTTTCGAAGATTCCGTGCTCGACCAGGTGCTCGAGGCGGCTGGCAAGAATGTTCTTGGCGATGCCGAGACTGCGCTCGAACTGGCTGAATCGCGTCATGCCGAAGAACGCATCGCGAACGATGAGCAGGCTCCACCAGTCCCCGAAAACCTCCAGGGCCTGGCCGATACCGCAGTTCATTCCGACGAAGCGCTTGCGACTCACGGTCCGATCCTAGCCGGGGAAACTGGTTGCAGCAAGCAACCGCATCGGCGAAGGCCGCGGGGCCGTCGCGCGCCGGCCTTCGTCAGCGTCGTCAGCAGCGGGACGCGAGACTCGCGCACACGCGCGCCGGAGCGCAGCTGCGCCGTTCACTTGTAGGATCGGCCAATCCGGCTACGGCGCGGCCCCGCTCCGGTTGTCGTCCATTCCGTGGAACATCCGCTTAGTCGCCGAGGCAGCCGCCGCAAGGATCCGCCGGCATCGGTTCCGGCGGACGGAAAGACGGACGCCGTCGCCTGCGTCCCAGGGCCACTCTCGGTCGGAGAATCCGCGCCGAGGCTCTTCGCGAACAAGCGCAGTTGCGCGAGCTCACGGGCAGGTCATGTCGTTCCCGCACAGGTTGTTGGCGAGCTGATGCCCGCTCAGAGTCTCGCCGACCATGTTGTTGATCGCCGAATTGAACCCCATGCCCGTGTTGGTGTTTGCCCTGATCCCGTAGATCTCGTTGGCGTAGGTCGCGTTCCCGACCGCAGTGCCCCCGAACATGCGGATTCCCGAATCGCCATTCGAAAGCGTCATGTTGTCATGAGCGGCGCCAGCGTCCGTATAAATGCCGTATGTTCCGTTGCCGAGCGCAGTGTTTCCCAGAATGGCCGACCAGCTCATCAGTATGCCGGTAGCCGTATTTCCGACGGCAACGTTGTTCGTGATGACGCAGCCGTAGCCGCTGATGCCGTCGGTTCCGTTGAAGGCGACGACACTATCGCGGATCAGACATGCAACGCCGCTGATTCCATGCTGACCATTGCTGACGGCGCGCACGCCTTCGAGTATCCCGCCGTTGATGGAAATTCCCGCACGGCCCATTCCGCGAACGGTGCCATTGCGGATCACGGCGTTCGACGCCACCCCAACGATTCCATCCCCGGTGCCGCTCCCCGAGCATATGGCCGGATATCCGTTGCACACCACCGGCCCGCTGATCACGAATCCGTCGAGATCCAACGTAACGTCGTTGGCGGTGATCCGGATCGCCGAGGTGTTGACATCGGGGACTACGAAGTTCTCGACGAGGACGTAGCTGCCCGGAGCGCTGATCACCAGCGGATAGGTGCGAGGTGCGCGTAGCTTGGTCGGGCCGGCAGCCTCCGACGTTGCTACGCCAAAAGCGCAAGTCACGATTGCTGCCGAGCAGGCGATCAGGAACCTGCAATCCCTCTTCATGGCTCTTTCCGTGTCGATCATGAATCCCCCTTCTCGCATGTCGTCTGCTCTGGGTGCTCGGCCCGAAATCGTCACGGGCAGGTAAGATCGTCGCTGCACAAGTTCGCGGCCAGCTCGTGAGCGCCCATTGCCGAGGTCTCACCGAGAACGTTGCCGATGAAGGCATTGAAGCCGAAGCCGACGCCCGGGCCGCCATGGATGCCGAATTCCTCGTTCGCGTAGGCGGCGTTGCGAAGCACGACACCGAAATCCGCGGATATTCCGTTGCCGCGGTTGAGGAAGGCCATGTTGTCTCGAAACACCGCACTGCCGCTCGGCGTGCCCTGAGACGTGATGCCCTCGTTGCCGTTGCTGATGGCGATGTTTCCGATCGTAGGGCCGGCATCGGCCCGGATGCCGGAGTCGCCGTTGCCGCTAGCCACGTTGCTCGTCACGACGCAGGAGTTGGCGACGATACCTGCCAGACCGTTGCTGCTGGCCATGCTATCGCGGATCACGCATCGCTCCGCGACGATGCCGTTTTCCCCGTTGCTGACGGCGCGGACACCTTCGATATTACCGCTGGCGATGTGGACGCCGTCGCGGCCCATGCCTCGCACGGTTCCGTTGCGAATCGTGGTGTTGGCCGCAGCGCCGCTTGTGTAGATGCCGAATCCCAGTCCTGGAGGGCTGCATGTTGTCGGCGATCCGGAGCATACAACCGGGCCGGTGATGACGAAGCCACGAAGGTCGATGGTTACGTCGGATGCGGTGACGAGAATGGCATCGGTGTCGGAGCTGGGGACCGTCAGGTTTTCGACCAGCTCGTATGTGCCCGGCTCGCTGATGATCAGCGGATACGCACGCGGCGCCCTTAGCCTGGTCGGTCCCACAGCGTGGGAAGCCGCCGGTACAAAGCTGGTGAACATCACCACTGCTGAACACAAGTTCAGAAAACCGTGCTTCATCCTGTGGAAGACCCCCTTCGATACGATGCTGAGCACAGCGTCGCGCGGGGAGTATCGTTGCCTGCGCGACTTGCGTCAAGGCGCACCACAGCTGCGGACGGGAAGAAATCAAGGAGGAGGGCGATCGGTCGTTGGCGGTATGTCGCGAGCGCGATGTCGCGACGGACAGCCGCGGCGCCGTCACGCGGACGCCGCTGCTGGCGGCGGCTCGTCCATGTAGCGGAGGCCTTTGGCGCCCTCGTCGCTCCACGGCGAGCCGGCTCCTACCGCCACCGCCTGCACGCGGAAAGGCGTCGGCGCACCGGCCTGCCCGGCTTTCTCGGCGAGGCCGACACCATCGCCCTTTACGAATCGCTCGGCGGGCGGCGCCATGACCTCCACTACTATCAGGTATGGGCGGGCCTGCGCTTCAGCGTCGTGTTCATCCGCATCATCCAGCGCATGCAGGAGCAGGGCGTGCTGGTGCCGGGTTGGCCGGAGAAGAACAACATCTGCACACAGTTCCTGGCCAAGGTGGGCGGATTCGCGGAGCCGCGATAGAAGGGCTTCGCGCATCGCCAGCGCCAGGTGAAAAAGATGAACCAGTTCTCGACCAGCAAGCCGTGGATCGCCGTCCCCATTCTCGGAGTTGGCCGCAGCGGCACCAGCGCCATCACGCGCGCGCTGCAATGCTTCGGCGTCGATCTCGGAAACAATCTCCGACCCGGAAGCGGCAAGAACCCGACTGGATTTTACGAGGACCTGGACTTCCTCAAGATCAGCAAACGTCTCAAGCGTGCCCTCGGCGTGCGCTCCGAAAGCGTTCGCCTCATCGACGACGCCGAGTACGACCTGCCGGCCGTCAAGGAAGTCGAAGACGCCACCGTCGAGATGATCCACCGCCGCTTCGGCGCCTCGCCGGTGTGGGGCTACAAGTACGCGCGCACCTCCCGCTTCATGCCGTTCTTCGAGCGCGTCTTCGATCGCTGCGGCCTGGAGGTGCGCTACGTCTTCGCGATGCGCAATCCGCTCAGCGTGGCACGCTCGCGAGCGCGCCTGGAGCCGCAGCGCGGCACCCAGCACAAGAGTGACCTGGAGTGGCTGACCAATGTCGTCCCGCATTTCGAGCGCGCCCGCGGCGCGCGATGCGTATTCGTCGATTACGACAACGTCGTCGCCGGCCCCGCGGCCGAGATCGAGCGCATGGCGACGCGGCTCGGCTTCCCGGTCGATGACAGGGTGCGCCGCGAGATCGAGATCTACCGCAGCGAGTATCTGAAGCCCGGCATCCGCCACAGCCGCTTCTCGATCGAGCAGCTCGACGAGGAGACGGACCTGAACGTACTCGTCCGCGACGCCTTCCGCTGGCTGTGGAAGCTCTCGACCGACCAGATCTCGTTCGACGACGAGCAGCTCTGGACGGACTGGCGCCGCATCGCCTCGCGCGTCCAGGACCTGAAGCCCGTGCTCGCCCACGTCGATCGCATCGAGGCCGAGCTGCGCGCCGCGCAGCGAAGCTGGCTCGGTCCGCTCCAGGGAGTCCCCTCTCGCTGGTACAAGTGGCGGGCGCGCTAGCTCGCTATCTGTTTCCGAGCAGCGGCGCGCCAACGCGCCGCCCGCCGCCCGCCGCACGACGGACAGAATCCGCGCCGCTTACAGGAAAGGGCCACGACGCGCTCGTCCGGCAATCCTGGCGGCGCACGCGGATGAATCCGGCGGTCGCATCGCCACACGACAGGGCGCTGTGCATGCTGCACCCGCCGTTGCGCGGGCCAGGCCGACGATTCCCCGCCTCAGCGAACGACGTTGCGAATGATGCCGAGGCGCTCGACGTGGATCACCACGCGATCGCCGCTGCGCAGGTAGATCCCGGCCTCGCGCGCATCGGCGATGTAGCGTTCGATTGCATGCGTGGCGATGCCCTGGCCCCAGCCGCCGAGCAGCCAGTCGCCCAGACCCGCCAGCTTCTGACCGAGCGTGACGCCGTCGAAGATGGTGCCGTGCGGCGTGCCGGCCAGGATCAGCGTGCGCTCAGGGATGGTCCCCGACGCGCCCGGCAGTGCGACGCGCGCTCCGCGATGCTCCCACGTGGTCAGCTGGCGCGCCCACGTCTGCGCGAGAAGCTCGTCGAAGTCCCAGACCATCGCGTTGGCCGGCGACTGCTGGCGGATGCGCCCGTTGACGTAAAGCCGCAGCTCGAGATCGGCGACGAAGCGGTGGTAGTCGCGCGGGATCACGAGCAGGTTTCCTACCGGCAGGTAGCCGGGAAAGCTCTTGCCGGTGGCGAAGCCGTCGCCGGAGGCGACGTTCCAGGGATCGAGGTGACGGAGCAGCGTGGCTCGATCCGTGTAGTCGTTGCACAGGATCACGCCCATGTGCCCGGGCATCTGGCCTTTGGAGAGCGGCGCCAGCGTCACCCACGCCGGCTCCACCTCGTAGTCGAGCAGGCCCTCGCCGGCATCGACGAATGCGTAAGGCGCGGTCGGCGCCACCAGCTTAGGAAACAGAAAAGGCCCATCTTCCACGCCGGCATCCGCGGCGTGCTCGGGAAAGTTGGTTCCCGCCGCGATGTGCTGATCGGCGAGGTCGAGCGGAATCGTGAGCTGCGAGGCTTCGACCTTCGTGCGAGCCGACGGCGGCGCGTTCTCGATGATGCTGCGCAGCCGCTCGTAGCCTTCACTCGCAAACAGGCTGACCGGATCCTCGACCGGACGGCGCAGCGCGGCCGACATGTCGACGGCATCGACGAAACTGTCGCGGTAGTGCAGGACGGCCACGACCTCGCGCCGATTCCCCGACTCCAGGCGTGCGAACGTCAGCGCATCGCTCGGCGCTGCGATGGCCACGCTTTCGAACGTCCTCTCCCCGGCGGTCGCCTGCGCTTCCACGCGCGGCTCGGCGCCGCACGAGGCGAGCAGGCCGAGCGCGATCACCACCATGGCTGCGGCCGCTCTTGCAAGCAGGCCGAGCGCGATCACCACCATGGCTGCGGCCGCTCTTACGAGCACGCCGCCACGCTCCCGCCGCATGCGGGTCGGCCGAACAAAGCATCGAGTGCCTCTGCCAGCGCAGCCTCCACATCCTCGCCGGCGTTTTGCGCACGCAGCGCGACGTGCTGGTCCGGCCGTACGAGAAGAACGCCGGTCTCCTGCATGCCGGCAACTTCGGTCCACCACCGCGCGCACTCGCGCAGATCGCGTCCGATCTGCAGACAGCGGATCTCGGGGTCGATTCGGTGCGCCGCCTCCAGCCATTCGGACGCCGCCGGTCCCGCCAGCAAGGTGACGGCGCCCGCTGCGATCAGGTCCAGCGTGGAGACGCGTCGTCCTTCGTGCTCGACCCATCCATGCGGGAGCCGCGAACCGGGGCGGCTGCTGGGGATGAACTGGCGCACGCAATTCTCTGCGATGAGACCGGCGATCCCATCGTCGAGTAGCGCGCCCTCGGCATAGCGGTAGCCGAGCTGCAGCCCGAGCATGTCGAAGTGCTCGGCCTGATTGGCGATCGCGCTCTGGACCGCCGCTTGGCCGGCGGGGTCGGCGAGGGTGCGATGCATCGTGGCTGCAGCTGCTTCGGGATCTCCGAGCGAGCCGAGAGCCGAGGGCACTTCGAGCAGGCGCATGGCGTTGTGCAGGCTCTGGTCGGCGTTGTTCTGCGCCACCGGTCGCCGCTCGCTCTCGTAGCTGTCCAGAAGCCGCGGCCCGCCACTTTCTTGCAATACGGCGCCAAGCTTCCACGCAAGGTTGTGCGCGTCCTGCACGCCGGTGTTCAGACCGAGACCTCCGGTAGGCGGAAAACGATGCGCGGCATCGCCGGCCAGGAAGACGCGCCCGAGCCGGTAGCTTTCGGCGACCTGAGCCGTCATCGTCCAGTTCGAGACCGAGGCGATGCTCAGGTCGATGTCGCGTGCAGCTATGGCACGCCGCACCAGCGCCTCGCACGTGGCGCGATCATACCGGTCCAGCGGCTCCGCGTCAGGATCCCACGGGTGCATGTAAACCCATTCGCCGTCGATATCGTGTGCCACCATCGTGCCGCCGGCTCGTGGATCGCAGATCCAGTACAGCACGCCGGGGCAGTGGCGCACGAGACTGCGAAGGTCGGCGCGGAAATGGACCATGACGAAGCTCTGGATCCTTTCCGGTCCCGACATGTCGATGCCGAGCCACTTGCGAACGCGGCTGCCGGCGCCGTCGGCGCCGATGAGATAGTCGCTGCGCACCTCGTAGGTCTCGCCGGTGTGCAGCGCCTGGACCGTCGATACGACGCCGCTCGCGTTCTGCTGCGCCCCGCACCACTGGTGGCTGTAGCGCGGCCCCTCGGCGCTTGCCGCTGCGAGCGACTGCAGCAGAACGGGCTCGAGGCGGTGCTGCGAAATGTTGCGCAGCGGCGTCGGCGTCAGTTCCAGCATCTCGTCGCCCTGACGCTCGAAGGGCAGACGGCCAATCACCTCGCCGCCGAGCCTGTCCACCCAATACACCGCGCCCGCATCGGCAGGGTTCTTCGCCACTGCCAGGATCGAATCCATGTCGGCGCCGGCCTGGCGAAAGATCTCGAGTGTGCGCGCGTTGACCACGTGCGCGGCCGGAGAGCGTTGCGGACCGGGCCGCCGGTCGATCAGGTGGCACGGCACGCCGAGGCGGCCGAGCAGCAGGCTCATGGCCAGCCCGACCGGGCCTGCTCCGACGATCGCGACGGGCACGTCGATCCGTTTCATGACGTCCTCACGTCAGCCCCGGGTAGGTCCCGCCGTCCAGCTGCAGGTTCTGCCCCGAGATGAAACCGGCCTGCGCGCTGCACAGGAACGCGCAAGCATCGCCGACCTCGTCGGGACGTCCCATCCGGCGCGCGGCGATGCCGGCACGAATGTCGTCGTAGGCCTGCTCCACGCTCTTTCCGCGCATGGCCGCGGTGAGCTCGGCCATCATGCGCTGGCGATCGGTGTCGATGCGCTCGGGCAGGATGTTGTTGATGGTGACGTTGGCGTGCGCGACTTCCCGCGACAGGCCCTTGCACAGCGAGGTCAGGCCCGCGCGCGCTCCCGAGGAGAGTCCCATCGCCGCCACCGGCGCCTTCACCATCGCCGAGGTCACGTTGACGATGCGGCCGAAGCGCCGCTCGACCATTCCGTCCAGCACCAGGCGAATCATCAGGGCCGGAGCGAGCAGATTGGCATCGAGAGCGCAGATCCAGTCGTCGCGATCCCAGTTCTGGAAACGGCCAGGGGACGGGCCGCCGTTGTTGTTGACCAGGATGTCCGGCTCCGGGCATGCACGCAGCAGGGCCTCGCGCGTCTCGGCAAGGCCGATGTCGCCCGCCACGGTCGAGACGTCGGCGCCGGTGGCGCTGCGAATTTCCTCGGCAGTCGCTTCCAGCGCTTCGGCGCCGCGCGCGTTGATCGTCACCGCCACACCTTCGTTTGCCAGCGAGAGCGCACACGCCTTTCCCAGGCCGCGGCTGGCCGCGCATACGATGGCCTTTCTTCCTCGAAGTCCAAGGTTCATCGCCGCTCTCCTAGAAGTCCAGGTCGGCCGGAGGCTGCGGGCCCCACTGGCTGAGCGCATGGAGCAGATGATGCGATTGCGGCTCGACGCTTGCCGGCAGCAGATCGCTGTCGGTCCAGTGCTCGACCGTAAAGCCGTTGGGATCCTTCCAGTAGTCGAAGATCTGACCGCCGAGAACGTGCCGGCCGATGCCCCAGTAGTGACGGCCCTGTCCCGTCATCTGCAGATGATCATGGCCGACCATGAGGTCGTCGAAGTCGGCGATCTCCCAAGCGGCGTGCCCGAGCTTGACCTCGCCGGTCTCCAGCACCAGCAGCGTGTGATGATCGACCGCGCGCTCGCCGCGGTCGCAGCGCATGAAACGGCCGAGCGGCCTTTCGGGGCCTTCGACGTAGAAGTCGTCCGAGATCAGCATGCCGAGGTGCTCGCGGTACCATCCCGAGATGCGCGCCAGGTCGCCGGTCTTGATGGCGGCGTGGCCGAAACGCTTGACCTGCGAGGGGCCGGGCGCCACGCGCTGGAGCTCACCCGCGCGCACGCGCGCGGCACCGGTGTTCAGCGGCGGATGCATGCGAACCTCGAGAGGCGCCGGCGTCTCGATGCCGAAGACGACGTCGACCATGCGGCCGTCCGGATCGGTCAGACGCACCGCCTCGCCGTCGCCGGGCTCTTCGAGCTTCTCGACGGATCTGCCGGTTGCGGTAGCCAGCCGCAGGAGATCGTCATGTGACGCGGCGTGGAAAGCCAGGCCGAGGAAGGCCGGCTCGCCAAGCTGCGTGACGTGGACATGGTGCTGGCCGTCCGTGCCGCGCATGTAGAGCGCATCGGCGGTGCGCGCGGATCGGTGCATGCCGAAGGCCGTCAGGAACGTCTCCATGCGGTCCAGGTCGGGCGCCGAGAAGCGCGGAAAGGCGACGTCCGTGCAGCGGATGATGGGCTGGGTCATGGCTGGCCTCGCGTTCGAAGATGGCGCGATCCTACGTGGCCAGGCGTTGTCTTGCTTGGCTCGGCAGGCCAATGTTCTTTGCCGAACGAGCCAAACCCGTGCCCGAACAGCCCCGACGACCACCTTCGACCCTGGCAAGCTGGAGCGCCAACCTGATTCGCGCCCTGGACGCCCATGAAGGCGAGAGCGGCAGCAGGGTCAGCGGCAGCGAGCTGGCCGTCCGCGCCGGCATCGATCCCGGCGCGCTCGACCAGGCCGAGGCCAGGGTTCCGCGCGCGGCGCTGACGCGATTCTGGCAGCTGGCCGTCGAGGCCACCGGCGATCCGTGCTTCGGCCTGGTCGCGGCGCGCCACGTCACGCAGACGACGTTTCACGCGCTCGGCTACGCGGTGCTGGCAAGCTCGACGCTCAGAGAGGCGTTCGAGCGCATCGTCCGCTACCGGCGCCTGATCGGCGACATCATCGAGATGTCGCTGGTTGCCGACGGCGACCGATACCGCTTCGTGATCGACGTGTCGGCCAGGCCGGCGACGCCGGATCGGGCCTTCGAGCAGGTCGAGGCCCGCGGTGTCCCGTTCGAAGCCATCGACGCGGTCATCGCCGTGTGCGTGCGGCAGGCCGTGATGCTGAGCGGCGGCAGCTGCCGGCCGCTGGAAGTGGCAATGAGACGGCCCGAGCCAGCTCAGTCGCATCGCTTCGAGCAGGCCTACCACTGTACGGTCAGGTTCTCGCAGCCGCAGAACGTCATCGTGTTCTCCCGTTCGGATCTGGAGACGCCGCTGCCCAGCGCCAATGCCGAGCTGGCGCGCCAGAACGACGAGGCGGTCAGCCGTTATCTTGCGCGCATCGGTTCGACGAGCATCGTCGAGCGCGTACAGCACGCGCTTCTGGACGTGATGCCGCAAGGACCGCCGAGCAAGCAGCTGATCGCGCGGCGCCTGGCGATGAGCCCGCGCAACCTGCAGCGCAAGCTCGAAGAGGAGGGGACCACGTTCAAGAGGGTGCTCGAGGATGCGCGGCTGTCGCTGGCGCGCAGCTACATCGAGGAACGTCGCCACTCCGTCACCGAGATCGCGTTCCTGCTCGGGTTCGCCGACACGAGCACCTTCTCGCGCGCGTTCAAGAGATGGACGGGAGTGGCTCCGCGCGCGGCGCGGACACGATCTGCCTGAAGAATCTGATTTCCGGAGAGCTCGATCATGCACACGACCATCGCCGCACGACAGATCGCCATCGCGTCCGCCCGTATCGCCAGGGCTGATTCTCGACCGGACCTTCGCTGCGCGGCCCTGCTCGCGAAGTTGCCGGCCGACGTGCGCTTCCGGATCGAGTCGCTTGCCCGGCAGCTTACGGCCGGTCCGGTGCCGAGCGAGGAATGGCTGAAACAGGTGGTTTCGTCGCAGGGCCGTTGGGAGGACATGGACGTAGAGGAGGCGATTTTCGTCGTCATGATGACGCTGGCTCGCGAGGCCCAGAAAGCCGTGCAGGAAATTCTGGCGGACGTGCGACGGACCGCGGCGGCGAAGGCGGCAGCGCGCGCTCACTCGCCGGCGGCGACGATGCAGGGAGGGCCGTCCGGCACGCTGCTGGTCGTCAATCGCCAGATCGAAGACGACGTGAGCCAATTGGGCGGGGAAGCGCAACTACGGCTTCAGATCGCGATGGAGCGTCTGGCCCAGGCGATGGCTTTGCTGTCCAACGTGATGGAGAAATCTTGCCGGACCGCCGCCGCGATCGCCGACAACGTGAAGTAGCCTGTCCATTCCTTGCCCCGCATCGTCGCCATTGACGCGACCGCGTCAGCTGACGCGTCGAAAGTCGAATGACGGCGGCGAGCCGTCGTCGACTCCTGTATCCTGTCTCGTCGCGGAGGCACACCCATGAGTTCATCGACACGTCCGCTGGCCATCGTAACGGGTGCATCCAGCGGCATCGGCCTGGAGCTGGCCAGGTGCTGCGCAGAAAAGGGATACGATCTGATCATCGCGGCCGATGGGTTCGGCCTGGAGGAAGCGGCGGAGTCGCTTCGCCAGAGCGGCGTTTCGGTCGAAGCGCTCGACGTGGATCTCGCAACCATCGAGGGCGTCGATCAGCTGTGCGAGGCCACCCATGGAAGGCCGGTCGAAGCGCTGCTTGCCAACGCCGGCCACGGCCTGGGCCGTGCGTTTCTGGACCAGGACTTCGACGACATCCGGCACGTGATCGACACCAACGTCACCGGAACTCTGTATCTGATCCACACGATCGGGCGGCGAATGCGTGATGCCGGGAACGGAAAGATCCTCATTACGGGATCGGTTGCCGGCTTCATCCCCGGTACCTTCCAGGCCGTTTACGGCGGCACCAAGGGCTTCCTCAACCTGTTCTCCTTCGCTCTTCGCAACGAGCTCAAGGACAGTGGCGTCACCGTCACCTGCCTGATGCCCGGCGCCACCGAGACAGAGTTTTTCAAGCGCGCCGACATGCTCGACACCAGCGTGGGCGCCGGCGACAAGGACGATCCCGCCGACGTCGCTCGGGTGGGTTTCGATGCGATGATGAACGGCGAAGGCGACGTCGTAACGGGCTGGAGCAACAAGCTCATGACGACCGCTGCCAACGTGACACCCTCGGGCGTACTGGCCGAGGTGCATCGCAAGATGGCCGAGCCAGGCACCGCAACGAAGTAACCATAAGGGGACAGTCCCCTTGACCGTCGCGCCAGACATAAGGGGACAGTCCCCTTAAAGCCGGGCGTACTGGCCGAGGTGCATCGCAAGATGGCCGAGCCAGGCACCGCAACGAAGTAACCATAAGGGGACTGTCCCCTTAAGGCCGAGCGCGACGGCGCGGCTCGATTGCAGTGCGCGGCATTCTGGAGCAATGGCGCGGCATGAACGTCACAGCCGTCGCCATCCTTCGTCGTATATCACTGCTGACCATTTGGGTGGGCCTGGCCGTCGCGCCATCGCCGGCCGGAGCCGGGGAAACTCCGTTGTTCCGTGCACTACGACTGGAAGTGGTGCAGGAGATCATCGATCGCGGCCGCAGTGCCGACCTGATCGGTCAGGTGCTGTCGTCGGATCTGTCTTGCGTCGCCAACCGGCCGGTCATCGTCTACTTCGACGCCGCCGACGACGTGCTCATGGACGAAACCATCGCCACGTTGACGACCGACGAGGGCGGCTCGTTCTTTCACTCGCACATGCCGGCAACTGCCGGCGAGTATCGTGCGGTCGTCGAGGAACAGGCGGGCTGCGCAGCGGCCGAGTCCAACTACACCGCGCTGAAAATGCGCGCCGACATCACGCTGACCGCCAATCGCCGCTTCCTGACGCGCGGCGAGCGTGTGCGCCTGACCGTCACCGTCGACCCGCCGCACTGCCAGCTCCTGGATGAGCTGGGCGTTCCGGTGGCCGACTTGCGAATCGAACGGCTCGACCACCGTGACGGCTGGATTCGCGTCCAGCGCGAGCTCGAACAGGTCGAGAACCAGTGCATCTTCCACGTCCGGCTGAGGCCGCGCAGGACCGCGGTCTATCGAGCCGTGGGAGAGGGCAGCTTCAGCTCGCTACCGCGCTACGAGAACTTCTTCATCGGCAACGTCAGCACGCCGGTGCTGATTCAGGTGCGGGAGCCGTAGGATCGCGCGGTTCACTCCGCTGGATCGAAGCGGGTCCGGATCGACAGCGGCTCCTGACGTACCTCGATCATCTCGAAGGTCCGCTCGTAACCAGTCGACGATATCTTCCACTCACCGCCGATCTTGACGTACTCGTCCGCATAGAATGCGGCGCCGGTCAGGATCGTGTTCGCGTCCAGGAAAATGACTTTGTCCTGGAGATACCAGGTGCCACGCGCAGTCGTCGTGCCCGTCAGCTCGATCTCGGGGTGATGGCCATGATGCATGCTGATCAGGCGGGAGCTGCCGAGCGCGCTTCGCAGGAACTCGAGGATCGCCTCTCGGCCGCTATAGGCGAACTTTCCGCTGCCGTATGACGTGGACGCGTCATCGCTCAGCGTGCGGCCCAGCTCGTCCCATTCCTTGGTGTCGAGGGCGCGAAAGTAGCGGTACTTGAGCTGCTTGATCGCTTCGATGTCGTTCTGGTCAGCCATGAACGAGCAGGTAGCACGGTGCTCGCCGGCGGTCGAGGCAACGGCCACGGCGGCGAACGTCGTCATCTGACGGCACGGCCGCGGACAGCCGCGCCCTGCTCGTAACGGCCGCCGCATTCCCGCCCGACGCGACCGCCGCTCGGTTATCTACAGCAGCCGAAGCTGCTTGACCGGCGGCTTGCGACGCTCCTTTCGTGATCCTGGCGTGGGTTCGTCGAACACGGTGCGTCCGCGCAGGCGCGCAGCCGCCGAGCGCTCGGCGTCCACGATGCTCTGGAACGTCTCGCCGGCCGCCATACGTTCCATCACACGCGACTGGTCGTCGAGGCGCCGAAGCGCGGCGAGCTTTTCCGCGTTGCCCATGCGTGCTGCATCGACTGCGCGCCGCAGCGTCCCTATGGTCTCGTCGTAGACATCCAGTGGAACAGGAAAGGGATGGCCATCCTTGCCGCCGTGGGCGAACGCGAAGCGCGCCGGATCGGCGAAACGCGACGGCGCGCCGTGCACCACCTCGCTGACGCGCGCGAGAGCCGCAACGCTGCGCGCACCCATTCCGGGCGTCAGCAGCAGCTCCTCGAAGTCGGCCGCGCCGCAGCTTGCGGCGGTCATCATCGTGGCGTGCAGGCGGCGAAGGAAGACGTCGCTCGCTCGAACCTCGTGATGGGCCGGCATGCGAAGGTGAGGCGCGGAGTCCTCGCGCAGCCGCTGCAGCACCGGCACGACCGCATTGGGGCCGCGCTGCACCAGCTCGACCTCGGCCGCACGTGCAGACGCGGCGCGCGCATCGGTCAGGTTCAGGATCTCGCCCTGCGGCACCCCATCGATGGCGGCATGCGGTTGCTCGACGAAGCTGGTCAGGCCTTCGGAGAGCCAATGATAGCGCCGCGCCTCGCGCAGCGCCGCATTCATTCCCTGCTGCACCACGACCCATGCGCCGCTGTCGAGAAGCACGAAGCTGTGCAGGTAGAGCTCGAATCCGTCCTGCACCGCGGCGCTGTCGACCTTGGCGGTCAGGCGACTGGCACGCGCCATCGCATTGCCGTCGATGCCCGTTCGCTCGCCGACCGCGACGAGCTCGTGCGGCGTCTTGCGCGAGTGACGGCCGCGGCCGCCGCACACGTAGATCCCGAGCTCGTGCTGGACCGGCGCGAGGCCGCGTTTCAACGCGCCCATGACGCTGGTGGTGATGCCGGAGGAGTGCCAGTCCATGCCCATCACCGCACCGAACGATTGAAACCAGAACGGATGCGCCAGCCGACGCAGGAACTCGTCGCGGCCGTAGTGGAGAACGATGGTCTCGGTGATGAGCCGGCCTAGCACGGTCATGCGCTCGGCCAGCCACGGCGGAACGCGTCCGCCGTGCAGAGGAAGGTCGGCGCTGCCGGTGCGCCGGCCGGTTCGGGTTGGACCGCTCATCGCAAGTGCGTCACTCGGCGTAGATGAGAGCATCTCCCGGCGAGAAAGACATTCCATCGCTGTCGTAGCGCGGCGCTTTGGTACGGCTGTACCTTGCCGCAGCAATGCGTCGCGCTAGACTCGAAGGAGCATGTCCATGCAGACCGCATTCCGATCGGAGGACCAGTTCACCCACGCCGAGTTTGCGCGGTGGCTGCAGGATCGGCCTTCCTCGGACATCAACCGGTACGAGCTTCTGGGCGGCCGTATCGTCATGACACCGCCGGCCCGGCATCCGCACGGAACGCTCGAAGGGGAAGTCTGCGGTGCGCTGCGACAGTACGTACGCGCCAACGATCTGGGCATCGTCAACGGTTCCAGCACTGGCTACGAGTTGCCGTCCGGGGAAGTCGTCGCGCCTGACGTCTCGTTCGTCTCCAATGCCACGATTGCCGCAGGGCCGGTGGCCGAGCCAGGCTCGTTTCTGCGAATCGTCCCCGACCTCGTCGTAGAGATCCTCTCCAAGACCACCGCCGCGCGTGATCGCAGCGAGAAGAAGCGCATCTACGGCCGGGCGGGCGTCGCCGAGTATTGGGTGGTGGAGCCGGAGAGGCGCCGGGTAACGGTTTTCTACCGGGATGGGGCTGCATTCTCGGCAGCCAATGTCTTGGACTCCGGTGTCATTGCATCGCGTCAGCTGCCGAATCTCGGCCTGACCGTCGAGGAGATTTTCGCACTGGTCTGACGGGCGCTAGCGTCCGGCCGTAGGCGTCGCGCTGGTCGTGAATCGTGCCGTAGCCTGCGATGGCACGGATAGCCGGGTTCATCGACTTCTCCTAGTCCGTCTCCGGACATTGCAGGTTCACCGCCTGTCCCACGGCAGCGCGCATCACACGCAGTGCGTCGCCGGCATCCACGTTCAGGTCGCCGTCGGCGTCGCAGACCGACAGCGCGCATTGGTGCTGGCCGACGGCAACTTTCAGGACGAACAATGCGTCGCTGACTTTCGGCGCGGCTCCGCTGGCGTCGGTGGGCCGGCCGCACGGAACCGGGCTGCAATCGGCGCGGCACGCATCGCCCATGGCGAAGTCGCCGTCGCCGTCGTCGCAGTGCTCGTCACCTTCGACGACTCCGTCGCCGCACAGCACGCCGCAGCCAGGAATGTCTGCGCCTGCGCACGTCCCAGCGCTGCAGATGTCGCCGGAAGTACATTCGTCGTCGTCGTCGCACGGCGCGGTGTTCATCGCGTTGCTACATCCGGCGTTGCCGCAGATGTCGTCGGTACAGACGTCGCCGTCATCGCATGCAGCGTGGCTCGGATCGTACGCGCAGCCTTCTGGCGTGCAGGCATCGATGGTGCAATCGATTCCGTCGTCGCACGTCTGATGATCGCAGCCGTCGCCGGCGATGCATGCGTCGATCGTGCACGGGTCGTCGTCGTCGCACAGTGCCTGGTCAGGATAGCCAGGTGTATCGGCGACGCAGGTTTCGTCCTGACACTCGGCCGAGCATCCGTCTCCGCCGCTGGTGTTGCCGTCGTCGCAGCTCTCGGTCTCTTCGAGCTCGGCGTTGGCGCAGACCGGACATGGGGGCAGGGACGTGTCGAGCTCCAGGTCCGGCACCGGGTCGAACGTTCCCTGAAGCACCGGCGCCTTGGCGGGCGTGCGGTAGAGGACGCGCGTTTCGGCGCCGTCCGTGCGCACGACCGCACCCGCTTCGACCGTCATCGCTTCGCGCGAGGCGAAGCGGTTGCGCCCGTCGTCGGTGCGGTTGTCGATCTCGGCATCGGCGCCGAAGCGGATGTCGCAGGCCTGAATGTCCACGACCAACGTCTGATAGTGGCTGTCGTCCTTGCCGCGCGTGACGATGCTGCCGGTCAGCTCGAAGTCGCTCTGCGCCTCCAGGAACACGCCGCCGGAGGTGCCATGAAGAGCGCCGCCGACGTCGATCTTGCCGGCAACCGCCATGGGGCCGAGCGTGTCGATCCGGACGCCGCCGCCTTCGCCCGCACTGACGTCGACCAGCGCATCGGCACCGAGCGCGAAGCTTCCGGCTGCATCGACCTGCATGATGCCGCCACTGCTGTCCTGGCCGATGGCGGTCATCAGGACGTCACCGTCGACGACGACGTTGCGTCCCGCTTCCAGGTCCAGCTCGCCGCCATAGCCGCCGAGACCGCCGACGGAACGAAAGGCTGTGTTCTCCTCGAACACGACGTCGCGCCCAGCGGCCGCGGTCAGATAGCCGCCCTCGCCGAAATACAGCTCCACCCCATCGACGGCGATGACCGTGGGATTTGCCGGTGTACCGCCGCCGACGCGCACGTCGCGACCTGCCGCGGCGGTGATCTCGCCGCCGTAGCCGCCGCCCTCGTCGTAGCTGACACCGCTGCAGAGAATGTCCTCGAGCAATACGATGTCGGCTCCGGCCGTCATGTTCAGTCGACCGCCATCGTAACTGCCGCCGTTGCAGTTGATCAGGCCGGAAACGGTCAAGCTGCCAGATGCGGTAAGTTTGATCTCTCCCCCGATGCCCTCGTCGCCTCCGCTGACGTCGATCAGGCCGAGCAGCGAAATCTGACCGCCATGGCTGGTCACCGTCACCGAGCCGCCGTCCTGGTCCATATTGGAAGAAACGTTGACCGTCCGCCGCACGGTGATGTCTCCGGCTGCTTCGAGCACCAGGTCCCCTGCCGGATATCCCTGCGCCATGACGGCGCCGTCCAGGTCGATCAGGCCGTCGCCGATGCTGCATGACCCGAAATCGCAATCCTCATCGGTGCCGCAGGCTACGGCCTCGATTCCGTTCGCGCAGGTCAGCTGCTCGGGACAGACGCCGAGGTTGCAGTCGGCGTTGGTCGTGCAGCGTGCGCTGATGTTCCCGCTGCAACGCCGCGCGTTCGGCTGACTCGGCGGAATGCAGGTGCCGAGCTGACAATCCTGGTCCTGCTGGCAGAAGCGAGAGGATCGCAGCGAGCATCGCCGCCGGTTGCAGGCAGCGAGCTGGCAGGCGGAATCGTAGAGGCAGGGGCGCGAGCCGCCGCTGCATTGCCTGCGCGCCTCGATGTCGATCAAACCGGTGCTGCCATCGGGGCCGATTGCACGCAGCGCGGTGCCGGGAACGTCGGCGACGAAGTCGCCGCAGCGGATCGTGACGGGTCGTTCTCCGATGTCGAGCTGGCCCGGGCCCTGGAGGCGCAACTCGCGCACGCCGAAATCCAGAAGGTTCGTGTCTACGTCGACGACCTCGTCGATGATGCACGGATCATCGCTGGGTGCGCAGATGTCGTTGATGTCGTTCGCTACGATGAGCGCCTGCGCCGGCAAAGGCGTAGCGGCCAGCATCACCATCGTCGCGAGCGTCACCGTCCGCGCCCTGATCCGTCGTGTCATGCACCACTCTTATGCCTCCGCCAGGGCTGGGTGAAGGGGCAAAGTGAGGTCGCGGCGCGGCCTGCCCTCGGCGACCGCCGCGGGCGACAGCGGAACGTTCGGGCGAAATCAGCGAGTCCGCGCGATGAAGTCCACGACGACCTGCGCGAGCTCCTCGCCCTTGTCTTCCTGCAGGAAGTGTCCGCCGCCGGCGATGGTCGTATGCGGCTGATCCTTGCAGCCGGGGATGCGCGACTGGAGCACCTTCTCGCCGCCGGCCGTGACCGGGTCGCTGTCGCTGAAGGCGGTCAGGAACGGCTTGGTCCAGCGTTCGAAGACCTTCCACGCTGCGCGGTTGTGCTCGGCGGCCGGATCGTCTGGCCGGACCGGAACCAGCATCGGAAACGCTCGTGCACCCGCCTTGAAGGATTCATCCGGAAACGGCGCGTCGTAGGCCGCCACGACCTCGGCGGGCAGCGGTGTCTTGGACCCGCCGGCGACGATGCGGCCGGCCGGAAACTCGTGCACTTCCTGCGAGAACTTCTGCCACGACAGGAAGGCCTCGGGCGGAGCGTGATCGCCCGTGGGAAGAAACGTGTTGGCAGCCACGATGCGATCGAAGCGTTCCTCATGCTCGGCCGCCAGCCGAAGACCGATCAGTCCCCCCCAGTCCTGACCTACCAGCGTGATGCGACCAAGATCGAGACGATCGAAGAGCAGCTCGCGCATCCACTCGACGTGGCGGCCGTAGGTGTAGTCGGTACGGCTGCTCGGCTTGTCGGAGCGACCGAAGCCGACCAGATCAGGCGCGACGCATCGATGGCCTGCCCGCGTCAGCACCGGAATCATCTTGCGGTACAGGTAGCACCACGATGGCTCGCCGTGCATCAACAGCACGGGCTCGGCATCGCGCGGTCCTTCGTCGAGATAGTGCGCGCGCAGCGTCCCGCCCTCCGGGTCGGCGATGTCGGCGTAGTGCGGCGTGAAGGAGAAACCGGCCAGATCGGTGAAGCGATCATCGGGAGTTCGCAGGATCTTCATGCAGCGACCGTAGGTTCGCACCTCGCCCCGCGCAAACGCTCGAGGACGTCACACCCGCACGGTGTTGCCAGTGCCGGCCTCCGGGTCTACACCCCGGCGTGATGATCCTGCGCAGCGTCGACCACGTTTCCTTCGCCGTGCGCGACCTTGCGCGTTCCCTGCATTTCTACTGCGACGTCCTCGGCCTGCAGCAGGCGCCGCGGCCCGACCTCGGCTTCCCCGGTGCATGGCTGACCGTGGGCGACGCGCAGATCCATCTTCTGGAAGTGCCGGCGGACCTCGACGTCGGCTCGCCCGCGCCGCAGCTCAACCCCGTTGCGAGTCACGCCGCCTTCGCGATCGACGATCACGCCGCCGTGGTGTCGCTCCTTCGGAGGGAAGGGCTCGAAGTGCTCGCGTTCGAGAGCAGCGGGCAGATGTGGGTGCAGGATCCGGACGGCCACATCATCGAGCTGATCTCGACGCGGCGCTGACCCCAGGCGCACGCCCGCACGCTCCACGTACCGGGAACCTTCGTTGACGCCTCGATTCGGCGGGCGTAGCGTCGCCGCACCATACGACTCGCGACGGAGGACGACGCCATGGCAACAGGTGCATCGGTTCGCAGCTCCACCGACCTTCCCGTTTCGATCAAGCCCGGCAAGCTCTTCATCGATGGACGCTGGGTCGATGCCCAGAGCGGCAAGACCTTCGAGACCATCAATCCCGCAACCGAGGAAGTGCTGGCGGTGGTTGCCGAAGGCGACAAGGCCGACGTCGACAGGGCCGTCGTCGCAGCGCGCAAGGCCTTCGAGAGCGGGCCGTGGTCCACGATGCGTGCCCGTGACCGCGGCCGCCTTCTCTACAAGGTCGCCGAGCTGATCGAGAAGAACGCCGAGGAGCTGGCCACGCTCGAGACTCTCGACAACGGCAAGCCCATCGGCGAGACCAGCGCCGTCGACATTCCCCAGGCAGCCGAGGTCTTCGCGTACTACGCCGGCTGGGCCGACAAGGTCTGCGGCGAGACGATCCCCGTCGGCGACTCCTTCTTCACCTACACTCTGCGTGAGCCGCACGGCGTATGCGGCCAGATCATTCCGTGGAACTTCCCTCTGCTGATGGCGGCCTGGAAGCTCGCCCCTGCGCTGGCCTGCGGCAACACCAGCGTGCTCAAGCCTGCCGAGCAGACGCCACTGACCGCGCTGCGCCTGGTCGAGCTGATGACCGAGGCCGGCATTCCGCCGGGCGTCGTCAACGTCATCACCGGCTTCGGGCCGACCGCGGGCGCGGCCATCGCCGAGCATCGGGGCGTCGACAAGGTCGCGTTCACCGGATCGACCGAAGTCGGACGCATCATCCAGCGCGCGGCGGCCGGCAATCTGAAAAGCGTTTCGCTCGAGCTCGGAGGAAAGTCGCCGAACATCGTCTTCGCCGACGCCGACCTCGAGCAGGCGGTCAAGGGCGCGATCGGCGGCATCTTCTTCAACCAGGGTGAGGTCTGCTGCGCGGGCTCGCGCCTGTTCGTCGAGGAGTCGGTGCACGACGAGTTCATCGAGACGCTGGCCAGCCACGCCAGGAACATCAAGGTCGGCGATCCGCTCGACCGCAGCACGCAGATGGGCGCGCAGGTCAGCGAAGAGCAGCACACCAAGATCCTCGGCTACATCGAGGAGGGCCAGAAGAGCGGCGCGCGCCTGGTCACCGGCGGCAAGCGCGCGGCCGAGAAGGGCTACTTCGTGCAGCCGACGGTCTTTACCGGCGTGCGCAACGACATGAAGATCGCGCAGGAGGAGATCTTCGGACCCGTGGTCTCGGCGCTGACGTTCAAGAGCATCGAGGAGGCGATCCAGACCGGCAACGACACCAACTACGGCTTGGCCGCCGCGGTATGGACCAAGGACATCCAGAAGGCGCACCGCGCAGCGCGTGCGCTGCGAGCCGGGACGGTCTGGGTCAACACCTACAACGCCTTCGACACGGCCGTGCCGTTTGGCGGCTACAAGGAAAGCGGCATCGGCCGCGAGCTCGGCGCCAACGCCCTGCAGCTGTACACGCAGAGCAAGTCGGTGTGGGTCGCGCTCTGAAGAAGGGCCACGTGGATCTCTGAACTGGATTGCGGCCGGCCGCGGGGCACGCTTGGATAGTCCGCCCGGCGTTGGGGAGCGTGCGCGAGCGCGTCGCCAGCGAATCGTGACGGTTCCGTTCACTGCAGATCCTTCCGATCCCCGATCGCCTTCTCGAAATGCCGACCGTCGAACCGGCTCCGAGGGATCGCGTCCAGGTCGATGCCGTCGAGGCAGCGCACGTTGACGTCTATCTTGTCGGGCGCCGAACGCGGCACGTAGAAGGAGTGGATGCCGCAGTGCCGGCAGAACATGTGCTGGGCCACGCCGGTGTTGAACGTGTAGGTGGTCAGGTCCTCGCGCCCTCGCAGCAGCTCGAACTGCTGCGGCGGAACGATGACGTGCAGGATGCCCTTCATCGTGCACATCGAGCAGTTGCAGTCGGTGACCTCGGAAATGTCGGCGCGGATGCGGAATCGCACCCTGCCGCAGTGGCACCCACCCTCGTACGTCTTCATGTCCACCCTCCCTGGATGTGACGCAAGCTTTTTTGCACTCCATGCCGCCTCTTCGGGGCGGGGGTTGCAGTGTCAAGTACGTTGACAGGCTGGCGAATGCAGCCCAGCGTGGATGCATCAACTTCGAGGACGGAGGCACAAGCATGAAGTACCCCAGAGTCACCTACGGCATCGGAGTCGTCGCGGCATCGGTGCTGCTGACCGGCATCGCCGCCGCCGACCCGGAGAACGCGGTCGAGAGGACCGGCGAAGCCATCGAGCGCGGCGTCGAGAAGACCGGCGAGGTCATCGAGCGCGGCGCCCGCAAGACGGCGGACGTCGTCGAGCGCGGTGCGCGCAAGACCGGCGAGGTGGTCGAACGCGGCGCTCGAAGGACGGGTCAGGCAGTGGAAAACGGCGCCGAAGCGACCGAGCGTGGCGTGCGGCGCACCGGCAACGCCGTCGAACGTGGTGCCGAGCGCACCGGCGACGTCGTCGAGCGCGGCGTCGAGAACACCGACGACGCAGTCGAGCGCGGCGCGCGCCGCACCGGCGCTGCCATCGAGGACACCGACGATGCGGTCGAGCGCGGTGCGCGTCGCACCGGCGCTGCCATCGAGGAAGGTGCCGAGAATACCGGCGAAGGGATCGAGCGTGCGGCCGATCGGACCGAGGACGCGGTCGATCCGAACTAGCCTCGGCTCGCGATCCGAGTAGGACAGACGACGGGCCCGGTTGCTCACGCAGCCGGGCCCGTTCCGTTTGTCGCTGCGCGAGGGCAGGCCACGGGTGAGTTGCTACTGCGCAACGGCACCACCACAGGCGAATTGCCACAGCGCGACGGCAGCGCCACGGGCGAACTGCTACTACGCTACCGCACCGTGACGGCCACTAGGCTACCGCAGCGCAAGGTTCGATTGCTGCTGCGTTCAGCAGCGCAGCGGTCGATTGCTGCTGGGTTACGGCATCGTAACGGTGGAGGTGCTGCTGGAAGTGGGAACGGTCGTGGTCGTTCCGGTTCCGCGCAGCAGCGTGTAGGTGCCGGCGGCGATGTCGCCGACCATGGCTTCCAGAGTCGCCTGATCTCCGGTGACCGCGCAGCCGCCCTTGGCCTCGGCTTTGGTGAAGCTCTTGGTCAGCCTGCCTTCGTGGGCAGCAAGGCAGCTCGGGTCGACGGTCTCGGACATTGCGGCCCCCGCGGCGTAACAGCGCAGATAGCCCGCGCACTCCTTGCCGAGTGCAGCCATCTTGGTCGCTGCGCATTTGCCGCCGCCAAGAGTCAGCGCCGTTCCCAGTGCCTCGATCTGATCGCCAAAAGCGGCGACGACCTCCGAAGAGACGTCGCTGGTCAGGCAGTTGCCGAGAGCTTCGATCTCGCCGTAGATGACGCCGAGACGAGTGCTCTGGACGGACACGCACGCTTCGGATACCGCCGTGCCTTTCTTCATCGCGGTGCTGTAGCACTTCGCCACTGCCTTGCACGCATTGCTCGCGCCGCGAAGCTGACCGGCAAGGCACAGCTGCGCGGTCTGCGCGTGGCCCTGCGCGGCTACCCCGAGCAGGAAGGTGAATGCACCAACGGAAACAATCGCCAGGCGGCGACAGACGATACGCATCGACGTTCTCCATGGCCCGAAAAGCGGGCCTCTGTATTCGGTATCGTGAGCGAGCGGCGAGCGAACGCCGAGTCCCCCCAAACCCCAGCGGCAACCTAGCATGACAGCATGCAGTGAGACGCGCAGAAATTGTCACATTCTTGCGGTCGAGCCGCTGCCGAGTGCATCGAAACGAGACAGCTACGCCAGGTCGTCGAGGACGTGCGTGTGATGCTCGTGAGTCAGCGGCAGCAGAACGCGACGGATGGCTGATCTGGCCCTGGCAAAGACCTGCGCGTCGCCATGAAGCTGGTAGGCGAGGTTGGCCGCGTGCAGGAAGGCATGGAGCTCGAAGGCGAGCTGTGCAGCGTCGGAGTCGGCGCGCAGATGGCCTCGTGCAGCGGCCTCGAGCAGACCCGTCTCGAGCTCGGAGAACCATTGGCGCGTGATGGCGACGACGCGGTCGCGGACGCGGCCGGGCCGGTCGTCCCATTCGGCAGCGGCTGCCGCAAAGAAGCAGCCGCCGCGAAAGACGGGGTGCTCGACGTGCCGGAGCCAGCCCTGGACGACAGCCACCAGGCGGGAAAGGCCAGGCGGCTCGGCGGCAGCCGGGGCCAGGACCTCGGCGGCGAAGAGGTCGCGCGCGGTCTCCAGCACCGCCAGCTGAAGCTCCTCCTTGGACCCGAAATGAGCGAAGAGACCGCTCTTGCTCATGCCGAGCGCCTCCGAGAGCCGGCCGATCGAGAGGCCTTCGAGTCCCTCGGCGGAGGCCAGGTCCGCGGCTCGCAATAGAATCTGGCGACGTGTCGCCGTGCCCTTGGTTGCCACGGTGTCGTTGTAGCACGCTCGTTCGAAATCACTGAATAGCACGATCGTTCTTTTTATGTGTCCGGCGCGGGACCACGTGAAACCGCAACGCGGGCGTCCGGCCGCGGACAACCCGACAACACATCCCGCCGCCGCGCGCATCGGCGTTGTCCGAATCGGTCCGGACCGTTTCAATGCGGCCATGGAAACAAAGCGGCGTACCCTCGGTGTTCTGCTCTTCCCCGGCTTCGAAGTGCTGGACGTCTACGGCCCATTGGAAATGGTCGGAAATCTCAAGGGCATGATCGATATCGTGATGGTCGCCGAGCACGCCGGGGCGGTCACCAGCTCCCAGGGTCCGCAGACGCTGGCCGGCGAGGGATTTGCGACCTGCCCCAGGCTCGACCTTCTGCTGGTCCCGGGCGGCATCGGCACGCGCAAGGAAGTGGCCAACGAGGCGCTCCTACGCTGGCTTCGCAGCGCCGCCGCATCGGCCGAGATCGTCACCTCGGTCTGCACCGGCGCCGGGCTTCTGGCCAAGGCAGGTCTGCTGGACGGCCGCCGCGCGACCACCAACAAGTTCGCGTTTTCGTGGGTGGTCGAGCAGGGCCCGAAGGTCGAGTGGATCAAGGAGGCGCGCTGGGTCGATGACGGCGACCGGGTGACTTCCTCGGGCGTCAGCGCGGGAATGGACATGATGCTGGCGCTGGTCGAGCGCCTCTATGGAGCGGATCTGGCCACGACTGTCGCGCAGCGCGCCGAGTATGAATGGCATCGCGATGCGGCCTGGGACCCGTTCGCGAGGCTGTGCGGCCTGGTCGACTGAGCCCGCCGCCAACAGCAGCTCAGGTCCGGCCGCTGCGCGGAGCACGCCCGCCCGGCTGCGCCCGGAACGGATGGTCATTCCTGGTGGCGGAAGTTTCCTATAAGCTCCCGCACCCGGCCGACGATGACAGCCTCCTCGACCACCACAGCTGCGCCCAGCACCGAAGGGCTCATCAAGCTGTTCAGCTTCTATCGCGACGCGGAGATCCGCGGGGCCAGCCTGCTCATGAAGATGATGCAGCGAGAGAAGGACCCCGAGGCCCAGGTCCTGTTCACCCGCCACATCAGCGACGAGATGCGCCATGCCTGGCTATGGACCAAGCGCATCCGCCAGCTCGGCGGCCTTCCTGTTCCGGTCCCCGATGGCTACCAGCGCCGCCTCGGCAAGGCGCTAGGAATTCCCACCAGCATCCTGGATCTGTTCGCGCTCACGGTACTGGTCGAGGAGCGCTCCGAGCGCCGCTACAGCGAGCATTCCGCCAGCGCCTATTGCGACGACGAGACGCGCGCGGTTCTCGACGAGCTGACCAAGGACGAGAAGTGGCACATCTCCTGGATGGAGGAGTGGATGCTGCGTCTGTCGCGCCAGCACGGCGGCGAAGACAAGGTGCGCGCGCAGATGGCGCACTACCGGACCGTCGAGCAGGAAATCTTCGAGGCGTTCAAGGAAGAGGAGCGCACCTGGCTCGGGTTTTCCTTCTCCGATTCGGACGAGTCTGCCGCCGTTGCTGCGGGGTAGTCTCGATCTCGGGGACTTCGGTCCCAACGAGAGCCTGATCGGCCAGCCCCGCTCACGCAGGAATCTGACCACGCCCGCGCTCGTGCTCGATCTGGACGTACTCGAGCGCAACATCGTGACGATGGCCGAGCACTGCAGGGGCGTATGGCTCTCGCTTCGCCCTCACGCCAAGACGCACAAGTCGATCCGTATCGCCAAGGCGCAGATCCAGGCCGGCGCCGTGGGCATCTGCTGTGCCACGGTCGGCGAGGCCGAGGTGATGGTGGGAGCCGGAATCTCCGGCGTGCTGGTAACGTCGCCCGTGGTGCAGCCGGCAAAGATCGGGCGTCTGGTGACCCTCAATCTTGCGTCGGACGTGATGGTCGTCGTCGACAATCCGCGCAACGTCGTCGAGCTGGGCGTCGCTGCCGAGGCGGCGCGCAAGCCGATCAAGGTGCTGGTCGATTTCGACGTCGGCCTCGGACGCACCGGTGTTGCCAGCGCCGAAGACGGCGCGGTGCTGGCGCGCATCGTTCGCGACACGCGCGGCGTCGAGCTGGCCGGCGTTCAGGCCTACTGCGGCCATGCACAGCACATCGAGGGCTTCGCCTCGCGCGCCGAGGTCTCGCTCGAGCAGCTGCGGCGCGTGATCACCTTCGTTTCGGCGCTGGAGAAAGAGGGAATGAAGCCGAAGATCGTCACCGGCGGCGGCACCGGCACCTTCGACATCGATCATCAGGCGGGAATCTTCACCGAGCTGCAGGCCGGGTCGTACGCGGTGATGGACGTCGAGTACGGCGACGTCGAACTGCGCGCAGGCGCGAAAACGTCGCCGTTCCAGCCGGCGCTGTTCGTGCAGACCACGGTCATCAGCAACAACGCGCGCGGCATGGTCACCACCGATGCGGGTCTGAAGCGCTTCGCCACCGACGGTCCCAAGCCGCGCATCGCAGCCGGCGCGCCGGCCGGTGCCATGTATGCATTCTCGGGCGACGAGCACGGCTGCGTCGTCTTCGCCGATCAGTCGCAGACGCTCGAGATCGGCTCGACCATCGAGTGCATCGTCCCGCACTGCGATCCCACGGTGAATCTCTACGACTACTACCACTGCGTCCGTGGCGACAAGCTCGTCGGCATCTGGCCCGTCGACGCTCGCGGCGCGGTTTGAACCCACCGTCTGTCGAGCCGCGCCGACGCCAATGACGCCGGCGTCCTTCCGCGTCTACGGCTTTCTCGCACTGCTGTGCGCGCCACCGCTGGTATGGACGATCGACCTGCTGACTGCCACGCCGGCGATCGTGCTCGCGGCGGCCACGGCGCCTGCGCTAGTGTTGGCCACCGCGGTGCTGCTCGTGCGGCGGCGAAGCATCAACCGCGCCTACGTGCTGGCGCTTCTGTGGGGAGCGACCGGTGCGGCCTTCCTGTCGATGCACGGCAACCAGCTCATCGGCCGCACGCTCGCCTCGGCAGAGTTCGAAGGTCGCAGCATCCTGGCCGTCTTCCTCGCGCCGGTGATCGAGGAAGCCGCCAAGGCGCTCGGCCTGCTTCTTCTGTTTGCAGTTCCACTCCGGCGCATGCCGCACGTAGCGAGCGAGGAGACGCTCCTCGAGGGCATCGCGTGCGGCGCTCTCGTCGGCATCGGCTTCGTGTGGACGGAGAACTTCCTCTACCTCGGCATCTCGATGCTGCAGGGCGGAGAGGCGGGGCTGGTCGCAGCGTCGTATCTGCGCGGGTTTCTCGGCGCCTCGGCGCACGCCGTGTTCACGGCGTGCAGCGGAGCCGGCATCGCATGGTGGGCCGCCCGCGGCGGGGCGGCAGCGGCCGTTGCCGGTATCGTGGTCGCGATGGTGCAGCACATCGCGTGGAACGGCGTCGCGGCACCGCTGGTCGTATCGACGCTGTGCTCGTCCGCCGCCGGCACGATGTGCACGGGCCACGAGTCGTCGGTGCTGCAGTTCGGAGGTGCAACGGCGATCGCCGCGGCGTTCCTGGTTCCGGGTTTTGCAGTGCTGTGGTTTTCGACGACGAAATCACGCTCGCAGGGAGTAACGGATTCTGGGGACAGGTCGCCGAGCGACGTGGATCGGGGTTGAGGGTCGTGACGCTGGCCGATGGTCTCATCGTCACGTCCGCCGCCTGACCGTATGGGCTGTGCTCGCGAACGAGCACGGAATGCTCACCTCATCCGCCGCCGGAAATTACGCAGAATCACCCGCTGATACCCTTGCGGCATCAGCCGCGCCACGAAGTCGAGCGTTCGTGCATCCGGCCCGATCAGCACCCGCCGCTGGTTGCGCTGGACCGCGCGCAGGATGGTCCTGGCCGCGCTCTGCGGCGTGGTGATGAAGAACTTCTCGAACTCGGCACGCGCCGTGTCGGGATCGGGCATGTGCAGGTCTTTCAGGTTGTCGGACATGCGGCCGCTGCGTGCGATGTTGGTCTTGATGCCGCCCGGATGCACGCACGTCGCGCTGACGTTGCCGCCGGTCAGCTCGAGTTCCTGGCGCAGCGCCTCGGTGAAGCCGCGCACCGCGAACTCGGAGGCGTTGTAGGCGCCGTTGCCGGGCACGGACAGGATGCCGAACAGGCTGGAGATGTTGACGACGTGCCCTTCTCCGCTGGCGCGAAGGTGCGGCAGGAACGCCTTGGTCCCGTAGACCACGCCCCAGAAGTTGATGTTCATGACCCACTCGAAGTCCTCGTAGCTGATGCCTTCGAGGGTGCTGCCGATGCCGACGCCGGCGTTGTTGAAGACCATGTGGACGCGGCCGTGTTGCGCGACGACTTCGTCGGCCCACGCGTAGACGGCCGCGCGGTCGGCGACGTCGAGCCTGGCCGTGGTGGCGCGGATGCCGCCCACGCGCAGGATGGCAGCGGTCTCCTCGAGGCCGGCCTGGTCGATGTCGCTCAGTGCGACCTCGCAGCCCGCGCCGGAAAGCTCGATGGCCAGAGCACGGCCGATACCCGAGCCGGCGCCGGTGATGGCGGCGACCTTGTCCTGGAATGTCTTCATGACACGCTCCGGATGTTCCAGTCGTTGTCTGGCCGGCACCGATGGTGGTGATGATCGCGGAATGCCGCCGGCCAGCCCGAATGGAAAATGCTCGCGCGAAACATCGTACCTGTCCCCATCATTGGCCTCGGGGGGCGCGGCGGACGCCGATGTGCCGCTTGCCGGATTCGCGGCCGCCACCGACGGACCACGCGATGCTCTGCACGCCGACGCCGGCAAGGAAGCCCGAGAGGATGCGCAGCTCGATCTCGTCGGCGGCAGGCGCCTCCATCGCAAAGCGCAGCGGGCGTTTGCCACTGGCACGCGCGCTGCCGAAGGCCTCGTACACGACGTTGCCGGCGCGCACCGCTCGCACCGACACCAGCATCTCGTCGACGGCGCTGCGCAGCGACGGGACGATCTCCAGCGCCGTGGCGGTGATCTGATCGCCGTCCAGACTCGAGAGCCGGCACGCCATCGTCGGTACCGCCGCGGGCCACGGCCCCGGATTCTCGAGTGTGCTCGGCGATGCGCCGGTGCACGAGCTCCGCACCGGCGTGCCCGAGACGCTCGGCGTGCCGTCTTCGAGCGTCTTGGTCTCGTTCTCGCCGTCTCCGTCCATCACCTGCACGCGCAGCGTCTCTTCGGGAAGCGCATCGATGGGCTCGAGCCTCTGATGGTCGGAGGCGACCTGCGAGGGCAGCAGATCGCAGACGGCGAAGGACTCGCCCTGATGAACGTGCGCGCCGCAATCCGGACGGAGCCGCGAGCGCGGATCGTAGACCGCATGCGTAGCGGAGGTGCGAGCCGCTTCTTCGAAGGCTCCGCGTCTCGGGTCGCCTGCCAGCGTCGCGGCGCGCAGCCGAAGCCTCGCCTCGGCGCGCTCGCGCGAGCCGGCAAAGACGACGGTGGACCGGTCCAGAGCGGCCACGACATGACGTCCGGTCAGCGCGGGAAGGCGCTCGGAAAGCTCGGGCGCCGCGGCAATGCGCGCGTCGCGCGGAAGCGCCCGCAACGCGTCCATGGCAGCCGAGAATCCCGCATCGGCCGGCTGCACCACACGTTCCCTTTGGCCGCCGGCACGGTGCACGACCGTGGCAAGCAGCGGCGGCGTGGCAAGGATGGCGATGGCCAGCAGCGCCGCGCCTTCGTCGAAGCCGAGCGCGCGGCGCGCCTCGGTGATCGCGAACGCCGCCAGCGCCGCGAACGGCACCATCCACAGCGCGCGGTAGACCATCCACGGCGACAGCAGCGTACCGGCGGCAACGGTCAGTGGCGGAAAGAACGCGACCGCTGCCCCGGTGACGGTGGCAGCCAGGAGAAAGTCGCGCGAGCTGCCCTTGCGAAAGGCCAGAAGCGGCAGTGCCATCAACCCGATCAGCAGCAGCGGATGCGCGACCAGGCGCGGGTGCACGACGTAGCCCATCCTTCCCAGGTGAACCAGACGGGCACGCTCTTCATGAACGCGCACGACCGGGTGACTCATGTCCTTGAGCTCGGCGCCGATGGCCGCCAGGTCGCCGCGCACCATGATGCAGACGGCCGCCGGATAGGTCGCCACTCCCAGAAGGACCGCGACGCTCAGGACGATCGACGCGCGATGCTTGCGGTCGGTCAGATAGCGCACGCCGGCGAACGCCAGCAGCGGCGTGATCGCGAGAGCATACACGAGGGCATGCACCGAGGCCGTGGCCAGCGCCGTCAGCCCGATCACGATCACCCAGCGGGACTCGCCGCGCACCGAGCGCAGGAACGCGGCCGTGCAGACCGTTGCCGGCAGCGCCTGCGCCAGGATCTTGTCCTCGCCCGCGCGTGCGAGAAGGGGCACCAGCCCGCCGCCCCACAACACCACCGAAGCCAGCACGCAAAGACGCGCCGAGGCACCGGGCCGGAAGACCGCGCGCGCCAGCGCCCATGCGCTCGAGACGGCAAGAGGCGCGATCAGCAGCGGCGCGACGCGCTCGTACAGCCAGACCGGATCGGCGCCCGCCACCCGCGCCCACAACGCAAGCCCCATCAGCCACGGATGGATGTTGAAACGCGCGAAGGTGTTGGCGGTCCCGAGAAACGGTTCCTCGATCGAGAGCTGCGGGCGCTCCAGGTAGGCGCGCACGTAGGCCAGATACCACCAGCGGTCGATGCTTCCGCGCGGTGCGAAGAATGCGGCGGCTGCCGCAGAGACGACCACCATCACCAGCACGATCCATGGCCACCACTGTGGTGCCACCTGCCACTTGTCGTCCTCGTCCTCGTCGCTGACCGGCTGCTCCGGGCGCTGATAGCCGATGCGCACGGCGTAGCAGCCGGCCACCGTCAGCGCTGCCAACAGCAGCGGAGTGGCGGACAGCGGAAGGCCCGCCACGACCGCAATTGCGAAGGAGGCGAAGAGGAGGGTCAGCGATGCCGCGAACGCGAAGCCGGGCAGCTCCCAGCGTTCGGGCCGCGCGTGCGTGGCCAGCACCAGGAACGCGCCCGGAACGACGAAGAGGGCAAAGCCTGCCGCCAGTGCGAAGACGAACGCGGCGACCATCGCGGCCGGCGCAGGCTCAGGCTGCCGGTGCCATCATCTGCATGTAGAGCGAGCAGATGTCGGGCCCCATGTCCGTGGGAAGCCCGAGGATGGGCAGATCGACGCCGCCGCTGCGCCACTCGGCAAGGCGCGTCCGGCAGAAGTCGGGCTCGCCGGCGATGACGAGCGCATCCATCATTTCGGTGGAGACGGCGGCTGCCGCCTCGTCGCGCTTCTTCTCGGCGTAGAGGTCGCGCACGACGTCGGCGTTCTCGCCGTAGCCCATGCGCGTCAGCAGGCCGTGGTAGTAGACGCCCATGCCGCCGATGTAGAAGGAGATGAGGCCGCGCGCCGAGTTGTAGCTCATCTCCTTGTCGGGCATCGGGATGACCGTGGTGAAGGGCGCCACCGCAACCTCGGCGACGTCGCGGCCGCTGCGCGCGGCGCCTTCGGCAAGAAGCTTCACGCCCTTGTCGAGCTGCTGCCATGGCCAGAACGTGGGCATCCATCCGTCGGCCAGTTCGCCTACCATCTGGATGGCCTTGTCGTTCAGGCATGCGCAATAGATCGGGATGCGGTTCCTGACCGGCGTCATCTCGAGCTTGAAGTGACGGAAGTCCCACAGGTCTGCGCCCGCGTCGGTCAGACGCTGGCCGGCGATCAGAGCCTGCACGACCTGGATGTACTGCCGCAGACGCGTCAGCGGCTTCTCGTAAGGGATTCCATGAAAGCCTTCGATCACCTTCTCGCCCGATGTGCCCAGGCCGAGAACGAAGCGGCCTTCGGAGATCTCGTCGAGCGTGGCCGCGTGCATGGCGACGAGGCCTGGCGAGCGACTGAACACGTTGACGATGCCGGTTGCGAGCTTGATGCGCTTGGTGGCCTGCGCCATCTCCGTCAAAAGAGAGAACGCCTCGTAGGCCCATGCCTCGGGGACCCAGAACGAATCGTAACCGAGCTCGTCCGCCTGCTGCACGTAGCGCAGCATCGCCTTGCGATCGTAGTTCTTCCAGAAGGGAACGAGGCCGGTTCGTTCTTGCATATTCTCCTCGATCGCCGGGACCGCCTTGCGTGCCGTGGCGCGGCACTAAAGGAAGGCGAGACGGGGGAGTCAAACACGCAAAGCGATCGATTCCGTCAAGGCGCGCGCTCGCGTAGACAGCGACCACTGCATCGGCAAAGGGGACTTCATGCACTCGCAGATCCTGGCCACTCTGTTCGGCGCCGCCTTCCGTGTGCGCGCGGCGCACCACATCGCATGCCTGCTGCTGGTCGGCGCGACGCTGTCGTCGGCTCCCGCCAGCGCATCGCAGTTGCTGACGCCGGCGGTCGGTGCTGCCGATTCGGCGATGGCCGGCGCGACCGTGGCCGCGCCCGAATCGCCGACGGCAGCGGCCTTCGCCAATCCTGCTTCGCTGGTCCTGTTCGATCCCGGCTTCGTCAGCGGATCGTTCGGTCTGGCGTTCGGGCACACCGGCTTCGATGCGTCGGCGCCGCCCGGCTACTCCAATCGCGACGGCTTTACCGGATACATTCCCGAGGGAAGCGTGGTGTTCGGCGGTCCGCGCGACGTTCGCGCCGGTCTTTCGCTGTATGGCAGCCTCGGCGCGTCGTTCGATACCGATGCCCAGCCGGCCTCCGGTGTTCCCGTCGAGTTCCTGTCGCGGCTCGGCGTGGCCAACGTGGCAGCGTCGGTGGCGTGGAACGCCGGCGATCGCGTCAGCTTCGGGATCGGGCTGACGCTGCTGCTCGGCGACATCAAGCTGCGCTATACGCCCGACATCCCCTACCACTTCAGCGTGTGGGGACCGGGTGTGCAGGCCATCGCCGGCGTGCGCTACCAGCTGAGCGATCGCGTCGCGCTGGGCCTGGGAATCCGCTCGCCGGGGATGGTGTGGGCCAGTGGCGACATGCGTCTGCCCACCGGCGAGAAGCAGGACGTCGAGCTCGACCTGGATCAGCCCGCGCAGGTGTTCGTCGGCGTGAACGCGGACGTGACCGACAAGCTCCACGTCGGCGTGTCGGGCCGCTGGACCGATGCGAGCATCTTTTCCGACTCCTTTTTCCGGTTCGAGGAAACTCCCTCGGGCGACATCGCATTCATCGCCGACGCCAATGACGAATGGCGGGCTGCGCTCGGGTTCCGGTACGCGCTCACGCCGCGCTTCCAGGTACGGCTGAGCGCGAGCTATGCCGACAGCATCGTCGGCGATCGTACGGTCTCGCCGCTGCTCATCGACACCGAGGACTGGAAGGTCGGCGGCGGCTTCACCTTCGCGTGGTCGCCCGACCTGATGTTCGACGTCACGGCGGGCCACGGCTTCGAGGGCGAGCGCGACATCTCGGCCGGCGAGGCAACGGCGTTCGCAGGCGAGTACCGGATGTCGGGGCAGGTCGTCTTCATCGGGCTGCGCGCCAACCTGTGGGAGGCCTGGCCGTTCTGAGGCCGCGTCCGGGCGGAGCCGGCTAGGGGCAGGGCTCGAGCGAGTCGTCGATGGTCGTGGCCGGGGCCGGCGAGATGGTGCCGGGCAGCGACGGCGGCTGCGTATCGCTTCGCGTGAAGAGATCGATGAACGTGCCTTCGCCTTCGGCGACCAGGCTGGAGAGCGTGTCCACGCTCAGCGAGCGGCGTGCCACCACGCTGATCCCGTCGGCGTCCGAGCTCATCGAGACGCTACCTCCGGATTCGATCGAAACGTCGCACCCGCCGATCGTGATGCGGTGGCTGGCGAATCCGAGGTCGTTGGCGCCGCAGCTCATCGCCCCGGTGATCGATGTCGTGCCCTGACTGAAGAGCCAGATCGAGCCCGTGCTGATCTTGCCGTGCGTGGTCACCACGCCAGCGATGGATGCATTGCCGCCTGCGACGAACGATGCATGGCCGCCGTAGGAGCCGCCCTGCAGATCCACGTCGGCGCCCGCACCGATGGTGATGTCGCCATCGATGGCTTCCACCTGCATCCGGCCACCGCCGCCGTCGTAGTCGTTGGCGACCAGGCGGGCTCTCGCGTCGAAGAGCACGTTCTCCCGCCCCCGCAGCGTGATGCTGCCTCCCAAGCCCGAGGGAGGGCCGCTCAGATCGACCAGCACCTGGTTCTCGACGCGTACGTCCCTGCCCGCAGCGAAGAAGATGACTCCGCCATCGCCGGGAAAATCCTCACCTTCGTTGCCGCGCGAAAACACGGTCGTCGCACCGTCCGCCTGCCCGTGAAGGACGATGTCGCGAGCCGCAGTTGCCGCGATGCCTCCGCCCGAGGCCGGTCCGGAGAAGGCGCTCATGAAGAACTTGCCCGAGAGCATCACGTCGTTTCCGGATTCGATCTGCAGGTAGCCTCCGCCGTACTCGCCTCCGCGCAGATCGATGCGGCTGCCGGTCACGATCACGTCGCCGCCCGCGGTCAGGATCAGATCCGCGCCGTCGCCGCCTGATTTGCCGCGGCCGCGCACGATCGCGTCGAGCCAGATATGCCCGCCGGCCTCGAAGACCGCCGAGCCGGGCGACGGATACGGTCCGCTGCGCGAAGTCATGCGTACGAGCCCGCCGACCTCGATGTCGCCTGCTGCCCTAATGCGCAGGTTCGGGTCGGCGATCGGGCCTCCGCCGAACAGCCGTCCGCCGAGCACGACGTCGCCGCCGGTACACGTTCCGGTCGTGCAGTCCGAAGCGGCCATGCAAGGTTGGGTCGGCGAGTCCTGGCAGCGTCCGCTGGCGTTCAGCTCGATGCTCCCGATGACGCCACGCCCGGAGAAGTCGATGGCACCACCCGGATCGACGATGAGCCCGCCGCAAGCGACGGTGACGTCGCTTGCGGCGGCCGCCAGCATACCGCCTCGGACGATCTGCAGCGTGCGCAGGCCGAAATCGAGGATGGCTCCCGCCTCCACGCCGACGCGTCCGTCGACGATGCACGGATTGGCGGTCGGAGCGCAGACGTCGTCCGCCGTGATGGCACTCATCGCCGAAGTCGGTGCGATCAGAGCGAAACCGGAAAGGACGAGGCGTGCGCGAAGTGTCTGCATCATCGTAGTTCCTTGCGCCGGCGACTGTGAGGGCCAGCCCGCCTCGAGTCAAGACGAGCACGATCGCAGCCGGCTCAGGCTTCTGGGCGCGTTGCCTCCGCCGCACGCGGGCGTTACGTTCGCCGCCGTGAGCGTCCACAAGAGCGCCGTCGAAGCGTTGGCCAGGCTCGACGTTCGATTCGAACCGTCACCGCGCGTCCGCTCCCGCGCCCTGGTTTCCGACTACGACGACTGGTACCGCTCCTGGGAGATCCATCCCGACGCGTTCTGGGACGCGGCGGCGCGTGACCTGGACTGGTTCGCACCGTGGTCGCGCGTCAGCGAAATCCACGGCAGCCGTCACCGCTGGTTCGTGGGTGGCAAGACCAACCTTTCCTACAACTGCCTGGAGCGGAACATCGAGCGCGGTCGCGGCCACCGCATCGCGCTGCACTTCGAATCCGAGCGCGGCCCGGCTCGCACGTTCACCTACCGGCAGGCTCTCTCGGAAGTCTCGCGCATCGCCAACGCGCTGAAATCGTTCGGCATCGTCAAGGGCGACCGCATCGTGCTGTACATGCCGCTGACGCCCGAAGGCATCTTCACGATGCAGGCGTGCGCACGCATCGGCGCGATCCACTCGGTCGTCTACGCCGGAATGGGGCCGGAGGCGCTGCGGCAGCGCATCGAGGATTC
Source organism: Binatia bacterium (assembly GCA_035626675.1). Classification (GTDB taxonomy): domain Bacteria; phylum Desulfobacterota; class Binatia; order UBA1149; family CAITLU01; genus DASPNH01. The sequence continues at coordinate 60,412 of DASPNH010000214.1, forward strand.
GCATGCGCGCATGGTCGTGTGCGCCGACGCCACCTACCGCCGTGGCAAGGTCGTCGCGCTCGACGCGATCGTGGCCAAGGCTCTGCACGGGCTGAACTTCGTCGAGAACGTGCTCGTGCACCGGCGCGAGGGGACCCATCAGCTGTCGTGGCGCGAGACCGATTTCGCCGCGACGGTGGCGGCCCAGAGCGACGAGTGCCCGGCCGAGCACACCGACGCCGAGGATCCGGCGTTCATCCTTTACACCTCGGGCACGACCGGCAGGCCCAAGGGCGTCGTGCACGTGCACGGGGGCTACGCGGTCGGCGTCCATACGATGATCCGCAACTACTACGACGTGCGCGAGGAAGACGTCTGGTGGTCGACGTCCGATATCGGCTGGATCGTGGGTCATTCCTACATCTGTTACGGGCCCATGCTGGCCGGCTGCGCGCAGGTGGTGCGCGAAGGCGCTCCCGACTATCCCGACCCCGG